>JAZNIM010000113.1:0-3416 GCA_045577475.1 Eubacteriales bacterium | reverse complement strand
AGGTCATAGAATTCACCGTACTTTAATATGTCAAACTCTTTTTTTGACAGACCGAGTTTTAGTCTGTAATACTCATACCACGCAGGACTTATTATGTGTCCTGCGTGGCTGTCACGTTTTTTGAGTCTGCTCCGACTATTTCTGCATCAATGCTTGTCTCGGTGCTTTCCTTGATAGCATCACAAACAGCCACAAACAAAGGGGCGTATTCGTGAGGTCTGCAGGAAGCTTCCATAACCTCTGCACTTTTGAATGATGGCTCGCTCTCTTCAATGATGCTTGCATTGATATTAAGCTGATGTGCAACAAAGAAGGTTGCTTCGTATTGTGCATCTTCGTTCTCTGTATCTGACAGCACTTCACGAAGTGCCATAAGAGAACCGTACTTTCGGGTAATGGCTGTAACAGCCTTCATACCCATGTATAAAGGGATGTTCTTACCGCCTGCATTTGCTCTGACCATATGTTATTCCTCCTGTGCTGCCTGCTGTGCTGCCTGCTGTGCTTCGGTGATATTGAGAAGCTCTTTGATGTAGGATATAGCAGTCTCCTTTTTGCTGAAGGTTGCTTCTCTCTTCCAACATCGCTTCTCTGAGTGGTCACGGTGAACGACTGCTTCAACGGTTCTTGTCTGGAAGGAAAGTGTCTTGCCACGTGTTGCAGCTGTTACACCGGGCATCTTGAACTTGATTCTCGGCAGCACAATTGCACGGTAAGAGTAAACACCTTTCTTTTTCTTCTCAATAACAAAGCCGAAGCCCAGTTCTGACTCTTCCTGTTCATCATCGTATACGATTTCCTGAACAGTTTCATCACCGACCGTACGTTCTTTAAGCTTAGCACCTGTAATGTCGGATATAACTCCGTCCTCAAGGTCTGATACATCAATTTTTAATGCACCGCTTGAGAAGCTGTAGTCCGCATCTTCAAGACCGTCATCGCTGTAAAGCTCGGTTTCGTTTGCGGTGACGGTGTTTTCAATATTTGTCATTCTTGCGAATTTGCCGCCGCCTTCATATGTAGGTGTGCCGTCATTTTCTTTGTATTTTGCGTAAAAAGAACTTGATACGCCTGTAATTGCCATTGTTTAGCCCTCTCTTTCATTAAGCTCTACCACACCATCAATACCTATATCGTACACGGTGTGGTTGTATTTTGTGTCTTCCTCGTATGATGTTGCCCCTATAGCTACATCAAAGCCTGCATCAAACAGCAATTCGGCAATTTCTTTCTTTGCAGAGTGAGGATTATTTTTTGTAAAATAGTGCAGTTGCAAGGAAGTGTAATCATTCTCAGGAGCATTATCGGAAAAGTTATCGTAAGGCTCCGATACATAATTAAACACTATGTATTCGTCTTTCTTTTCTCTTGCAAAATCCGCATAAATCGGAAGTTTTGTCGGTGCAAGAGATTTTTTTATAAGCTCATTTACATTCACAGTCCCATCTCCTTTGTTTTTTTGTCAATCGCTTCCTGCATTGCTTGTGTCGCTTCTGCCTCTGCAGCTCGTGCTGCCATATCAACGTAAGGCTTCGGCGGTTGGTGTGATGTGCCATACTCAATGTGAGCTGCTATGTTTTTTGCCGGGTATAAATATTTCTTTCCCGATTTGGATGTTGTTTCGTGGTCTCCCACAGGTGCGGCTATAGCAAAGTGTTCTCCTGTTTTCGAATTCTTTTTGACATATGCTTTTACGTTCTTTTCAAGCTTACCTGTGATACGGTGCTTTTTCAGTGCCGCCTTCAGTTGCTTTTTCAACGGATTCTTACAAGCTGATACAACAGCTTTATAAAAGCTGTCATCGGTACCAAGCTTATTAATTGAGTCAAGGTATTCTTTAGGCATCTTAATATCAAGCCGTGCCATTGTCCTCAACCCTCTCGCACATAAGCTCTATATCATAAACACCCGATGAATAGGTGCGGTAAATACGGTAAGTATTACCGTTGTAATAAGCTTTGTTATGCCCGTCATACTCATCACGGTTTACGCACAGCACAATATCAGCGGAAAAGCCGCTCTGAAGAGCTTTGAAAAACTCTTCCCGTGTAACGCTTTTTTCTTCGGCAAAGACTTCTCTCTCGTCAACAACCCTAACTCCTGTCTTATAGCCATCTTTATCCAGGACTTCCTGCGTTTTTGTAAGAATAACGATTTCATTCTTCACTAACGTCCAACCGCCTCTCTGAGGAAAAACTCATGGTCTTTACAAGCTCGTCAAAGGATGCCTTATATCTGTCAGCCTCACCGTTGAAGTCATGCAGAAACCTCAGATAATGCTTCACGGCACGTACAACAAGCGGGTCGGATTCATCCGGCTTTATGCCGGCAGTCCTTATTATTTCAAGTGCCGCTTCTATATCCTCGGCGATTGATGAGTCAAGATATGTAACTGAACTCTTGCGAAGGTCAAGCTTTACGCTTTCAAGTAAATCCATGAGTATTTCCTTTCTTATGCCTTAATTACACGGTCTTCTTCTTGATAACGGAAAAGCCCTTATAAGCATTTACGTTACCGCCGAGCGTTGCATCACCCAAAATGGTGTTGAGACCCTTGTTAAACTGGAAGTCTTTTGATACGGTGATTTCATAATCACCGTAGAGCCCCATTGTATAACATTCAGGGTCTCCATAGAACATTGTGGGTACGCCTTCAGCTGATGCTGCTGCTTTACAAAATGCGGTTGCGTGGGAACAAATTGTATAGGGGACGGAAATGCCGCCGTTCTTGATAATACCTATGTTGGGGTTTGAGCCGTCAGGCGTGATTTCATACACTGCCTTGAGTTCGTTTTTGCCACGCACCTTGCCAAAAGCATCAAGGTCAAGCTTGTTGAGGTAGAGACGGGCAAATCCGCCTGCCTCTTCATCAGAGCCGTGACCGAATACGATTGTGGATAGTGTGTTCTGGTCGATTTCGCCTGAAATTGCGATTTCGTTACAAATGGCTTCGCCATCCTTATCCTTAGCATTATAAACGCCCATCATATTGCCGTCAGTACTACCTCTAACGATGAGCTTTGCGGCAATTCTTCTTAAGCCCTTGAAAGCAAGCTCCTTAACCTTTTCTTCGTATTTGTGAGGACTCAACTTTTCGTACTTCTTTGAGATGCTTGCCATAACCGTGATATCGGTATTCTTGATGCAAGCAATACCGAGTTCAGGGTCCTTATCGGTTGCAGCTTCGCCCTCTGTGCTTTCTTCGCCTTCAAGAACGGTTTTTGCAAAAGGAATGTCAATACCGCCTGTTCCTGTCAGGTCTTCGGTGTCGACCTGGTCAATAAGGGAAGATACGGCACGAGGTGCATCGGTGATGTCGTCTGTTGTCTTTGTAGGAGAAGCAATTTTTCCTGAAGAAACAAGCAGACTTCTCATTTCTGCGTTTGTGATTTTGGTGCGCTTTTCCTTCATAAAGG
>JAZNIM010000112.1:0-44108 GCA_045577475.1 Eubacteriales bacterium | reverse complement strand
TATTCTCATGGTTCTTCTTATCTCTTTTGGGATAACAACACGACCGAGGTCATCTATACGGCGTACTATACCTGTTGCTTTCATATATAAATTCTCCTTTATAATCAAATCCTGATGTGCTTTTATTGTTTGACTTTTTGGGGGATTTATACTGATTTTTGATATTTTTGGACTGGGGATTTTTGGGATAAACTATTTTACAATATATCTAAGCAAAGCTATATTTAGTTTTATTTTAATACTGATACAGCATCGCTGATTGTTTTTTCTAAAGCTTCTCTGCCGTATTTGTCAACCTCAGATTTATTCTTCTCGCCGTGAGTCAAGCATCCTGCACCGCCGCTGCATCCGCCGACACACGCCATACCTTCGATAAAGTTTGCATCAAGTACACCCTTGCTCAGCTTGAGAAGTGCCATCTTGCAAGCTTCTATTCCGTCACAAGGAATTGCCTTTAAGTCAAATTCGATATTCTGTTCCTTAAGGCCCTGAGCAACTGCATCAGAAAGTCCGCCACTGCGAGCAAATATTCTACCGAAATATGATGCGTTATCCAAAACATCTTCTTCAAGAGTTGTAATGTCAATATCTTTACTGTCGTAGAGTGCCTGAAGCTCTTCAAAGGTCATGACAGCATCTACATAAGGCTTTACATCTTCAAGCTGTGCCTCAGCTTTTTTGGCTGTACAAGGTCCAATAAACACTACTTTTGAATTCGCATCCGTTTCCTTGATATATTTTGCAAGTGTTGCCATTGGCGAAAGGTTGTGGGAAATATATTTTGCCAAATCAGGGAACGCTGATTTTACATAAGCAACAAAAGCCGGACAGCATGAGCTTGTCAAAAGTCCTTTTTCCGAAAGCTCTTTTGATTCTGCCTGTGCAACCATATCTGCACCAAGTGCTGCTTCAATTACCGTATAGAAACCAAGTTCTTTAAGTCCCTTGATTACCTGACCGAGCTTTGCATAAGTAAACTGACTGGAAATTGAAGGTGCAACCATAGCATATACCTTATATTTCTGATTATTTTCACTTTTCTTAATCAGGTCAATCACATTCAAAATATATGACTTATCCATAATAGCACCGAATGGGCACTGATATACACAAGCTCCGCAGGCTGTACATTTACTGTTATCAATTGCAGCAGCATTATCCTCATTAATAGAAATAGCTTTTATTTTACAAGCATTCTGGCAAGGACGTTTGCGGTTCACAATAGCAGAATAAGGACAAACCTTTGCACAAGCTCCGCATTCCACACATTTTGATTTATCAATATGTGCCACATGATTGTGGTCAAATGAAATTGCCCCTCTTTTGCAGACATCCTCACATCTGTGAGCAAGACACCCACGGCATGAATCTGTTACTTCATAGCCAGCTGCCGGGCATTCATCACAGGCAATTTCAATTACTTCAATTACATTTGGATTTTCTTTATCTCCACCCATAGCGATTTTTACACGCTCAGAAAGTATAGCTCTTTCCTTATAAACACAACAACGCATTGTGGAGGTTTTACCCGGGACAATCGTTTTCGGAATTTCCAAGATATTTTCAAGCAGAGTGTCATTCCAAGCCTCTTTTGCAACTTCACGCAGCACTTTATACTTCAAATGCTGAACTTTAGTATCAAATTTTCTCATAATTCACACTCCTTAAAAATAACTTACTTTAATTCTTTTACCCATTTCCTTCAGGCTTTTTGAAAGTTCCTCAACCAAATTCATCTTAATACTGAAATTTATCGGCAAATCGGGATTCTGATGTGCAGGGTTTATAGCGCGACCAACATAGAAGTTTATATCCGTTGCTTCTTCAAATAACAACTGACAAATGAGCGAAGCACCGTCACGCTTATAATTCCAATGCTCATACATTTCGTTTTCGCCAAGATAATCTTTAGCGTATTCGATTACCTTGTTCATTGTAATAACGCCCTCTGTTACCAAGTCAACGCCTTCAAGCTTTGCAATGGGAGGAACATCGGATTTTTCAAAATTCAAAGTTGCCTGCAAAGGTTTTCTCAAATACTTTGCCGCAATAGTTGAGGTCGTTCCGCCGCATATAATATGCTTACCTTCCTTTGAGAAAAAGAGAGACATCATGCGGTCACAGTCATCACGGTTGGAAGGAGGACCAAAGAGAATATTCATAGGCTCTCTCTTTCTGATTTTCACAATACACGCCGTTGCATCATCGCCAGGTTTTTGACCGTAAAGTTTATCGCATTCATCAACAAGAAGAGTAGCAAGATTCTTTGCAGTAAGACCGGATAACGACATAGTTTCCATAAAACCGATAATATCCTCACGCTTCCAACCGAAGTTGTAAGCTATACCGATTCCGGCATGAGGGCAGCCGTCACTCATAGCGATGAAAATATCGCCTTCCTGCAAACGGATAACAGACTTATATATTTTCTTCCCGTCAATGTTCATTTCTGTTTTGGGATAATCGTAATTCTTATTATCACGAAGAACAATTGTCTGCGGATTATCGTACTGAATGATTTCAGCAGTTTCATTATTGATGATGTGCATAATTGTAAATGTTGAGTATGCTACACCACGAACTGAGCAAACAGGAAGTGTTGCTGCAATGGTTAACACACATTCTTCAATAGGAAGTCCTGCCGCCATCATTGTTGAAATAATCTTTGATGTGAGTGTTGAAAGAATACTTGCTTTAACACCGCTTCCAAGTCCGTCTGCAAGAACGATAACAGTTGAGTTATCATTTTGTTCAACAATTTCTACATGGTCACCGCAAAGCTGTTCGCCGTAATGGTTAATACTTTTGTAGCCGATATCTGCACATAAATCATTCATCCTGTATCGACTCCTTTAGCTTTGCAAGAGCAATTTTGGTTTCTGCTGCAGTTTCACCAAGTAATGATGCGATTTCCTGAACAATACGCATCTGCTTATCAACAACTTTATCCGCAACCTCTACAGTCTGACGGCTGATACTTTCTTTCTTTTCACGTGCGTTTTGTTCATCGGTAATATCACGCATAATGCCTATTAAGAGATGTGAGTCTTTATCATAAACAACTGACTGTTCAACATATCTTTTATATTCAGGAAGATATACCATCTTGTTTCTGATATCTCTGCCCGTATTTCTTACTTCCATAAAGTCTGTAGGATCCATAATACGAACAACTAAATCGCCAAGTACATCTGTGCTTGAACGAATGTTCATTATGTTTCTTGCTGCTTCGTTTATCTGCTGTACTTCTAATTCTTCATTAAGAACTATAAGACCGTTTGGTGTATTCTTAACAATAGTATCAGAAAAGCTTTCGGCTTTATCCTTAAGGAATGGCAAGCACATAGAAATTTCTGCTTTACCCTGACAAATAGCAATAGCTTTTTCACGGCAGGTGTTATATCCACAGGAACCACAGTTAAGTTCATCGGAAGGCTTAAACTTGCCCATTTGACGAAGAACATTGTAAATTTCGGTTTCAGAAGGCTGCTGTAATCTGTGCTCAATATATGTAAACTGCTTTTTCAGTTCCATATTATCAGGCTTCACCACATCAAAGTCTTTGTTACCTGCATAATTTGCTATGGTAATATAATCTTTAATCGGTGTGCTTCGATGATATTTTTCCATAACAGGACCGCCGATACAACTGCCTACACAAGCCGACATTTCAATAAAGCATTTATGTATTTTTCCGCTTTCAATGTCTTTTAACGCATCAACACAGTTTTCGATTCCATCAAGGGCCATATAAGTATAGCCAGGAGCGTCCTGTGCCATTGTTTTAAGGATTCCGCCTGTTGTTGGGAAAAATCTTGCACGGCTCTCTTCGTTGGAATCCATATCTGTTTTCAGCTCAATGTTTTCTTCCTTTAACCAATTTGTAAGCTCTTCAAAAGTTAAAACTGCATCAACAACACCTTCATAATGCTCTGCTTCATCTTTTTTAGCAACGCAAGGACCTATAAACACAGTTTTTGCCTTTGGAAATCTCTTTTTAATATCCATGCAATGAGCCTGCATAGGAGAAACAACATCTGCCAGATATTCAAGCTCTGCAGGGAAGTATTTTTGTATAAGTAAGTTGATTGAATGACAGCAGGAGGTGATTATAATATCACGCTCATCTTCTTTAAGCATTCTTTCATACTCGTTTTTAACAATTGTTGCACCAATTGCAGTTTCTTCAACTTCATAAAAGCCAAGCTTTTGAAGTGCGTCACGCATTGCACAAATTCCCACACCTTCGTAATTTGCAACAAAAGATGGTGCCAAGCTTACAACAACGGGATCGCCGCTTTGCAAAAACACCTTTACTTTTTCGGTTTCATCAACAATCTGTTTTGCATTTTGCGGACAAACAACAAAACACTGTCCGCACAAAATACATTCATTTCCGATAATATGTGCCTGATTGCCGGAAAAACGAATCGCTTTGACTGGACAGTGGCGAATGCACTTATAACAGTTTTTACAGTTTGATTTTTTTAATGTTAAACAATTTGGCATTTCCCGTTACTTCCTTTCGTTTTCAATCCTAGCTAGCACTTTATCATTAAAAAAGTCTTTAAAATTTTCACGGGTGATACCTACATGGATTTCGTCATCCACCTGAACAGTGACGCCTTGACGATTACACCTGCCGATACAAAAGCTACCGGCAAGTGTTATTTCATCCTCAAGATGGTGTTCTTCAACTGCTTTGGTAAGTAACTCTACAATTTCAGGTGAACCCTTTAAATGACAAGAACTGCCAACGCATATTTGAATTACCATATCATCCTCACACTTTCGCTAAAACTTCTTTTTTGAAGAACACATCTACTGTTTCAGGTGTAACAGAATGGAAGCTATCATCCACAGTTACGCATACGCCCTGCTGACATTTACCCATGCAGAATGTGCCTCCGAGTTCTACTTTATCATCGAGCTTATTTTCAGCGATTAAATACTGAAGCTGCTCTACAACCTGACGAGAACCTTTAATATGACATGAACTACCAATACATACTGTAATTTTCATTTCAAAACATCCTTTCACTGCTAAGATTTATTTTATTATTCGTAATCTACAACATCTACCCAAGAGAGTAAGAATTCACGTTCTTGAGAATTACCTTTAACTGACTGAGAAGCCGCAACAATAGGCATCCATTTCTGAACATACTGTTTTGCTGTTTCGCTTTTTTCGCAGAACAAGTCAAGATATTTTTTCGCTCCACTGATGTCGCCGTTAAGCCAGAAGAGGAGGTATGTTCTTGCTGCATCTGCTGAAGCATTACCCTGAGTTGCGTGTGACCAGTCTAAAATGTAAGGTGTACCGTCTTCTGCGATAATAATATTTGAAGGATTGAAGTCACCGTGGCAAACCTTTGTATGCTTAGGCATTCCTTCAAGTCTTGTATGCAAATCATAACGAGTAGTTGCATCGAGGTCGGTTTCGGATATTTTACGGTTCATCTTATCCTTTAATTTATTGAGCAAAGGAGATTTTTTAGAATGAACTTCAATTTGAAGATTAACAAACAGTTCCAGATATTCGTCTTTCCTGTCAGCATCTTCTTCCATAAGCTGAGCGAGCGTCTTTCCTTTGATGTACTCGGACACGATAGCCCATTTGCCATCTACCATAGTTACTTCTAAAACCTTCGGAATGTTAAGTCCTGTTTCTTCGATTCTTGCCTGATTAAGTGCTTCATTAAGCACATCAGACTTTTAGTAGTTTTCATTAAATACTTTAATGCATTTATCTCCGTCACGGTATATAGTTTTGCTGTTTCTAACTGCTATAACTCTATCAAGTTTCATGATGTATTCCTCCTATCTATTCGACTTTAGGCTTTTTTGCCTTTGTTGTATACAGTTTTGATTGCATCCGGCTTTGCGTTTGATTTTATATCTTTTGCTGTAGGCATTTCTTTTTCTTCAAAGTGCTTGCCATAGTATGCATTGAGGTACATCTGCTTGATTTCTGCCATTAACGGATATCTTGGATTTGCACCTGTGCACTGGTCATCAAATGCCTGTTCAACCATATCATCGAGTCTGTCGAGGAAATCTTTTTCATCAATGCCGTAATCTTTAATTGTTTCTTTTATGCCAACCTTAGCTTTAAGGTCGTTGATTGCCTTAATAAGACCTTCGAGCTTTTCTGTATCTGTGTTACCCTTGATTCCAAGGTAATCAGCTACTTCTGCATAACGAGCGAGTGTGTGCGGATGGTCATACTGAGAGAATGTGCCCATCTTTGCAGGAGCTTCTGCAGCATTGAATCTTAATACTTCTTCAATCATAAGAGCGTTTGCAACGCCGTGAGGTAAGTGATGGAATGCGCCGAGTTTATGAGCCATAGAGTGACATACACCGAGGAATGCGTTTGCAAATGCCATACCCGCCATTGTTGCAGCGTTTGCCATCTTTTCTCTCGCTTCTACATCTGTCTGTCCGTTTTCGTAAGCTCTCGGTAAGTATTCAAATACTGTCTTAAGAGATTTAAGAGCAAGACCGTCTGTGTAGTCTGTTGCAAGCATTGCAGCATAAGCTTCGATAGCATGCGTTACTGCGTCGATACCGGAAGCGGCTGTTAAGCCACGAGGTGCTGACATATGGAAGTCTGTATCAATAATTGCCATATTAGGCATAAGCTCATAGTCTGCAAGAGGATATTTAACACCTGTCTTTTCGTCTGTGATTACTGCGAAAGGTGTAACCTCTGAACCTGTACCTGCAGAGGTGGGAACTGCAATAAAGTATGCCTTTTCACCCATCTTAGGGAATGTATATACTCTCTTTCTTATGTCAATAAATCTCATTGCCATATCCATAAAGTCAGCCTCGGGATGCTCATAGAGAACCCACATAATTTTTGCAGCATCCATTGCACTACCGCCGCCAAGAGCAATGATTGTGTCAGGCTTGAAGGCTGCCATCTGTGCTGCACCGTTCTTTGCATTGTTCAGTGTAGGATCAGGCTGTACATCAAAGAATGTTGTATGAGCTATACCCATTTCATCAAGTTTATCAGTTATCGGTTTTGTATAACCGTTTTCATAGAGAAATGTGTCTGTTACGATGAATGCTCTCTTTTTACCCATAACGTTTTTAAGTTCATCAAGAGCAACAGGCAGACAGCCTTTCTTAATATATACCTTTTCAGGTGCACGGAACCAAAGCATATTTTCCCTTCTTTCAGCTACGGTTTTAATATTGATAAGGTGTTTAACTCCAACGTTTTCTGATACCGAGTTTCCGCCCCAGGAACCACAACCAAGTGTGAGTGAGGGCGCGAGCTTAAAGTTGTAAAGGTCTCCAATACCGCCGTGAGCAGAAGGAGTGTTTACAAGAATACGGCAGGTCTTCATTCTTGCAGCAAAAGCATCTAATTTTTCTTTTTCGGTTACCTCGTTGAGATATACGGAAGACGTATGACCGAATCCGCCGTCTTCTACAAGTCTCTCTGCTTTATCAAGAGCTTCTTCAAAGGTCTTTACCTTGTACATAGCAAGAACGGGAGAAAGCTTTTCGTGAGCGAATTCTTCCGAAAGTTCTACGCTTTCTACTTCGCCGATAAGGATCTTTGTGCCTTCAGGAACTTTAACTCCTGCAAGCTCTGCGATTTTAGCTGCAGATTGACCTACAATTTTTGCATTGAGTGCTCCGTTAATGATGATTGTTTTTCTAACCTGCTCGGTTTCTCTGTCGTTCAAGAAGTAGCAACCACGAGTTGCAAATTCTTCTTTTACCGTATCGTAAATGCTTTCAAGAACAATAACAGATTGTTCAGACGCACAAATCATACCGTTATCAAAAGTCTTTGAGTGAATGATTGAGTTAACTGCGAGAAAAATGTCTGCTGTGTCGTCAATGATAGCAGGAGTGTTTCCGGCACCAACACCAAGAGCAGGCTTACCGCTTGAATATGCAGCCTTTACCATACCGGGACCACCTGTTGCGAGGATAATGTCTGCCTCTTTCATTACTGTGTTTGTCATATCAAGGCTTGGAACATCAATCCAGTCAATAATGCCTTCTGGAGCGCCTGCTGCAACTGCTGCTTCCAAAACAAGTTTTGCTGCAGCGATTGTTGAGTTCTTAGCTCTGGGGTGAGGAGAGATTATAATGGCATTTCTTGTTTTAAGAGCAAGTAAGCATTTGAATATTGCAGTTGATGTAGGGTTAGTAGTAGGAATAACTGCCGCAACCACACCAATAGGCTCGGCAATCTTCTTTATACCATACGCCTTATCTTCTTCAATAACACCGCAGGTTTTTGTGTCTTTGTAAGCATTGTATATGTACTCTGAAGCATAATTGTTTTTAATCACCTTATCTTCTACAACGCCCATTCCTGTTTCTTCAACTGCCATTTTTGCAAGAGGGATTCTTGCTTTATTCGCAGCAGAAGCGGCGGCTAAGAAAATTTTATCAACCTGCTCTTGTGTGTAGGTTGCAAAAACCTTCTGTGCTTCTCTTGTGCGTGCAATTGCTTCTTCGAGCTTTTCAACGCTGTCTACGATTTCGTAATTTTTCTTGTCCATTTTTTAATCCTCCTGATTTTGATTAACTAATTGATTATTAAGATGAGCTAAAGATAATGCCAGATTTTCTTGTTTTACAAGCACATCTTTCGGTACATTCAGCTTTTTAGGTGTGAAGTTCCATATTGCTTTGATATTATTCTTCAGCATAAGGTCACACACTTGTTGGGCTGCATTTTCATTAACGGTAATAATACCGATTTTTATGTTGTTGTTTTTACAGAAACTTTCAAACTGCGTCATTGGATATACTTCTCTGTGCAGTTTGCTTTTTTCTTTTGCCACAAGGTCGAAGGCGGCTGAAATCTCAACTCCGTATTCGCCAAAGCCTTCAAAATTCAGAAGAGCCTGTCCGAGCTTCCCTGCTCCTACAATAATTGCTTTTGCTAAATTACTGTAACCCAATGCATTTTCTATGCTTTCTATTAAATCTTTGACTGCATATCCAATTTTAGGCCGTCCCGCACCGCTGATTGAATTTAAGTCCTTGAGAACCTGAACTTCACCCAGCGACAATTCTTTAGCTATCGTAGTTGCGGAAACATACTCATCATTATTTTTCAGTATCGCTCTTAAGTGCTGCAAGTAGTAGGGCAATCTTCCGAGCGTTGCTTTTGATACTGAGCATTTTTCCATCCCAAAACCTCCAATCTCTTGACTTCGTTAATATTTTAACATTGTTTTTTACTTTTGGGAATTATTAAAATGTTGTATCAGTAATATCTTTATCGATATATCCCTAATCGATACGCATATTATCTAATGTTTTCGTTACAAGAAACATAAAAAAAGATTGCCGTTTCTTCCTCAAACGGCAATCTTTTGCAGTTATTCTCATCACTTTTCAGATACGAACCAAGGTAGGAATGTGGTCTTATCGTTATGGACGAAGATAACTGTATGGTTGATAAATTCATTATATCTTACTAATTCTTAATTGTAAATAATTAAAATAGCATAGCCTTATTATACATTTTGATATATCCCGTTATTTGTTCAGTGCCTCATCGATAGCCCTGGCTGCAGTCTTGCCTGCTCCCATAGCAGATATAACAGTAGCCGCACCTGTAACTGCATCCCCTCCTGCATAAACAGCATCACGGGAGGTAAGACCATCCTCATTAACTACAATGCCACCGTGGCGGTTAACTTCAAGCCCATCTGTAGTTGATTTTATCAATGGATTCGGAGAGGTTCCGATAGACATAATAACAGTATCAACATCAATTGTGAATTCACTGTCAGGAATTGTTATAGGACGCCTTCTGCCTTTTTCATCCGGTTCACCAAGTTCCATCTTTACACAACGCATCCCCTTGACAAAGCCGTTTTTTGGATCTTTAGGATCATCAGGATTGTTATATCCGATAATTTCAGTAGGATTGCAAAGAAGATTAAATTCAATTCCTTCTTCAATGGCATGCTCAACTTCTTCGTGTCTTGCAGGAAGTTCTTCCATAGAACGTCTATATACTATATATACCTTTTCAGCCCCAAGACGAAGTGCTGTTCTTGCTGCATCCATAGCCACATTGCCACCACCAACGACAGCAACCTTACCACCCTTCATAATAGGAGTCTCAGGATTTTCAATATAGGATTTCATCAAGTTACTTCTTGTGAGAAATTCATTTGCAGAATAAACACCATTCAATGATTCTCCGGGAATTCCCATAAAATTAGGAAGTCCTGCACCGGAACCAATAAATACAGCTTCATATCCCATATCGAAAAGCTCATCAATAGTTAAAGTCTTTCCGATAACTACATTGGTCTCAATTTTAACGCCAAGTTTTCTAAGCGCATCTACCTCTTTTGCCACAATCATTTTAGGAAGACGAAATTCGGGAATACCATAAACAAGTACGCCACCTGCCGTGTGAAGTGCTTCATAGATTGTAACATCGTAGCCTTTCTTCGCAAGATCGCCTGCACAGGTCAAGCCTGAAGGACCTGAACCTACAATTGCAACCTTATGACCATTTGATTTCGGAGAAATGGGTTCTTCTGTACAAAAAGTGTTGTGCCAGTCAGCAACAAACCGTTCGAGTCTTCCTATACCAACCGATTCTCCTTTTATACCCCGCACACATTTCGACTCGCACTGTGTTTCCTGAGGACATACTCTTCCGCATACGGCAGGGAGAGATGAGGTCTTTGTTATCACCTGATATGCGCCCTCAAAATCACCATCTTTTATCTTAGAAATAAATTCGGGTATGTGAATTTTAACAGGGCATGCACCAACACAAGGCATATTTTTACAATCAAGGCAACGCATAGCTTCATTAATTGCAGTTTCTTCGGAATAACCAAGCGCGACCTCATCAAAATTATGTGCACGTATTTTGGCATCTTGTGTCGGCATTATATTTCTTGTAAGTGACATATTAGCTTTTGCCATTTTAGTGCACCTCCTTATTAAAAAGATTACAACTTTCCTCGTATGCATGACGTTCAAAATCACCATACATTCTGCCTCTTAACATAGCTTCATCAAAATCAATCTCATAGCCATTAAAATCCGGTCCGTCGACGCAAGCGAATTTTGTTACCTTTTTGCCATCTATGTTGAGTGTAAGTCTGCATCCGCCGCACATTCCTGTTCCATCTATCATAATAGGATTCATCGATGCTGTAACAGGTGTATTGTATGGTCTCGCAGTTTCCACTACATATTTCATCATAATAAGAGGTCCAATGGTGATTATCATATCAAATTTTTCGCCTGATTCAAGTATTTCTTTAAGCGGAACAGTAACATTCCCATGCTCACCGAATGAACCATCGTCAGTCATAATGCGCAAAGTGTTCGAGCAAGCTTTGAATTCGTCTTCAAGGATAAGCGCGTCCTTGTTCCTGAAGCCAATAATACTTGTAACGTCAGCACCCATACCATGAAGTGCCTCTGCAATAGGCATTGCAATTGCACAACCCACGCCACCGCCAACAATACATGCTTTTTTTATTCCTTCAAGATGTGTTGCCGTGCCAAGCGGTCCGACAAAATCCTGAATATATTCGCCTGTTTCCTTGTAGGAAAGTTTCTTGGTAGTAGCTCCTGCTATTTGAAAAATAATCTTAACGATTCCTTTTTCTTTGTTCACTCCTGCTACTGTGAGCGGAATTCGCTCTCCATCTTCATCTACGCGAAGTATAATGAATTGTCCCGGTTTTGCTTTATTTGCCACAAGCGGAGCTTCTATTAAAAGCTGAATTACGGCAGGATTCAGTATCTTTTTTTCAACTATTTTATACATTGTTTTTCTCCATTCACTAAAAGGCGGCTACCGGAAAACCGATAACCGCCTTTTCAAATATATACGGTTAACCCGTTATTAGAAATCAACTTCTGTATCGTAGTAGCAGCATTTAAGCAGCTTTTCCATTTCTTCCACAGAAATCTTTCTGGGGTTAGAACCTGTGCAAGCATCTGCAACTGCATTCTTTGCGATTTCAGGAAGTCTTTCAAGGAAGATTTCTTCAGGAACAAAACCCTGTTCGCAAGGAAGGCTATCCAAACCATAGTTTTTAATGCACTGAGGAATGTTGAGCGCATCGTTCATTGAGCGAAGATAAGCGATAAGGTTTGCAACCTTTTCGTCATCGTTAGCACCGCCAAGACCCATGTAGTCAGCGATTACGCCGTAACGCTTCTTTGCAGTTTCATCCTTTGCGTTGAAAGCGATAACCTTGGGAAGGTACATAGCGTTAGCCGCACCGTGAATGATGTGTGCACCGAGGTCTTCAAACACAGCACCTGTCTTGTGTGCCATGGAGTGAACAATACCGAGGAGTGCGTTGGAGAATGCCATACCTGCTAAACACTGAGCATTATGCATAGAAGCACGCTTTGTCATATCTCCGTTGTAAGAAGCTACAAGGTCATCCTGAATCATCTTAATAGCAAAGATTGCAAGAGGATCTGTAAATTCACAATTTGCAGTAGAAACATAAGCTTCGATTGCATGAGTCATAGCATCCATACCTGTGTGTGCAGTAAGCTTCTGAGGCATTGTTTCTGCAAGTTCAGGATCAACGATTGCAACATCAGGTGTTATTTCAAAGTCAGCAAGAGGATATTTAATACCCTTTTCGTAGTCAGTAATAACAGAAAACGCAGTAACTTCTGTAGCTGTACCTGAAGTTGAAGGGATTGCACAGAAACGTGCCTTCTTACGAAGTTCAGGTATACCGAATACTACACACATTTCTTCAAATGTGATTTCCGGGTATTCATATTTAATCCACATTGCTTTTGCAGCATCTATAGGAGAACCACCGCCGATTGCAACAATCCAGTCAGGCTGGAACTTTGTCATAGCCTCAGCTCCACGCATAACAGTATCAACTGAAGGATCCGGCTCAATACCTTCAAAAAGTTCAACCTCCATACCAGCTTCCTTAAGATATGTAACTACCTTATCAAGAAAACCGAAGCGTTTCATAGAACCGCCACCTACGCAGACCATTGCGCGGGTTCCTTTAAGTGATTTGAGGGCTTCGAGTGAGCCTTTGCCGTGATAAAGATCACGTGGTAATGTAAAACGTGCCATAATTATAAACTCCTTTGCTTGTTTTTTTATTTGTTATTATTTTAACACACTCTTTTTTGGTTGGGAATAATTAAATTGTTATATCGGTAATATCAATATCGATATACCTCGTATCAATACAAAATGGTCTTGCAAAAACGCAAGACCATTTATACTTATTTCAGATATTTTCTTTTTGACTCACAAAGCTCTGTGATAAACTGTTTGTCAAGTTTTGATAATTTATATCCTTCTCTAAAAATTAAAACATCCTTGTATACTTTTCTGTTATCAATGCATTTTTTCTGAACAAGCCCGTATCTATCCAATTTTTTTTGTGATACAGGAGATACCCACATAAATGTATCAGCATTTTCTGAAAGAAGGTCAAATTGACTCGCACGTTCAAATATGAATATGCGACGATTAATATTATCAGGAAGTTCGTCTTTCGCCACTTTTGAAAGAGGTAAGGAAGGAACATAAGGATCTGCGTGGGCAATTTCGATATATGGTGCAAGGTCCTCAAAAGTAATCTCTTCTTTCTCAGCAAGCGGATTATCTCGGCTCATAATAAGAACATAAGAAAATTCTGCTATCATCTCGTAAGAAAGACTTTTTTCTTCGAGCATTGATTTAAAGAATTTATCGTAATTTTCCGCATATCGGATAATTCCCAATTTATAGTCTTTATCAAGAACATTTTTTATCGTTCTCTGTGAGTTGGTTTCTTTGTAAAATATTTCAGCCGGATCATTGCTGAGACATTTTGAAAACTCAACAAAAGCATCGGAAATATAACTGGCACGAGGAACAGAAACAGAAAATTTCTGCTTTTTAGGCGAACCTTGCTTATAAAGGTCTTCTACATCATCAATTTGCTTCAAAATGCTTTGAGCATAACTTATAAACTCCTCACCTTCAGGAGTAAGAACCATACCCTTTGCACTACGGTCAAATATAGTAATTCCAAGATGTGATTCAAGTTCCTTAATAGAACGACTTATATTAGGCTGAGCAATAAATAAAGCATCGGCAGCCTTGTTAAGGGAGCCAAGCCTTGCAACCTCAACAGCATATTTCATATGTAGTATATTCATAATAGCACCTACCTTCTTGCTATTTTTGTTTTAAGTATACCATATTTATGCTCGTATTTCAATCCGCACAATAAACAAAACTATTTTTTATTGAAAATATTTGTCAGTATCTCTTCGTCTTAAACAAATTTATATTATTATACCACTAACAGGCTTAAAAGTCAAACTTCTTGCGCTTTGTTCAGACTTTTTGCAGACAGTGTAAAAATAAGCCCTCCGGTTTGTGCTATATTTTAAATGCAGTTTTCTATTGAAATTTTAGCCTCTAACATTGTTGTAAAACGCAACTATTTAATACAAAAAACAGCATAAAGGTCACCAAAACCCTTGTGCTGCTTGATTTTATGCGGTATGTAACAACAAGTTCCAAGACGTGTCGCCCTCTCTTATTCTCATGGTTCTTCTTATCTCTTTTGGGATAACAACTCTGCCGAGGTCGTCAATTCTTCTCACAATTCCTGTTGCTTTCATATATAAAAATCTCCTTTGTTTCATTTGATACAACAGTATTTTGTGTAAATGAGGGATTTTTATGTAAGGAAAAAGGTGGGATTTGTTCATCAACTTTTAAATCAGCCGATTTCATTTTTTATCATATTATTTCGGCAAGGTCAATTCCTGAACTACAACGAAAAGCTGCTTATTCAAATCTTATGGAATAAACATCACTGTCAAGCATTTCCATTTCAAGAATAACAGGCTTTCCCGACAAACGTGCAATAACTCCATCATCTTCAAAGCGTATGCGTTTATCTGCGGAATTTCCGAACATTTCACAGGACGTATATGCTTCGTCACCACACCTAAGGGTAAAATACACCGAGCCACGAGCTGAAGTTGACATATTTGCATACAGCTTTTCACCCGAATACACAAATTCTTTTGTTACTGCCTTTGCTTTTTCACCGCCTGCATGAAGCGACACAAAGCCGTCAAGACGGATTGTGTATTTTACAAGCTGATTGGGATTTTCTACTGCGCGGAAGTTTTCTCTTACAATAATCATATAGTCATTGTCTGCACCGGGGATTTTTGAAGGTACTTCAATAAGTGCAGGGCAGGCAGTTGCGTCGCCGTACACAAAGCTTTCCGGATTTTCGGGAGGAGGCGTGATAAAAGCCTCATCATACTTTGTGAAATTATAGCCGTCGCGGCTGCTCATAAACAGACTGTCTGTTACCGCAAGACCGAAGCGAAGTATAATTTTCATTCTTCTCATTCTGCCTTCACGTCCGCAAAGCTCATCATAATTCTTTGTCCAAGCTTTTCGTTCGGTATATCTCAGAGGAATTCCCACAAACATATGGGGTGCTCTGGGATATGGGAATACTACGTTATTGTATAGCTGATATTCCGTTCCCGTGGTATTGATGAGCTTGGGTTTTGACCAGTTTACAAAATCCACCGACTCTGTTACTCTTACATCTCTCATGAACGTATGAGTTCCGTCACCGGGTTCACGCAGGATAAAGCGTTCGGGGTCTTCGAGTGCCTTTGCCGTTTTATCGGAATATGACTTGTCAATCATGGGTACATTTTCATCGGCATCATGACCTCCTCTGAAATAGCAGAAGTATTTATTATGCTCCTTACTCCAGAATGCACGGTTCTGAGAATCAAAGTCACCCTCATCCGTGATAAATCTGAGATTTCCCCAATGAATCCCGTCCTCACTCATAAAGGCAGCAAGGCAGGCATGTCCCATCCAGTTAACAATCATTTTATACTTTTCTTCTTTGGGACAGGCAGGATTTTCATCATAAAAGACAGAAAAATTGTCAAAGTTTTTAAATTCAAACGCTCTGAACATTTCCATATCAAAAATGATATTGTTATCCTTTGAACCATTAAATTCAACAATGCCGAGATTCGGTCTTGTCCAGCTCTGTCCGTCTTCGCTTTCGGCATAGCAGATAAACTTTATCTGTGCCCCAAGCTCAGTAACATAATACAAATGCCACTTTCCTTGTGCATATACGGGACAGAAAAATGTTGTATATTTACCTTCCCACGGCTTATCAAGCACCAATATAACGTCCTGTCTAACAGGCTTATTAAGTCTTTTTTCTGCTGTGGTTTTTTCTTCATCAATTAAAAAATTGTCAAAGAAGCATTCTCTTCTGTTTTTTATGTCTATCATTTTGATATAATTCCCCTCAGAGTGGACACTTGAAAAAATAAATTTCCAAGACTACCTTAAGATTGTTTAATTTATATTCAGCTTTCCTGCCGTCCCCCGTTTTCAGCATCTGCGTTTTCCTCGTACTCGGGAAGTGCTTCCTTCTCCTTATCACGCAAAAGGGTAATTGTACAGTCCTCGCCGCTTTCCGACAGGTTGTCAATCATGATTCTTCTGCCCTTGATAAGCTCAAGCACCGCAAGGAAGGTTGCCACTATCTCGCTCCTTGACTCTGCCTTTTCAAACAGGTTCGCAAAGGAACAGTTTCCACGTCTTACAAGAAGCTTCATAACATGCAAAATTCTCTCATTAACACTTACGTGTCTTGTGGTTTTGAGAAGATTGTCCAGCTTTTCAGTATTCGCCTGTGCCTCCATAAGCTCAAGTCTGCGCTGATATATACGCAAATATGCCTCCTGAAGCAGCTTTATGTCATGGGTGAGCTTGTACTCCGTCTTGTTGATATTCTCTACCTTTGACGGAGGCTTTTCAAATCTTCCGCCGTAGGTTGCTTCTCTGTCATGAAGAATTTCTGCCGTCTGCTTTGCTCTCTGGTACTCAAGAAGCATGTCAACAAGCTCTTGTCTTGGGTCATCCTCCTCCTCGATTTTCGGAAGAAGCATACGTGACTTTATTACCATAAGCTGGGACGCCATAACAATAAATTCCGAAGCTATTTCCATGTTGAAAAGCTCCATTGTATGAAGGTAATCCATATACTGCTCAAGAATAAGAGCTATGGGAATATCGTATATATTCACCTTGTTTTTGGTAATCAGGGATAAAAGAAGCTCCAGGGGACCTTCAAATATTTCAAGCTTGAAGGACAGTGCACCGTCATCACGTGCATACTGTTCAATGGCTTGCTCATCAATATGCTCCTGACCCTTGGGGAGTGTTATTTCGGTAGACATATTTCACCTCGGTTGTTTTATTTAAGGAATGTAAAGGGAATAAGCCTTACAAGGCTGTCAAGCACAGCCAAAAGCTTTTCGCCGAAGAAGGAAATAATTCCGTCCAGCCTTCCCATCCACAAAAGCGCAAGCACAACCAGCATGATATACTGCTCATACTTATTCATGTAATAAGCAATTTTTGCGGGAAGCACCGCCGACAGAATACGTGAGCCGTCAAGGGGCGGTATGGGAATAAGGTTGAACACTGCAAGCGTCACATTACTTATCACAAAGGATGTAATAAATATTTTCCATGCGCCGAAAAAGCCTGAAGCAAGAATCCCTGCGGCAACCTGCAGCTCCTGAAGCAGCACAATCTGCAGCACCATATAATGAAGCAAAAGTCCTATAACCGCAAGAAGCACGTTTGATAGCGGACCTGCTATTGAAACAATGCACAAGCCAAGCTTATACTTTTTAAAGTTTCTCGGATTTATCGGCACCGGTCTTGCATAGCCGAAGCCGAAAAGAAGCATCATCAGCGTACCTATGGGGTCAAGGTGCTTTATGGGATTGAGTGTAAGCCTTCCCTGCCACTGTGCCGTGTTGTCGCCGCACAGGTAAGCAGCATATCCGTGACAGTATTCGTGCACGGTAAGAGATATAAGGATAACAGGAATAAACAGCAAAAGCTGTACAACCGCATCCGTTGAAAAACCACTTCTGAAAAGATTGATAAGCATTTTTTCTCCTTTAATTAATCATCACAAAAAAGCTTAAGAAAGCCTGCATCCTCAAGTCCGTCAAAATTGCTTTGTCTTAATGCCTCGTACACCGCAATGGCAACGGAATTTGACAGATTAAGGCTTCTTATATGTTGGAGCATGGGTATTCTGACACATTTATCAAGGTTGCTTTTGAGTATTTCCTCGGGTATCCCTGCCGACTCCTTGCCGAAAATGAGATAGCTGTTTTCGGGATAACTCACCTCGGTATAGCACTTAGGTGCTTTGGTGGAAAAATAATAAAAGTTTCCGCCCTTATTTTCCTCATAGAACTGTTCTATGTTTTTGTAATAATGTACATCAAGGTACTGCCAGTAGTCAAGACCTGCCCGCTTCAGCTTTGCATCCGTTATCTCAAAGCCGAAGGGCTCAATCATATGAAGTGATATTCCCGTTGCCGCACAGGTTCTTGAAATATTCCCCGTATTCTGAGGAATTTCAGGCTCTAAAAGTACAACATTAAGCTTTGCCATATTTTAATAACCAAGTTCCTCTCCAACAAGTATAACCTTTATTCTGTCCTTGAATCTGGGCATCTGATGACCCGTTATAACAGCAGTTGCACAAATTCTCGTTTCGCTCATGCAGTTTACGCATCTGCCTGTCTGTGTACAGGGAGTGTCAATTTTCAGACGCACCGCATTTGCAGGAGCTGCAATTTCGCAAACTCGCTTTTTTGCCTCGTCAACGTCTTTTACGATTTTATTGTAGCCAGCCACCACAATTACGCTCTTGGGACCGTAAATAAGTGCTGCAATCCTGTTACCGTTGCCGTCAACATTATAAAGCTCGCCCTTTTCGGTTATGGCATTTGAGCTCATGAAGTATACATCAGCCGTAAAGGACCTCATGTAAATATCCGCAATCTGTTCCCCTGTAAGACCGCTTTCGTATCTGTCAAGGAAATTATATGTACCGTTTCTGAGCATATCAATAACGCCTGCTTCAAAAAGGGACATTGAGCCACCCACAGCCACCGTATCACCGGGATGAATAAGTGTAGAAATAACGTCAAGTGCTTCCTCTGTGTTTTCAACACATTCACAGTAAATGTTGTTTTTTCTCAGTGCATCTGCACATCTTTCCATTTTGAGTCTGATAACCTCATACTTGTTCTTATCCATAGTAATTCTCCTTGTATGATTATTTTACAAAGCTTTATTATTCTGCCAAATTAATAATAAGACAGTCAAGAGTCTTAGCATAATTCACGGTATAAACCGTACCGCCCACAGGCTCACGCATATAACACACGCAGTAATAGGATTTATTCATAAGAACACGATTACGCTTATAAAGACACTCCACGGCTTCAAGCTTACCGGACGGCTTTTTTTCATGAATGTTGACCTCATCCGCCACCGACTTTATATACTCATAAAACCTTTTTTTCTGAGATGTATCTGCTTCTCTCGAAAAGGAACGCTCATAGGGAAGCTCAAGCACAAGGCGTATACCCTCATGTGTCTGTGAAATCTCGTGAACAACACCTGCCGCAAGGGTATCAAAGCCTTCTGCACCGCCTGTATGAAATTCGGTTACACCCTGAGAAATGAGATAAAGCACGGTACTTCTGAGCTTTGGCACAAGAGCACGTTTTTCCTGTGCTGACAAATCTCTGTGCCCCGTGAAAGAGCAAGATGCACGCCTTTGGTCCTGTTCATAGTAAGGCTCTGCACATACGCCGCATCCGCCTTCACTTATTTCAGTCTGCATATAATCGTCATGGTATTCAAAGTCAAAACGGTCGTTATTATCGAAATTATCCAAAATGTCATCTCCGTTTGCATACATTTATTTAGGATATTATACCACATTTATATTACAAGAATATTAAAATTTTACATTGTAACTATCAAATTTCACACATCCCGTTCTCACTTTTCATCAGCTTTTGCATAGAATAATAAAAAAGCAAAGCGAGATGATGCCATGCAAACCGAATTTACCCTTTTGTCGCCAAGTGCATTTATGTATCTTGAACCAAGTGAAAAATCCGAGGTCACGGATGAAATACTTTACGGGACACACATCACAAAGCTTGAAAACAAACAAACCGGATTCGCCTTCTGCAAAACAAGCTACGGATATTGCGGTTATCTTGATTGCTCCCATTTAAAACCCAAATACCAATCAGCTTGTCACGAGCTTATTGTAACAAGCAAATTCTGTCCGCTTTTGGAGTTTCCCGAGTACAGATACGCTCCCCTTTTAACGGTTCCGTCGGGAAGCATACTACAAGCCGACAGCATTTATGAAAAAAACGGTTTTCTCGGCATTAAAACCAAGGATGAGCAGTTCTTCATACATAAGCATCATGCAGCAAATACAGCCTCGCTTTTTTCCTGTACCGATGAAAATGCCAAGAGAGTGCAGATTGTAAAAACAGCTCTGTCCTATCTTCGCTCCCCTTACAAGTGGGCAGGAAAAACCCACATCGGCATCGACTGCTCGGGACTTTGCTTTATGGCATACACACGGTGCGGCATCGGTCTTTACAGGGATGCGGAATTTGACGGCAGATACGTCAGAAAAATCCCGAGAAATGCACTAAAAAAAGCCGATCTTGTATACTACAACGGTCATGTGGTAATGTACATCGGTGCAGGCTTTTACATACATTCAAGTGCCACGGCGGGATGTGTTACCGTCAATTCCTTTAAAAAGGACAGTCCTCTTTATCTTGAAAAATTTGACGGCACTGAAATTTGCTGTGCTTCAAGCCTTGCCTTCAAATCACAAGTCTGACCCTGACATTATAAAGCAAAGCCACCGGATTTTTTACTTTCCGATGGCTTTTGTTATATTACCTTATGTATTATTCGGCTGAATCTTTAACAACCTCAACAACCTTGAAATTGTCAATATAGAAGTTACGTGCAACCTGATACTTAATACTTTCCTTTACACCGTCGCCGTCAGCATCAAGCTCTGCTTTATTTGCACTAAGCTCAGCTTCCGTTGCAGCTCTGTAAGCCTTATACTCAATAGCTGCTGCATCGGTGTACTTTCTGGGTTCTGCGTAGAAGCCTACATAATATCCCGATTTTGAAGGATCAAAGTTTTCAGGTACTGTGTAGTAGAAGTCAATCTGATACCACTGACCCAGCTTTGCGTTAACACTTCTTGTACCGGAATCACAGTTTGTGTGAGCAGCTGTTCCCGAAACACCAACAATACCATACTGGAAGTTACTGTTTATCTGGCAATAACCAACATGGTCAGCCTGAATGGCCTTATCGTTAATACTGTTTCCGAATACATCAAATTCGTGTGCAAGCACTTCACATGTTACGTGGTAGGTTTTGCCTGCCTCATATCCGCAGTTGGCAAAGTAGAAGTAATTCCAGCTCTGAGGTGAAGCGGGTGTTGCATTTGTTCCTACATAGAGCACCTTGCCTCTGCCGCTGTCAACAGGGTCATCCGCAACAGAAACCTTGGCTGATGTAACATTGTATGCATTGCCGTAGTCACCGTCGATATAGAACAGAGTAAGGTCGTCTTCCTTTTCTCCGCAAGTTCTGAGGATGTCCTTGATTGACTCGATTTCGTCCTCTGTCATGCTTACGCCGTTTACCATATAGCCGCTGTCACGTATATCTCTTGCTACGTCAACAACGCTTCTTGCATGAGGCTCACCGTAATAGATTTTGCCGTTTTCATACTTGATATAAGGACGTGCAACGATTTCCTCCATGAGGTAATCCTTGTATCTCGGCATACCCGTAAACACGCCTGTGAAATATGTCATGTCGTTTTCATCATCTACAGCGTATCTGAAGTCAACGTCGGTATCCTTGATATAGGATGCACCTGAAGCATATGTACCCTCATCCATGCTGAAGGTAAGGTCGGTATTCTCAAGTCCCAGCTTATCGAGAATTGTGCTTCTTGTTACGATAAAGCCGTATTCCTGTGCGATGCTTCTCTGGGAATTAAGAACGTTTGCCATAAATCTGATACCGCTCTTGGAGTCTGTTCTTATGGAGTTCTTTGTGGAGATTGCAGGAACACTTCCGATATAGCCTTCACCCCATACTGCATAAAGGGTGGTATCCTTTGTGAGGTAGAAGTCCTCTGTAACAAGATCGCCGTCAGGCTCAAATGAAAGACCGAGGAAGGTATCTTCGCCGTACATCTTGCCAACGTATTCGTCTGCAAGTGCAGAAACATCAACAAGCTCTTTTGTGCTCTTATCCGTAAGACCTGCAATTGTAAGTGCATCGTTGCCGTTCATATCAACGGTAAGATTTGCAGTAAAGGGCTTCCAGTAAAGCACGATATTGTCAACCATGAACAAGTCTTCGTTACCGTTTGTCGAAAATGTACCGTCTGCATTCTTGTATGATGACCAGTCGGGATACTGGAAGTGAATAAGGAGCTTTCTGATACTTGTTACTTCGTTGAATGTATATGTTACATTGTTTTTTGTGATTTTTTCACCTACGTGGTTAATAAGCTCCTTGGTTGTGCTTGTTCTGTTATTCCATGTGCCTGTTGCAAGATTTATCGTACCTACAGAATCAAAGCCGATGATTCTGTCCTGCGTAGTAAGTGTTGCACCTGTTTCGGAAGTACCGTAAGAGGTGGGACGGAACTGATAGGTAAACACATCCATTTTTGGCTTATTCTTGGAGTTTGCACCAACCTTTATTGCACCGTCTGCAGAAAGAGTAAAGTAACCCTTGTCGGCAAAATTTACTGTTCCTGTGTCAGAACCTGCATAAGGCGAAAGCTGGGGGTGAGTTGAATTTGCACCGTTGAAGCCCAAAAATCTGTTTGCAGGTGTATAATCGGTGATGCTTTCGTCCTCAACCTTAACATTGTTCTTATAAATAATCTGTCCGTCTTTATTTGCAGTATAAATAGCAATGGAATTTGCCATTATCTGAGAGTTGCCCATACCCCAGGCAGTTGCATTGGCATCGTCTGCATTTACATAACCGAGATCTTTAAGAAGGTTTGAAGAAAAGTCCTTTACATTTTCAAAGTCAAGGCTGAAAAGCACCTTGCCGTATTTTTCGTGGTCATCGGCTGTTGCCCAAACCGCATAAAGTTTGCCGTCCTGTTCTGCCTTTTTGACAACAACGCCGTCCTGCTCGTAAGACCAGCCGAGGAATCTTGTGTTGGGCTTTTCGGTTGTAAGTGTGGGAAGAGTTGTACCGTTTTTATACGTTCCTGCTTCAGGCAGCTCTGTGCTGCTGTAGCCGAGAGGATCTTCAAAGGATAATGTTACAGGTGCTTTGTAATAGAGCTTCATGTTATCAAAATGAACGTAAACCATATGCGAGGTAGCACCCGAAGTTCTTGTAACTGAAGGCATTGCCTGGAATGCACCTATACCTGCAAAGGTTATTTTTGAACCGTCATTAAGTGTAATGGTTTCGCCGTCAAGAACAGAGCGTGCATCTATGGAATGATTCCAGCCTGTTTTATTTCCTGCGGTAATGAGCTGTGTGCTTTTGTTCTCATTGAAGCCGTTGTTTATTTCATTATATTTTGTACCGTTCCACCAGTAAATGTTCTGCTCGCCAAGATTGATTGACTTGACATTTTCGCTTCTTGCCGTATCAAGCTTAAGATCCCATACCATTGTGTATTTACCTTCGGGGAAAAGCTCCGTTTCGGTGCTGAACTGAATTCTGCCGTAGCTTCCTGTGCCGTAGGCAGTCAGATACTTATCGTTATCTGTTCCCTCAATTACACCGTTTCCAAAAGTCTGAGAAAACATAATTTTCTCGGGAAAGCCTGCGGGAAGATTATCGGAAACAACAGCGTAATCTGCAGCATTGACTTTTGAAACAGCTTCTCCCAATGCGAACTTTTCAAAGTCGATGGAAGCAATAAGCTGTCCGTAGCTTTCGTCATATGCATCCTCCCAGCGTGCAGTAAGCTTAAAAGTTTTTTCATGTCAATTCTCCTTTTTGTATAGAAATACCCAGTAATTTTACATCCAAATTTTGGTTTGTCAACCCTTACGGCAGGATAATTTTGTCAAAACAGCAAAAAGAGATTGACATGTGCCGTAATGTATAGTAGTATTAATTGGAAGCAATCTTCCCTACCGAAACCATTTTAAAGGAGCATTTCAGTCATGAATATTTTTCCTCACAACGCACGTGTCTGCTTTCTCGGCGACAGCATAACACACAACAACGAATATGTCAGCCGTATATGTGCTTATTATCACGATAATTTTTATGACAGAAAGGTAAAGTTCTTCAACGGCGGTACATCAGGCGGAAGCATAAACACAATTTTTGCAAATTTCGATACCGATGTTGTTGCACATAAGCCTACCCACGCCGTCATAATGATAGGCATCAATGACTCATGGCGCACGGCTCTTTCGGACCTTCCCAGAGGCATTGAAAGATATGAACGTCTGAAAACAGCTTATGAAAACTACAAAAGAAACGTACACAAGCTTTGTACCATGCTTAAGGAAAACGGAATTGAGATTATTCTCTGTACTCCCACTCCTTACGATGAGTATCAAGAGTCCGAAACACCTGCTTTAAAGGGCGGCTTTGCACTTCTGGCGGAATATGCGGGCTTTATCCGAAAATATGCAGCTGAAAACGGCATTGCGCTGTGCGACTATCATGAATACATTTCAAGACTGGCACAGAGTGAGCAGGTAATTAACGGCGACAGGGTTCATCCCAATTCTCTCGGTCATTATCACATGGCAAAATGCTTCCTTGATTTTCAGGGACTTGAAATCGGTGATTATGCACCTGTGCCGTCATACCTTGACTCATGGAAAGATGTTGTTTCAAAGCTGAGAAACATAATAGCCGCAGAGCACATGGTAATTGCCGACTATTCCCTTTCAACCGAAGAAAGAATAAACAAGGCAAAGGCTTACCTTGAAAGCGGTGGAAGCGGAGTACACAGAGAATACTTTTTATTACTTGCAAAACAGTATCTTGAAAACAAGCCTGTACAGGACGAGCTTGAAGCAAAGGCAAATGCTCTTATGGACGAGCTTTACGGCGATTAAAATTTTCCTTGAAATCCGTAGCAATACGGGTTTCTTTTTTTGATAAAAACAGTTGACAAACCGCAGAAAAAGGAGTATTATAATTAGGTATATGTTAAAAAGCATAATTATGCTTTGGAAGGAAGTAACTAAAAATGAAATGGACAGGACTTAACGAACTGAGAGAAAAGTATCTTTCATTCTTTGAAAGCAAAGACCACTTAAGGCTCAAGAGCTTTCCTCTTATCCCCATCAATGACAATTCCCTTTTGCTTATAAACAGCGGTATGGCACCCATGAAGCCTTATTTTCAGGGCACAAAGGAGCCTCCCAGAAAGAGAGTTACCACCTGTCAGAAGTGTATCCGTACACCTGACCTTGAAAACGTAGGTAAGACAGCAAGACACGGCACCTACTTTGAAATGCTGGGTAACTTCTCCTTCGGCGACTACTTCAAGAAGGAAGCTATTCCGTGGGCATGGGAGTTTTTGACAAAGACACTTGAAATTCCCGCAGAGCTTCTCTGGCCGTCTGTTTACGAGGAAGACGATGAAGCATACGCTCTCTGGAGAGATGTAATCGGCGTTCCCGAAGAAAAGATTATCCGTATGGGTAAGGCTGACAACTTCTGGGAGCACGGCTCAGGTCCCTGCGGCCCCTGCTCGGAAATCTACTTTGACAGAGGCGAAAAGTACGGCTGCGGCAGTCCCGACTGCAAGCCCGGCTGTGACTGCGACAGATACATGGAAATCTGGAACAACGTATTCTCACAGTTTGACAACGACGGCAAGGGCAACTATACAGAGCTGTCACAGAAAAACATTGATACGGGTATGGGTCTTGAAAGACTTGCCTGCGTAATGCAGGGCGTTGACAACCTTTTTGAGGTTGACACCGTAAGACGTATCCTTGACACTGTTTGCGAATATTGCGGCAAAAAGTACGGCGAGGATGCAAAGAACGACATTTCCATCCGTATTATTACAGACCACATCAGAAGCACCTCCTTCATGATTTGCGACGGCGTTATGCCCTCAAATGAAGGACGAGGCTATGTACTCAGACGACTTCTCAGACGTGCGGCACGCCACGGAAGACTCCTTGGAATCAAGGGAGCTTTCCTTGCAAAGCTTTGCGAAATCGTTATTCAGGAAAACGAGGGTGCGTATCCTGAGCTTCGTGAAAAGGCTGACTATGTAAAGAAGATTATCAGCATTGAGGAAGAACGCTTTGATGCAACAATCGACACAGGTCTTTCAATTCTCTCGGGTATGCTGGAAAATCTTGAAAAGACAGGTGCAAAGGTTCTTTCAGGCGAAGATGCCTTCAAGCTTTACGACACCTTCGGATTCCCTGTTGATTTAACTAAAGAAATCGTTGAAGAAAAGGGCGTAACCGTTGACGAAGAAGCCTTTGCAGCTCTTATGACCGAACAGAAGGTAAGAGCAAGAGAAAACAGAAAAGCAGGCGGCGGCTGGTCTGCTGCAGGTGCTGACGTTTTAGGCGATGTTAAGGAAACAGTATTTACAGGCTATACAGAAACAACCTCTGAAGCCGAAATCATTGCAATCGTTGTTGACGGAGTAAGAGTTGACGAGGTAAGCGAGGGCGAATTCACACTCGTTTGCGACAAGACTCCCTTCTACGGCGAAGGCGGCGGTCAGGTGGGCGATACGGGTACGGCTGTTATCGGCGGTGTCACAGTAAATGTTGTTGACACAAAGAAGTCCGAAGGCAAGTACCAGCATATCTGCGAGCTGAGCGACAACGCTGTTGTAAAGGTTGGCGACAAGGTTACACTTACTGTCGATGCAGACAGGCGTGAGGCAATAAAGAGAAATCACTCGGCTGTTCACCTTCTCCAGAGTGCACTTCGCAAGGTACTCGGCGACCACGTTGAACAGGCAGGCTCATATGTTGACGAAGAAAGAGCAAGATTTGACTTCTCCCACTTCCAGGCTATGACTTCTGAAGAAATTCTCAAGGTTGAAGCACTTGTTAACGAATACATCCTTGCAGGCAACACCGTTGTCACCATGGAAACAGACATGGAAACAGCTAAAAAAGAGGGTGCAATGGCACTCTTCGGAGAAAAGTACGGCAAGGTTGTAAGACTTGTTAAGATGGGCGACGTTTCCGCAGAGCTTTGCGGAGGTACTCACCTTGACAACACTGCAAAGGCAGGTCTTTTCAAGATTGTAGCTGAAAGCTCTGTTGCGGCAGGCGTAAGAAGAATAGAAGCGGTTACAGGTAAGAATGTTCTCACCTATATCTACAACGACAAAAAGCTGCTTGAAGATACTGCAAAAGCACTCAAGACAGGCAACGTAAACGATGTTGCCGCAAAGGCAGTTCAGGCTGAAAACGAAATCAAGGAGCTTAAAAACAAGCTTGAAGCAATGAACAGCCAGCTTGCGGCAATGAAAACGGCAAATCTCACGGATAACGCAAAGAAGGTTGGCGAGTTCAATCTCATCACAGCACGTCTTGACGGTATGACAGGCGACGAGCTGAGAGCAGCAGGCGACGTTATCAAGGACAAGGACGAAAACGCAGTTGCACTTCTTGCATCCGTTGTAGACGGAAAGGTTCTTCTCCTTGCGGTTTGCGGAAAGAACGCTGTTAAGAACGGTGCAAACGCAGGTAAAATCGTAAAGGCTGCGGCAACCATCTGCGGCGGCGGCGGAGGAGGACGTCCCGATTCTGCAAGTGCAGGCGGAAAAGACCCTTCAAAGGTTGACGAGGCTCTTGCCAACGTTGCACTTTAATTGAATAATTAAATTGAGGGCTGTATCCAAAAATGATACAGCCCCGTATTATCAGAATGTATTATTATTTTTATGGGAGAGTGGCACAGACACTCTCCCTTTGTTTTCATCAAATTATATCACGTGCAAAAGCACCATATAAAGCACCGTTGCAACACCGATGCTTACAAAGCTGTTTCTGAAAAACCAGTGAAGCAGTCCTGCTGTAAGAACACCGATAATTTCAGCAAGTCCGTGAGAGCCTGCAAGAAAATCCGTGTTTCTCAAAGCAAAAATAACAAGGGTAGCTATAACCGCAGGCGGCAATACCTTACCGAGGTACAGCACGCTTTTAGGCACTTTTTCGCTGTCCCTGAAAACAAGAAAGGGAATGGCTCTTGTTAGCATTGTAAAGACAGCACACACGGCAATAACAAGAATAAGCCTAACGTATTCGTTCATTTTGCCTCTGCCTCCTTGCCTTCGCCGGTTTTTCTTTCATACAAGCCCTTGGTAAATATCAGCACCGTACTTGAAAGCACAAGGGACGGGAAAATGAAGTTATCGGGTCCCAAAAGAATAAGAAACAGTGCGGAAGAAACAATTCCCGTAATTGCTGGAAGCTTATAGGAATAGCTTTTCCACTGCTCAACAAACAGCACCACAAACAGAGCCGTCATTGAAAAATCAACACCTGTAAAATCTATGGGAAGCTCACCTATTAAAGAGCCTAACACCGAGCCGATAATCCAGTAAAGGTGGTCAAATATTGATATGAACAGCATGGACAGCTTGTGGGCATTGTCCTTTTCGGTAAAGCACAGCACCGAATAGGTTTCGTCCGTAAGCTCAAGTATGGGTATGAACTTCAGCTTGCCAAGCACATTAAACCGTGTAAGAAAGCTCAGTCCGTAAAATATATGTCTGCTGTTCAAAAGAAACGTCATTACTGCACATGTGTACAACGGAACATTATTATTTATAAACTCGCACATTAAAAACTGTCCCGAGCCTGCATAAATAAAAATGCTGGACAATGCCGCCCAGAATGCACCGTAGCCTGCTTCCTTTAAGAGAATACCGAAGGTAATTCCCAAAAACAAATATCCGTACATAACGGGCATTGACCGCTTGAACGAATATGCAAGTATGCCTTTCAAAGCAATTCCTTCCTTCCAAGATAACGGGCGACACAATCGCCCATTTTTCAATTGCTTTACAAGTATAACATCCCGTTTTCTCCGTATCTACCTGAATTTGTAAATATTATGAATATACGCTGGCAAATCGTAAGTTTTGCAAACAGAAACAAAAGAAAAGTGTAGAAATTGTAACAATATTAATGTATAATCAAATCAGTAAAGGAGTGGTATTATGCTGTTTTGCGGAATAGATATCGGCGGCACAAAATGCGCTGTCAGCATCGGACAGCTTCTTGAGGACGGAAGCTTTGAAATTCTTGAAAAAGAAAAGTTTCCCACCATGTCCCCCAATGAAACTCTTGAGGAATTTGCAAGACTTACCGAAAAGTTAGTTGCAGGACGCACACTTTCGGGTATCGGTATAAGCTGCGGCGGTCCTCTTGATTCAAAAACGGGCGTTATCATGTCACCGCCCAATCTTCCCGGCTGGGACAATATACATGCAGTTGACTTTTTCAAAAAGCGTTTCAATGTTCCGACGGTTATACAGAATGACGCAAACGCCTGCTGCTATGCCGAATACAAATTCGGTGCGGGAAAGGGATACAAAAACGTAGTGTTCCTCACCTTCGGAACAGGTCTTGGTGCGGGACTCATTCTTGACGGACGTCTTTACAGCGGCACAAACGACAACGCAGGTGAATGCGGTCACATAAGACTTGCCGAGGATGGTCCCGTAGGCTACGGCAAGGCAGGCTCATTTGAAGGCTTTTGCAGCGGCGGCGGAATTGCTTCCCTTGGCAGAACAATGACTCTTGACAAGCTTAACAAAGGAGAGAAGGTTGCCTTTTGCCCCACACTTGACGACCTTGACTCCATCAATGCAAAGGTTATTGCGGACTATGCGGATGCAGGGGATGAATTTGCAAAGAGCATTTATGCTGTCAGCGGCCACTACTTAGGTGTGGGACTTTCGGTGCTTATAGACATTCTTAACCCCGAGGTTATCATTATCGGAAGCATCTTTTCAAGAAGCAGAAATCTTCTCTGGGAGGAATGCAAGAAGGTAATTGACAAGGAAGCACTTCCGGGTGCGGCAAGCGTGTGCAAGGTGGTAACAAGCGGTCTTGGCGAAAAAATCGGTGACTATGCTGCTCTTTCTCTTGCAGTAAAGGCATACGAAGAAAACAAAGTAAATAACTAAAAAAATCGAAAAAATAAAATTGTTTTTTTAATACTTTTTCTAAAAAACAATAAAAAAAGACAAGTTTTCAAAAATTCAAATTCGTAAAACCACGGATTAAAAACCGCGATAATACGTGCTTTTCCAAGCTTTTCCCGCACCAACTTTTATGCCTGTGGCATAGCTATGCCATAGCTTTGCCATAGCTTTGCTACAGCAAAGATATACAAATTGCGATAGCTAATGTAAATGTAAATGTAAATGTAAATGTTAATGTTAATGTTAATGTAAATGTTAATGTTAATGTGTATGTAAATGTGTATACGTCACTCATACACGCATAAAAAAGAAAGGAAAAAAAACAATGTTTTCAATTTACGACGAAAAAAGTCTTTATGAAAGATTTCCCTCCCTTACGGGATGCAAAAACGAAATAGAAAGCGTCCTTAGGATGATGCTTGACACCTATCACGCAGGAGGCAAAATTCTGCTTTGCGGAAACGGCGGAAGCTGTGCAGACTGCGACCACATTGTAGGCGAGCTTATGAAAAGCTTTATGCTTGAAAGAAAGCCGGAAAAGGAATTTGCTGACAAGCTCACAAGCCAGTTCGGTGAACAGACGCAGGAGGTAGTTTCAAGCCTGCAAAGAGGTATTCCCGCAATTTCCCTTCCTGCTCATTCCGCAGTTCTCACCGCTTACCTTAACGACGTAAAGCCCGAGTATGTTTACTCTCAGCTTGTTTACGGCTACGGAAAGAAGGAGGATCTGCTTATCGGTCTTTCCACAAGCGGAAACTCGGGAAATGTTGTAAATGCAGTTAAGGTTGCTAAGGCTATGGGACTTAAAACAGCTTCTATTACAGGTGCTAAGGACAGCAAGCTTTCACAGCTTTGCGACACCTGTATAAAGGTTCCCGAAACCGAAACCTACAAGGTACAGGAGCTTACCCTTCCCGTTTACCATCACCTTTGTGCAATGATAGAAAAGATACTTTTCGGGGAATAAAACAACAATACAAGGAGGAAAACACATGATTTCACAGAGCTTAAACGGCAAATGGACTTTATACTACGCCGAAACAGGCGAATTTACCGTTGATGACTACTCGAAGTTTGACGAGTACAAAATCCCAAGCGTTCCCGCAAATGTTCCCGGAAATGTTGAGCTTGACCTGTCGGCGGCAGGTGTGCTTCCAAAGGACTTATTCATGGGAAATGTCATCAACGAGGAAGTAAGGAAGATTGAAACCTGGGAATGGTGGTACAAAACCGAATTTACTCCCGACGAAGGTATTATCGGCGACACAACGGTACTCAATTTTGAAGCGGTTGACTGCTTTGCAGAATATTACCTCAACGGTGCACTTTTAGGCACAAGCGAAAATGCACTCATAGCACACAAGTTTGATGTTGCAGGACTCTTAAAGGAAAAGAACACACTCATCGTTCACATCCGCTCACCTTTCGCTGAGGTTTACAAAAACAATCTTCCCAATATGCTTTACAGAAACCCCTCCTCTACCCACATCAGCGATGTTATGGTAAGAAAAGCTCCTCACTGCTACGGCTGGGATATTATGCCAAGAGCACTCAGTGCAGGCATCTGGAGAGGTGTAAGCCTTGAAAATCACGACTCCTACGAATTTACCGATGTTTATGCATTTACATATCAGCTCAAAGACGGCGGTCACTTTGCAACGGTTGCCATAAACTTTGACACAAACCTTGACTACAAAATGTTCGCATATCCCGCAAAGCCTCTTTATGCAAAGGTTGAGATGCGTTGCGGCGACTCTGTTGGCAAGGGTGAAACAAAGCTTTGGTTCAAGGACAGCTGCGTTCATGCATACCTTCACAATCCCAAGCTCTGGTGGCCTCACGGATATGGCGATCCCAACCTTTACGATGTAAAATTATGGGTTGAGGACTCCGAAGGCAATGTGATTATAACCAAGGAATTCAAGTTCGGCGTAAGAACCGTAAGACTTCACAATGACGAGTATGCAAACAACCTTGAAGGACGCTTTGCATTCATCGTGAACGACGTTGAAGTATACTGCACAGGCTCAAACTGGGTACCTCTCAGTCCTTATCACAGCATGGATGCAGACAGATACGAAACAGCACTCGGTCTTTTCCACGAATGCGGCTGTAACATCCTTCGTTGCTGGGGCGGTAACGTATACGAGGACCACAAGTTCTACGACCTTTGCGACAAGTACGGTATTCTTGTATGGCAGGATTTTACTATGGCTTGCAACTGGTATCCTCAGGAGGAATGGTTCTACGACGTAATGCGTGAGGAAGCGGAATTTATCATTAAGAAGCTTCGCAACCACTGCTGTATTGCTCTTTGGGCAGGCGACAACGAATGTGACGAGCCTTCCTATGTTACACATCAGGACCCTGCACTTAACAAGATTACAAGAGAAGTGCTTCCCAAGGTCTGCGAAAAGTTTGACATGTACCGTCCTTACCTGCCTTCAAGTCCTTACTATTCACCAAAGGTATTTGAAGCAATGCTCCGTGATCCTGCGGTAACTGCAAACAAGTGCTCACCCGAAATTCATGCATGGGGTCCCCGTGACTACTTCAAGGGTCCCTTCTACACCCAGACAACAGCCTCCTTCATCAGCGAAACAGGCTATCACGGCTGTCCCAACGTAGAATCCATCAAGAAGTTCATCACGCCTGACAAGGTTTATCCTTATCTTAACAACGATGAATGGAATCTCCACTCCACAGATATTCAGTACCGTGACCACAGAGTAAAGCTTATGCACGACCATCTTATTCAGCTCTTTGGTGAAGTACCTGACAATCTTGAAGACTTTGCAATTGCTTCTCAGATTTCACAGGCTGAAGCAAAGAAGTTCTTTATTGAAAGAATCCGTGCCGAGCGTCCCCACTCATCGGGTATTATCTGGTGGAACATGCTTGACGGCTGGCCGCAGATGTCAGATGCAATTGTTGACTTCTATTTCTCAAAGAAGCTTGCCTTTGACTACATCAAGCGCTGTCAGGCACCCTTCAGTATTTTCCTCGGTGAAATTAATGGCTGGGGCAGCAAGATTTACGCTTCAAACTGCACACTGAAGCCAATAAGCGGCTCTTACAAGATTTACGATGCCGACACAAACGAAACCAAGGCAGAAGGCAGATTCTATGTAGGCGAAAACCAAAACCACGTTATCGGCAACATCAGAATTATGTTCTCTGAGCAGAAGATGTTCATAATCGAATGGACTCTCGATGACGGCACAAAGGGTAAGAACCACTACATGACCGGCTTCCCGCCCTTCAGCATGAAAAAGTATATGAACGAGTGGCTTCCCAAAATCAAGGAAGAAGTTAAGTAATTCAATCTTATAAAAATGCAGGGTCTGTAGCAAAACCATTGTTACAGACCCTTTACTTGTATAAATAAGACAATTTTTGTAGGGGTCGATGCCTACATCGACCTGTTATTTTTGTGCAAAACGCAAATTTTGCACAATTCCTTTAATATTTATCGTTCGTCAGCAATTATCCTCTCAAGGTTGCACCGAGGTCAAATTCAAGTCCTTTAAGAATCTTTGCAACCGCCTTGTCGCAGTCCTCAACGGAGAGTGTCTTTTCGGGACTTCTGAGAACAATGTTGTATGCCATGGACTTCTTGCCTGCTCCAACCTTTGTTTCATCCTCGAATATATCAAACACTTCAACGCTTTCAAGCATCTTTCCGCCGTACTTCTTGATAGCCTTCTTAATCTCACCGCTGGTGATGGACTTGTCGCATACAAATGCAAGGTCACGTTCGGATGCAGGGAACTTAGGCAGAGCCTTATAATGCTTGTCGAAGTTTTCGATGCTCATAAGAAGCTCGGTGTCGCAAACGATAAGGTAGCCTTCAACATCAAGACCGTAGTTAGCCTGAACTGTGGGATGAAGCTGACCGAGAACCATAAGTCTTTCTCCGTCCTTTGACATAACAGAGGCACATCTTCCGGGATGGAATGCAGGTGCTTCTGTATTTGCAACAAACTCATAGCCTTCTATACCCAGCATATCAAGAATGTTTTCGGCAACACCCTTCATGTCGTAGAAGTCCACATCGCCATAGGATGCAATAACCGTCTGCATACGTTCTTCAGGCTGGTCGCTGCCTTCCTTCTTGAGATATACCTTTGCATTTTCGTAAATCTTAGCGTTCTTATTTCTGTATCTGCGGTTGGTTGCAAGAACTTCAAGAACGCTGGGAACTGCTGTTGTTCTCATTATACTTGTATCCTCACCCAAGGGATTTGAAATAACAACAGAGGAACGCAAAGGTGAATCTGCAGGCATGCAGATATTGTCATAGTACTTAGGGCTTATGAAGGAGAAGGTCTGAATTTCATAATAGCCTTGATTTGTAAGAAGCTCGTCCATAAGCTTCAAGGAATTCTGCTTTGCGTTTCTTCTTCCGACAAGTGCTTCTGCCTTGAAGTTTGTGGTAGGTATGAGGTCATAGCCGTGAATTCTGATTACTTCCTCGGAAATGTCCTGCATGCACTCAAGGTCAGCACGGTAGGACGGAGGATAAAGATTGCCGTCCTTAACCTTAATATCAAGCTTTCCAAAGATGTCAAGCATTTCTGCTTCGGGAACATCAGTACCCAGATATGCGTTAATCTTGTCTGCATCAAAAGGAATAACCTTCTGTTCAGGTTTTTCGGGATACACGTCAATAATTCCCTTTACAACCTCACCTGCACCCAATTCTTCAATAAGCTGGCATGCTCTTTCAATAGCGGGAAGTGTGTTTTCGGGGTCAAGTCCCTTTTCGTATCTGCCCGATGCTTCTGTTCTGAGACCCACGCCCTTTGCTGTAAGTCTTACGGAAGGACCGTTGAAGCAAGCACTTTCAAATACGATAGTCTTGGTGTTGTCATTGATTTCACTGTTTTCGCCGCCCATTACACCTGCAATGGCAACTGCCTTGTTTGCATCGGCAATAACAAGCATTTCTTCGGAAAGATTTCTTTCAATGCTGTCAAGTGTTGTAATCTTTTCACCCTTTTCGGCATGTCTTACAACAATCTTGCTGCCGCCGAGGAAGCTGTGGTCAAAAGCATGCATAGGCTGACCGTATTCAAGGCAAACATAGTTTGTAATGTCAACGATGTTGTTGATAGGTCTGATACCGCAGGCACGAAGTCTTGCTCTTAACCATTTGGGTGAAGGCTCAATCTTTACGTTTTCAACTACACGTGCGGTGTATCTGGGGCAAAGCTTTGTGTCAAGAACTTCAACGCTTACATAATCATTGATTGTCTTGCCGTTATCTGTTTCCTTTACAACAGGTGCAGGAATGTTGCAGTCCACATTAAAGGAAGCCGCTGTTTCTCTGGCAAGACCTATCATTGAAAGACAGTCGGGACGGTTTGAAGTAATTTCAAATTCAACGGTAACGTCGTCAAGTCCTAAAACCTTGTTTATGTCATCACCCGGCTTGCAGTCTTCTTCAAGAAGGAAGATGCCGTCCTCGATGGCATAGGGAAAATCGTGGAGAGTAAGTCCAAGCTCGCCAAGTGAGCAAAGCATACCGTTTGAAGGCACGCCTCTGAGCTTTCCTGCCTTGATATGAACACCGCCGGGAAGGTATGAGTCATGAAGTGCCGCAGGAACAAGACAGCCTGGTTTTACGTTCTGTGCACCTGTAACAATCTGCACAGGCTCGTCTTTTCCGATATCAACCATACAGATAAGAAGATGGTCGGAGTCGGGATGCTTTTCAACTGTGATAAGCTTACCTACAACAACGTTTTTAATCTCGTCGGCAGGATTTTCAAAGCCTTCAACCTTTGAGCCTGTCATTGTCATTTTGTCGGAGTATTCTTTTGCATCAAAGTCCTCTTTTACGTAGTCTTTGAGCCAATTCATTGATAATTTCATTGCTTTTACCTCCTACTTAAAACTGTGACAGGAAGCGTACATCGTTTTCATAAAGAAGACGCATATCGCTTATGCCGAACTTTGTCATAACTATTCTTTCAATACCCATACCGAATGCAAAGCCGCTGTATTCTTCAGGGTCAATGCCGCTCATTCTCAGAACATTGGGATGTACCATGCCGGCACCCAAAATTTCAATCCAGCCTTCGCCCTTACATACGCTGCAGCCCTTGCCGCCGCATACAAAGCAGGATACGTCAACCTCGCAGGAAGGCTCTGTAAACGGGAAGTGGTGAGGGCGGAAACGGATTTCTGTCTTTTCACCGAACATCTGCTTTGCGAAAAGAAGAAGTGTTCCCTTAAGGTCGCTCATGGTAATGCCCTTGTCAATTACAAGACCCTCGCACTGGTGGAACATGGGTGAATGTGTTGCGTCAACAGCATCACTTCTGTAAACACGTCCGGGTGATATTACACGAATTGGAGGCTTGTTTTCTTCCATTGCATGAACCTGTGTTGTAGAAGTCTGGCTTCTGAGAAGCACCTTGTCTGTAATATAGAAGGTATCCTGTACGTCACGTGCAGGGTGGAATTCAGGAGTGTTGAGGGCGGTGAAGTTGTAGTAGTCTGTTTCAACCTCGGGACCTTCTGCAATAGAGAAGCCCATGCCAAGGAAGATTTCTTCCATTTCTCTCTGAATCTTTGTGAGAGGATGAAGCTTTCCGCAGGCACACTTCTTAGAGGGAAGTGTTACGTCAATCTTTTCCTTTTCAAGCTTGCTTGCCAGCTCAAGCTGACCGATTTTTTCCTTTGCCGCATCAAGCGCATCGGCTATTTCAGCCTTGATGGTGTTCGCCATCTGACCTACTATAGGTCTTTCTTCGGGGCTGAGTGAGCCCATGTTTTTAAGTGCCGCAGTAAGCGGACTTTTCTTGCCGAGATAGTTGACTCTGAGCTGCTCAAGCTCCTGAGCCGTGGAAGCTGCTTCAAGTTCTTTTAAGGCTTCTGCCTTTATTGCTTCAAGCTGTTCTTTCATTTTTTTCATTCCTTTTTATGTGATATTTTTTTATTAGTTAGTTTAATGTCGGGTAGGGTACGGTCGCTTCTTGAAAGAAGCTCCGCAAGAACTTTATTTTGGCTGTCGCCGTTTTAAACTTTTTTTGAGATGTTATATCCAATATTTTCTTGACTTTATGCATCAAAAATACGCCACGCACTACAGCCAAAAAGGAGGAAGCCTCCCCGGCTAAGCATAAGGATATCATTAACAAAAAAGAAAAGCCCCTACAGTCTTTCAACCGTAAGGGACGAATTATCGCGGTACCACCCTTGTTTCCGTAAAAACGGACAACTCTATTTGTGCAACTACACATAAGACTTATAACGGTGTCTGTCCGTAACAGCCTTTCAGCCGTTCCGCTCCAAAGCGAAAAGCAATATTCTCTGTATCAAGGACTTTTCAGCACACGTCCCTCTCTGGATGATACATAACGGGAATACGCACTCTTTTTCACTGCGTTTACCGTGACAGTATAACACATACCTTTACATTTTGCAAGAGGTATTAACACTTTTTTTACAATTATACAATTCAAAACCCAAAAAGTGAAAAAAAGGTCTTGACAAACGTCAAAAAATCATTTATAATGTTTGTTCGTGGAAAGGTAATCTAATAAAGATACCCTTTCTCCTTGCCGATTGCAAAGACAATCGGTCTAATGACCATAAGGAGGTGCAAATAATGGAACAGCTTACGTCTAAGTACGAAAACGTTTTCATCGTCAGCCCCGAACTCACAGAGGAAGCAGCAAAGGCACTTTGCGAAAAGTTTACCGGCCTTATTACTTCCAACGGCGGTGTCGTTGACAGTGTAAACGAATGGGGCAAGAAGAAGCTCGCTTATCCTATCAATGATTTGACAGAAGGCTACTATTATGTAGTTAACTTCACAAGCGCAGCAACTCTTCCCGCAGAGCTCGACCGTGTATTCAATATCACGGACGGCATCCTTCGTTCCCTTATCATCAAGGTTGAGGAATAATCAATCTTAATACGTTTTGCAAAAGGAGTGCGAAAAATGGCAGGACTCAACAAGGTAATTCTCATGGGCAATCTCACAGCAGACCCCGAATTCAAAACCACACCCTCAGGTGTTCCGGTGACTACGTTCAGTATTGCCGTTGGACGCAGATTTGCAAAGCAGGGTGACGAAGTAACAGCTGATTTCTTTAACATCGTTGCATGGAGACAGACTGCTGAGTTTGTATCCAAGTTCTTCAACAAAGGCAAACCAATTGTTGTTGTAGGCTCTATCCAGAACCGTTCCTATACTACACAGGACGGTCAGAAGAGATACATCACCGAGATTATTGCCGATGAATGTGCTTTCGCAGGTAATGCAGGAAGCGGCAACGGTGCAGGTCAGCAAGGCGGAACCTACTACGGTGCAGAGTCACAGGCAGGTTCAGTTCCCGCAGCACAGGCTAAGCCCGCTGCAGCAACCTTTGAAGAACTTTCAACGGAAGACGACCTTCCCTTCTAAGATTCTTTAAAGAACAAATTTTAACAGGAGGTATTTTAAAATGGATAAAGAAATGCAAAAGCCTTTCCGCGCTAAGAGAAAGAAGAAGATTTGTAACTTCTGTGCAGAAAAGTCTGAATTCATCGATTACAAGGATGTTCTCAAGCTCCGTAAGTATGTTTCCGAAAGAAGCAAGATTCTTCCCAGAAGAATTACAGGTACTTGCGCAAAGCATCAGAGAGAACTTACTATCGCTATCAAGAGAGCAAGACACATCGCTCTTCTCCCCTACATCAGCGACTAAGTTACTTTTTCTTTGCTGAAAAAAAAGTAACCAAAAAGAAAAGATATTCGCACCCACCTCGGTTGGTGCAAATTCTTATCTCTTTTACTCGATTATACGCCTTTGAGTCAAACAACGACTCAAAGGCTGTTTTTATGTATACAGAGTATTTTGTTGCAAAAAAGCAAGCAAGAAGAAAAGATATTCGCACCTACTTTGGTTTGTGCAAACTCTTATCTTTTTTGCTCGATTATACGCCTTTGAGTAAACAACGACTCAAAGGCTGTTTTATTTTTATAACATTCAACGCAAAAAATCAGGTTTAATTACTGTCCTTAGCACAAAAGTCATTGTAGTGCAGTAATCATCCCCCGCACTGCAACCCATCGAGCGTAAGCGAGCGATTTGCAAAAGGTACACAGGCGGCATCCTCAACATCGTCCTGTTATTAAGCCGCCACGGCGTAGCCTCGACCTCTAAAAGTCGAGGCGGTGAGTGGAAGCGCTTTTGCCTTCTTTTGACGCTTCGGTCAAAAGAAGGTCGCTTCCGCAGAAGCGAACCCCCCTGCAAAACATCAAACTATCTTCCAAAAGAATAAAGACCGTTTAATCATCTTTTTGTGTTGAAAAGTCCATTGATATTCCTAAAAAAATGCTATATACTTTAATCAAAGACTAACATTCGTTTTCATCCCGCAAAAGGAGGACTTTCAAAAATGAGCAGACTCAATCCAAAACAGTCATTTTTCCTTATAGACGACATGGCAAATCCCCGTTCAGGCTGGGACAGAGATTTTCGCGGTGCCGACCACTATCCCTTCAAGGAGTGGAACAGGCGTGTTTATGTTAAAAGAGTAAACCCAAAGTATCCCACATGGGCAAAAAGAGAAATAACACGCCAGACGGACGGCACAGTCACCTTTGAAACAAGCTACCGTCAGCACACGGGTGACGGCTTTTATCTCGGCTTTTACGACGGTGAAGATGAGGCTTTACGTCTTGATTTTACGGACGGATTTGGTATGGCGGGCGGCAAAAAGCTGTTTGAAACCTCGCAAAGTTTTCATCATATAAAATTTGAGCTTAACCTTGACAATAGAACCGCCAAAATTTTCCACGACGGCACGTTTAAGTGTGAGCTTGCGTTTACAGGCAGTGCAAGTGCCATCTCAAACGTCAAGCTCGGCTATGAAAATAACGCATTCGGTGAAACTGAAATCCAGTGCTCCAAAATGTACAAAAATTTCCTTGTTAATGACTGCGTTATTGCAGCCTATAACGGTGCTCTCCCCGAAGACTACACCGTTACAGCCGCTGATGGTACAAGGGTTTACAGACGTCAGTACGGCGGTCTTTCCTACAACTATGTTTATTCCGTGGAAGCAATCGGAAAGTCAAGCACCTGCATCTCAAGAGCTTTTCAAAGCACAAGCGGCAAAATTGCCCTTACCTTTAAATACATAGTAACCAAACAAGGCGGCAATGCAAAATTCAGTCTTACAAGCGGCGGCAACGAGGTTATTTCCTTAAATGACGAAGGAAATGCTCTCACACACGGCGGCAACATTCTGAGAAAACACTCACCTTACACGGTATGGCAGACTCTCAGAATTGATGCGGACACGGCTTCATCAACCGCACTTGTTTATCTCAACGGCAAGAAAATCACATCTTTGCCCTTTGAATGTGCGACAGACTTTCTCGACGGCTTTAAGATTGAATTTGAAGCGGGACAAAAGGGTAGCGAGTTTATGATGGGCGAAATTTTTGCCGCCCAGCTCTTTGACGAGCCGGATGACTATGTTCCACAACCCATAATTCCCAAGAAAAAGGGCGACTATTATGTGGGCATCAACGTATGCTCACTGTGGCGTGACGGACAGCATCACGGTTGGGACTGCATCACCCCCTACGAAGACCACGAGCCGGTTCTCGGCTTTTACGACGAAGGAATACCCGAGGTCAGTGACTGGGAAATCAAATTCATGGCAGAGCACGGCATAGATTTTCAGCTTTACTGCTGGTATGCTGAAAATGCAGGACTGCCCCTTATGTGTCCCCGTATGAACTACCAGTGGAACACGGCACATATGTATTCAAAGTACGGCGACAAGGTGAAGTTTGCACTTTTATGGGAGGCGGCAGGCTGCAAGCCCGAAAGCGAGCAAGCATTCAGAGATTACTATGTTCCCTACTGGCTTGACTACTATTTCTCCGACGAGCGTTATATGACAATTGACGGCTATGCGGTAATGTCAATATACGGTGCCGACAGGCTTATATCCCATATGGGAGGCACAGAGGTTACCAAAAACTGCCTTGACTATCTGAGAAGCGAGGTCACAAAGCTTGGCTACAAGGGACTTATCATTCTTGCCTGCGGCGACCCGAGGCAGTCCTTCAAGGATGTGGGCATTGACGGAACACATGCCTACAACTGGGGACACGAAGGCTACAATCTTGAATATACAAAGTCCAGAAATCTCAGCAACATCAAGAGCGGTCTTTGCCATCAAGTACCCACCGTAAGTTCAGGCTTTAATGTGGTTGCTTGGCGATACTTCCGTTCACCAAACATGACCTTTGAGGATATGCAAAAGGGTCTTGAATGGGTGCGTGACGAGGTGCTTCCAACCTATGAAAAGGACTCCTGGAAGAGCAAGCTTGCAATTCTGTCAACCTGGAATGAATACGGCGAAGGAACATACATGTCACCCGCAAAGGTTTTCGGCTTCGGCTATCTTGATGCTGTACGCAAGGTATTCTGTGAGGATACGGAGCACATCGACGTAGTTCCCTCAGAACAGCAGAAGGAAAGCATATGCCTGCTTCACCCCCGTGATAGATACTTCATGGGTCCGATGTATAACATTACCTGTGACGGTTGGGGCGGAGGTATAGTAAAACGTTTTGAATTCAAGACACAGGAAGACCTTGACAAGTGGGAATTTGTGGGTCTTACCGACTATGAAATCAAAGACGGCGTTCTTGTTGGACGTTCTACATGCGACTATCCTTACATGCTTTTAAAAGAAAGCCGTGAAGTGCCTATAAATACAAGCAAAATTTCAGATGTGCGAGCCATGCACCGAAGCTACAAGTTAGACGAGCAGATGTGTTCAATTACCATCGGCTTTACCAACGACAAAAATCCCGATTCTCCGCGTACTCTTGTAGGTGCTATTTCAAATCCCAAGCAAAGAGTTGAAAGGTATCTTGGCATACGTGACAGAAAAATTCCAAAGTTCAAGGGCGATATTTACAACTTTATCGTAAGACCTGTGTGGGGACACGGCTACTTTGAGCTTGAAAGCATAGAATTCCTCGACACGGCAAGAAAGTACGAGCTGTACATCGACGGAGTATATCAGAACACCGATTACGACGTTGTAGAAAAGAGCGGAAAATACTACATTCCCTTCAATCCCATTGACATGTCAACTCATCAGATACACATGTACCACAAGTGGAACAAGGAAATGCAACAGCTTACCGTTGTCACCGATGACACATACACCTTCACCTTAGGCAGCGATAAAGTATCCTGTTCAGACGGGACGGTGCTCTCCCTTCCCGAGCCGCTTGAGCTCTTTGACGGACTGCCCCTTATCAGCCTTGATTTATACGCACACATGCTTGGCAAAGAGCTGAAGGTTGACGGGAACAAATTCCTTATCGGTTAAAAACAGGCTTTATCTTATTCCGTAATCCGGAATAATATCAGACAACAACACATAGAATTTACAGGCAGCGGCTACTGCCTGTTTTTTCTTGACATATTTTGGCGGATATGGTATAGTTTAGAGGTGAAAAACGACAAAGGGGGATGCGTATGGACAGAATAAAGCAAGTACTGTCATTTATATTGCTGACAGCAATAACCGTATGCTTTATTACCCTGCACTCCCGAAATTTTGCACCATTGTCAGCCAAGACTTCCGTCACTCACATTTGCAAGCCCGAATACGGAAATAAAATTGTAAGAGTCCCCTGTTTCAATAACGGCGACAGCGTTACACCTGCCCTGACGCCCATCACCGTTGACAGCGGTATCCGTCTTGCGGCGGCTTTTTACGAAAAACACAGTGGCAAGGAAATTCCCCGCACCTGCTCCATTGAAAACGCCTACGGCACAGAGGACAAATATATATGCTTTGCACTTGACAACCGTCTTATTGATTTTCATACATACAAAAATCTCACCTCTCCCATGACGAAGCACACGGCTGTTTCAATAGTTTGGGCACTTGTTAACCACAAGGATTTAGGTGAGCTTGACAAAAGCACAATAAATCTCATTGACAGAATTCCGAACCTGCTGTCATATTCGGATATACACAAAAAAGCCCTGGAGCTTTGCAGAATGGGAATTATCGGGTGTGAGGGCAATGACGGAGAAATTTTTGCAAACGAGAAAATAACATATGAATATTTTACGGATATGCTCACAAGGCTGGAGTCCCCCTCATTTAGACAGCATTTTTTTGTAAACGAAAAAGCTGAAGGAAACGAAAAGCCGTTTGAAGCCGTGCTTCAGAATCCCGAGCTTCCCACAGGCTGTGAGGTCACCTCACTTACTGCGGTGCTCAATCACATAGGCTACAGCATTGACAAGGTTGAGCTTGCGGAAGATTTCCTTGACAAGGGCGAGCCGTGGAAAACCGATTTCAGGCGAAAATTTGCAGGTGACCCTTCAAGCACAGGTGCCTACGGCTGTTATGCTCCCGTAATTGTAAACTGTGCAAATAAGTATTTGTCTTACATCGGTTCATCCTACAGAGCATACGACCTTACGGGAACACAGCTTAGCGACTTATTTTATTATCTTGACAGGGACATTCCCGTTATTATATGGGCGACAATAGACATGAACAAGAGCTATCCCACCGACAGATGGTTTGTCGGCACACAACAACTGGTATGGATTGGCGAGGAGCACTGCATGGTTCTTTACGGCTATGATGAACAAAAAGACATGCTGCTTGTTGCAGACCCGTTGGTTGGCAATACGCAATACGAGCGTGAGCTTTTTGAAGAAAGATACAAGGAGCTTTTCATGCAGGCAGTTATAATCAGATAGAAAAAAATGTGCTGTATCATTCTTTTGATACGGCTTCTTTCTTTGTATGGGAGATAGTTTTATGTCATGCATGGATTTTGCCGTCTGCGGACGGCGAGTTACTTTTTTGTATCGCAGGGGTGTTTCGACACTGCGGTGTCGAGTTAGTTTTATGTTGTGCAGGGTGTTTCGACACTGCGGTGTCGAGTTACTTTTATGCTTTGCAGGGGTGTTTCGACAC
>JAZNIM010000111.1:0-2347 GCA_045577475.1 Eubacteriales bacterium | reverse complement strand
ACCAAATCATCTATGCAGTAAAATTCTATTTGATAGCGGTCTTCTTTTTCTTTGTTCAACATCTTTTATCACCGCTTTTATTATACCATATTTATGCAGAAAAGTCCACCATTTGGTGGACTTTTGCGACAGACTGCGGGCAGTCAAAAGACTGCCCTTGTTATTTGCGATGATGTTCAGACCTTTGGAATTTCCATATTCTGAAGTGTGTAAATGAATTCTTCCTTAGCCTGTGCTTTTTCAATTCTGTCAAAGTAAACCATGTTCATGGTGTTGGTGATAAGCTCGTTGTGTGCTTCACAGGACATACAGTTTTTTGCCTGCCTGATTTCAGCCTGCTTGCCGTCTGCAATCATTTCCATTTTTGCACGAAGAAGATTGGCAACATAAGCAAAGCCTCCCTTGCTTCTTGCACACCAGATGTCAAAGTATTCTTCGAGCTTGTCATCGTCACATATGGCATTTGAAATAAACTGCATGTATTTGTCAAAGTGTGCTTTTTCATCGCCTTTAAGTAATCTTATGCCTTCAAAGTCAAAGGTGTAGGGGATGTATTCAAAGCCCCAATTGCCGTCCTCTAAGGTGAGAGAGCACATATAGCCGTAAAGCCAGGACTTGTATCTTGCAAGAACGTTGGATGGAAAATAGAAGTTACCCATGCTGTAACAGATAGGCTTGCCGTTATACATTTCATATCCTTGAGGACAGTGGGTGTGCATTGAAATAACCGCCTCTGCACCCAAATCTATAAACAGGTGATAAAGCTCTTTTTTGCCGGGAGATGGGAAGGGCAGGTATTCTGTTCCGCCGTGGAAGTAAATCACAGGCTTTTGTCCCTTCTCTTTAGCCTCTTTTATTGCCTTTGTTACAAGGCTGATTTTAAGTCCTGCCGCACCTGCTTTTGTTTTGGTGGCAATACCGAACTCGTTTTCGCATACACCGATTACGGCAACCTTTTCTCCGTCCTTTTCAAAAACAACGCTCTCGTAGGCTTGTTTTATATCCTTGCCTGCACCGAAAGGCTTGATGTTGTTGTCCTCTAGTATTTGCATGGTGTTGAAAATAGGCTCGTCACCGTAGTCACCGGTGTGGTTATTTGCAAGACCTGCGGCGGTAGGCTTTAAGGCTGCAAGGAATTTTGCAAAGCCTTTGTCGCATATAAGGTTGGGACCGTCTTTGATAATTGCATCACCGTCGATGCGTTCGCCGAACACCGTTTCAAGGTTGAGTACCGAAAAGTCGCTTTTCGCAAAAACCTCGGCAGCTTCCTTCATCATTTCGTTTATTTTGTTGTCCGACGGTACGCCTTCAAAGTAGTTGAAGGACATGTCGGAGGCGAATAATAGCTTCATGTTAATTCCTCTTTTCAATACTGATTCTATATTCCGATTATATCATACATTGTAAAAATGTCAATGTTTTTATAAATATAATATAGTAAAACAGCACCTGTCGTTTTATTACGTACAGATGCGACAGACTGAGGCACGCTGTTTTCAGCGTGCCTTGATACTTTGTGCATGTGAAAATTAACTCTTGACAAATCCGATAAAAAGCTATATAATAACTACAACATCCGCAACGACGGAAAACCGAGCATCGTATTTTCTTCAAAGAGAGCACATGGCAGGTGGGAATGTGCAGAAAATGATGCTTTTTCCATTCCCGAGCGGCAGGGCGAGGAGTCTTGCGTATTTTCTGCGTTAAAGAAAGCGAGTTAAACACAAGGTGGTACCGTGTATTTTGCACCCTTGAATCTTTTGGGATTCTTGAGGTGTTTTTTTGTTGTTTTCAAAAATAATATTCATATAAAAATTTGGAGGAAAAGAAAAATGTTGGATTTAAAGTTTGTCAGAGAAAATCCCGAAATCGTAAAGCAGAACATCAAGAATAAGTTCCAGGACGCAAAGCTTCCCCTTGTAGACGAGGTTATCGAGCTTGACGTTAAGGACAGAGCACTCAAGCAGGAGGCTGAAGCTATCCGTGCCGACAGAAATAAGTATTCCAAGCAGATAGGTATTCTCATGGGTCAGGGCAAAAAGGAAGAAGCGGAAGCAATGAAAAAGCTTGTTACCGAGTCCGCCGATAAGATGGCAGCACTTGAAGCCGAGGAAGCACAGGTTGCCGAACGCATCAAGACTATTATGATGACAATACCAAATATCATCGACCCCAGCGTTCCGATAGGTAAGGACGACAGCGAAAATGTTGAAGTTCAGAGATACGGCGAGCCTGTAGTTCCCGACTTTGAAATTCCTTATCATACCGATATATTTGAAACCTTTGACGGTATTGACCTTGACAGTGCAAGAAAGGTTGCAGGTAACGGCTTCTATTACCTTATGGG
>JAZNIM010000110.1:0-21038 GCA_045577475.1 Eubacteriales bacterium | reverse complement strand
GTACATAAAAGTAACTAAAATAAAAAAAGACACAGACTTAATAATCCGTGCCTTTTGCCACTATAGTATTGACTGTAAAAATTGTTGGGTTCTGGGATTTTGGGGATTTGAGAAAATCTCGCCGGGAGTGCCGCTTTCGGCGATTATACCGTCGCACATAAAGAGAACACGTGTTGCAACCTCTCTTGCAAATCCCATTTCATGAGTAACACAAACCATTGTCATGCCTTCGTTTGCCAGCTTTTTCATTACCGCAAGAACTTCTCCTACAAGCTCAGGGTCAAGAGCACTTGTAGGCTCGTCAAAAAGCATAACCTCAGGCTTCATGGCGAGTGCTCTTGCGATTGCAACTCTCTGCTTCTGACCGCCTGAAAGCTGTGAAGGATATGCGCCTGCTCTGTCTGCAAGTCCAACCATTTCAAGAAGCTCCATTGCTTCCTTTTCAGCCTGCTCCTTTGTAAGTCCCAAAAGCTTAATGGGAGCAAGCGTAAGATTTTCCATTACGCTCATGTGAGGAAACAGATTGAAGTGCTGGAAAACCATTCCCATCTTCATTCTGAGCTTATTGATGTTGCACTTCTTGTCGGTTATGCACTCATCGCCAAACCATATTTCACCGTCTGTAGGTTCTTCAAGTCTGTTAAGACAGCGTAAAAATGTAGATTTACCGCCGCCTGAAGGACCTATTATAACAATTTTTTCGCCTTTTTTTATGTGCTCGTCAATGCCCTTCAAGACCTTGATTTCGCCTTTTTCGCCGAATTCCTTATATAATCCTTTAACGGTTATCACCTTTACGCAGCCTCCTTTCCAGAATCGCTACAAGCTTTGAAAGTCCAAGCACCAGTATAAGGTATACTATTGCTATTGCAACAAGAGGCATAAAGCTTGAATATGTAATTGAACGGATTTTAAGACCGCCCAGCGTCAAGTCCGCAACGCCTATATAGAAGGCAACGGAGGTTTCCTTCAAAAGTGTGATAAACTCATTTGCAAGTGAAGGAAGCACCGCCTTGAATGCCTGAGGAAGAACGATGTGATACATGGTTCTCATGTAGTTAAAGCCAAGACTTCTGCCTGCCTCCATCTGTCCCTTGTCGACCGACATAATGCCGCCGCGGACAATTTCAGATACATACGCACCGGAATTTAGACCGAAGCATACAATCGCCGAAGGAATACTTCCCACTCCTGCAGGAAGCAGCACGACAAAGTATATAATCAAAAGCTGAATCATAAGAGGCGTACCTCTCATAATTGACAGATATATTTTGCAAATCCATGCACCGAAATCAAGTGCACCGGTTGTGTCATTTGTAACTCTTATTACCGCCACGATAAATCCGATTACAATACCGATAATAAGGGAAGCAAAAGTGACAAGAATAGTGTTCCTCAAACCGTCAACAATGTACATATATCTCGGTCTGCCGTTATCCTTTTCAAGGAAGTTTCTCACAAACTCATCTTTTACGGAATTCAGCCATTTTACGGCGGGAATACTTGTATCAGGCTTTTTACTGTCATAGTTATTGAGGGTAAAGCACTCAATTATGCCGTTTTTATAAGGAATATTGTTTGCAATGGAGGTTTCAACGCCGTCAACATGACAAACCTCGGCATTTCTTACAAGCTCAACCGCCTTTTTGTAGTCGCCGTAAAGTGCGTTTATTACCTCGTCACTCAGATACAGCTCAAACTCGCCCTCAGCAAGCTCATAAAGCACAAGCTCTACGGATTTTTCCACCTTTTTGGCATTTTCAAAGTCGGCAGAAAACTCATCCTTTATGTTCATTCTGATAACGGTAGAATTAGCCTTGGGAAGCTTGTTTTCCACACGCTCGCCGTCTATCTTGTATGCAAGAGCAAGATATTTATCAAGATTTTCTTCTACAACACTGTAAAGGTCATATGTAGATATATCACAGTCAAGTACAAGACTCCTGTCACTGCCCTGCTTAACATCCTTTACCTTTATGCTCATGCTTTCGGTAAGAAATACAGCAGTATCTGCCTGAGCCTTCGGAAGTGCGTCAATACGCTGTTCAACAATCCGCTGTGCTTCCTTGGCTGTAAGCTGCTTTGATACCCTTGAAGCAAGGCTCTGTGCAATTACAACATATAAAGCAAATCCCACTGCCGCTAAAATGAGCAATGCAATAAAAACTCTTTTTGTAGTTATTAACTTCTTTTCTTTCTTTTTATTCACGGTAAATCTCCATGTATATCACAAACGGGAATGAAATACACCATCCCCGTTTGCAATATTATTGATTGTTAATTTCAGTCAACAATTACTTGATGTACTTTGCAACGATAGCATCAATTGTGCCGTCAGCGATAAGCTCGTCGATAGCAGTGTTGAGCTTTGTGAGGAGTTCTTCGTTTTCCTTAGCTACGCAGATAGCATATTCTTCGTCAGCGTAGGAGGTTTCAAGGATTACAAGACCTTCGTTTGCTTCAACAAGTGCAAGTGCAGGCTGGTTGTCGATGATTACACAGTCAACAGCGCCGCCGTTGAGAGCCATAACTGCTTCGTTACCGTTTGCAAACTGAGAAACAAGTTCAGCACCGAAATCGTCTGTGGAATAGATATCGCCTGTTGTACCAAGCTGTACGCCTACCTTGTATGCAGCGCCTTCAGCGTAAAGGTCGTCAACTGTTGTAATGGGGCTGCCTTCCTTAACGATGATGGACTGTACGCCTGTAGCGTAGCTGGATGTGAAGTTAACACTTTCTTTTCTTTCGTCGGTTACAGTCATACCTGCCATACCGAAGTCAACAGAACCTGTCTGAACAGCGGTAAGGATGGAGTCAAACTGCATGTCTTCAATCTTGAGAGTCATGCCAAGCTTAGCTGCAATTGCTTCTGCGATTTCAGCATCAATACCTACGATCTTGTCGCCTTCGTAGTATTCATAAGGCTTGAAGTATGCGTTGGTAGCCATAACAAGTGTGTTGTCGTCTGCTTCGGGTTCAGCTTCAACCTCAGGCTCAGCTTCAACCTCAGTTTCTGCTTCAACTTCGGGTTCAACTTCAACCTCTGTTTCTGTTTCGGGAGCTGTTACTTCTTCACCGCCGCAAGCTGCAAAGCAGAAGCAAACCATGAGAAGTGCCATTGTAAGTGCTAAAATTTTGCTGAATTTCATGATAAATGTCTTCCTTTCAAAATTATTTTGACAATACATTATAGTCTTAAAAAAACAAAAAGTCAATAGTTTTTCCACATTTTTAAGCTTTATCCCTTTTTTTAGGCATTATTGTTAATATTTTCACCCTTATTTTTCAGCCCTTTAAGGAATTTGTACAGCAAAAACACAGCCACAAGTATGCTTAACACCTCAGCCACGGGCGTTGCAACCACAATACCCGTTTCATGCCACATTTTTCCGAATACATACATAAGAGGAATGTCTAAAATTCCCTTTCTCAGTACAGACGTAACAAGAGAGTACAGCTTTTTACCCGTTGCCTGAAAGATTGTATTCATAAGATAGGTCATTGCACAGAAAACAACGGCAATTGCAAGTGTGGGCAGCAGCTTTGTTCCCTCTTCCACCGTCTGAGGCTCGTCAATAAAAAACCTGATTATGGGCGAAGCAAAGCTTCTGTATACAAAAGTGCAGCCAAGGGAAAACGTAAGAGTGATACCAAGAGTAAAGGCAATTGTCTTTTTCATACGGCTGTAATTCTTTGCGGCAAATGTATAACCAATCAGCGGAAGTACACCCTGGGTAAGTCCCATATTAATATTGAAGGCAAGAGTATTTGCTTTTTTTGCAATACCAAGTCCCGCAACCGCCGCCGTTCCGTAAGCAGCCATGAAATTATTTGCCGCAATATTGGAAACCATGGCAAGTGATGTTGAAAGGCATGCAGGTGCTCCTGTTGCAAGAAGCTCGGGGACAATATGGCTTTTTATGTTAAAGTCCTTGATATTAAGGGTAAATACGCTATCCTTAGACTTCATCACAAATACTACAAAAACCACGCACGACAAAACATTTGAAACAAGTGTGGCAATTGCCGCACCCGTAACCTCGTTTCCCTTTGGCAAAAGCACAAACATAAACAGCGGATCAAGAGCAATATTCACAACAGCACCCGAGGACATAATAAGACCTGCCGCCTTTGATTTTCCCACGGAGCGTACAAGATGACCGAAAAGCGTTGTGAGCATTGTAGGCACACTTCCCACAACCACTGTCCAGAACAGGTAATCGATGATATACGGCTTTGAATTATCATCACCGCCGATTAAATAAACCAGCTTTTCCCTGAAAAAGAATATCAGCAATGCATAAATCACCGCCGCACCCACGCTTCCCCAGAGAGCAAAGGCGAAGGCACTTTTCGCATCCTCCTCCTTTTTTGCTCCCAGAGAGCGTGAAATTACGCTGGATGCACCTATACCGAACAGGTTTGACAGTGCCGCCATAACTATAAACAACGGCATTGCAACGGAAATTGCCGCAACAGCATTTTCATTTCCCGTTCTTCCCACAAACCATGTATCGGCGAAATTATACACTATATTCAGAATTTGTGTAATTATCGTTGGTATTACAAGAGAAAATACCGCAGCGGGAACGCTTTTATTTTCAAATATTTCCCGTCTATCGTTTACACTTTTATTCATTGCTTTTCAGCTCCTTCAATCTACAGTTACTATATTATTCTCTAATTATTAACTTGAAATTACGAAAAAGCGGGTTTTATTTTGTTTTTCTTTTCTTTTTGCTTTCTTCTTTTCTGAAAATAAAACAGCCCGTGAGTCGTTGTTTGACTCACGGGCGGATAATCGAGCATCTAAGACAATAATTCCAAATTGTTTTTTGGTAGGTGCTAATCGCTTTTCTTCTTGCTTACCTCTTCTTTTCCGAAAATAAAGCAGCCCGTGAGTCGTTGTTACTCACGGGCGGATAATCGAGCATCTAAGACAATAATTCCAAATTATTTTTGGTAGGTGCTAATCGCTTTTCTTCTTGCTTACTTCTTCTTTTCCGAAAAAGAAGAAGTAAGTTATTGGTCTTCCCAGCTTTTTCCGGAGCCGAGGGTGGCTCTTTCACTGCCTCGCAGGATAGGATAAGCTCTGAAGGAGTGGGGGTCGAACTCAACCTGTCTTATCTGACACCACTCGCCGTCATCATCGCCGAACAGCTCTTTTGCGTTTTCAAGAGCATCTCCCACAGTAAGTCCTGCAACAATATCAGGAACAAAGCTACTGAGCATATCGTAAACATAGAAGGAAAATACGGTATTGTGATAAGCAACGAATGCACCCACATTCTTTGAAAGAAGAATTTCGGACCATGCTTCATCAACATCACCAAGAGCACCCATAAGCTCACAGCAGCAGAAGTAAATTACACTGCCCTTAAGTTCTTCATCATCATAATAATAATCAAAGAAAGCAGATGTAAGGCCGTAACCGCCGTTAATCTTGATAACACGACCTGTCTTAAGGTCGTTGGAGTACATTCTGTCTTTTTCAGGTGTGGGGGCTTCACGGAGGAACAGAGAAGGTGCATTTACAACCTGCCGTTCAGTTCCGGTAACACCTGCAAACCACTTGATTTTATCTTCAGCATCACATTTTACTTCATAGAAAAGACCGTGTGCATCGACGCAGATAAAGTCAAGTCCTGCAAGGTGCTTCATATCGTTAATTGTTACATCGCTGTCAAGCTGAGTGGAAAGTCCGATGCTGTTCCAATCCTTGACGAGCTGGCTTACAACGGGATATCTTGAGCTGTATATATCGTCCGTTGCATAAAGGAACACCGCATCACCGTAATATACCGTGCCGGGTGCATTCGTAATCGCAGGCACATTGAGCTTCGGATAGGATACCGAGTTTTCCTCTGCCATAAAGTCAGCATAGGATACACCGCCCATTACGCCTGATGTATAGTAATATGTAACAAGGCGTCTTTCTTCATTCATGTATATCGAATCAGGGTCAATAAGACCTTCTTCCGCAAGCTTATCAAGCATTGCAAGAACAGCCTCCGCCTTTTCACCGGGTGTCATAATCGAATATTCCTCATCGTTTAAAAGAAGCATAATGGCAAGGTCGACAAGATTGTTTGCCGCAAGCTCATCCGCTGTAAGAGGCGCAATAATCGAAATCTTGAGGGGGTCTGCTCCACGTGCTCTGCCTGTGTCAAATGCTGTGAAGAAATATGCTCTTTCCTCGTAAGCATCAAGTTCAAGCTTTGCCGTATATACACCGTCGCCGCTAACCTCGTCGCCGTTTACATTATAGTTTCCGTCGTCCATCATCTGAACAAGCACAGTACCTGTTTCATCTGCAAGATCAATATGGTTATCAAGACTGTCGCACTTTGCATAGAAATATACCGTCACTGCCTGATTGCTCACATTGAATTCGGTCGCACTTGCAGTAAGCTTGATGCCTGATTCATCATTATAGTTATTTTCGGGAGTATATGTAACTCCTCCGCCGCCTCTGCCGCTGAAAGCATCTATTCCGCTGCCGCCAAAATAGTAAATCAGAATTCCTACTGTCAAGCCAACAAAAATTACAGACAAACCTATAATAAGACTGATAAGCAGGACAGATCTGCCCGAGGTACGTGACTTTTTACCGCCCGCTCCTTGAACGTTTACCGCAGGTGTTAGCATAGAATGACAGTAGGCACAAAAAGATGCGCCCGGTTGGTTTTCTCTTCCACATTTAGGACATCTCATAATCAAAACCTCTACTTTTCATTAAATTCTTAACTGTAATTATACACTTGCTCCATTCATTTGTCAATACTTGTTAAAAAAAACATCACATTTTTAACGAATCAGCAGTACCCCTTCGGCTTTACCGTCACAGCAGGTTAAATTGTACAAACAGCATGCCCGTAATTTGTACAATCTGCAAAACAAGGTATGGCACAAGGTGCAAAAATCCGACCTTTGTTTGTTTACAAAAAACGACTTATTATAAAAAGGAACACAAATCTATTGACAAAACGACTGTAATATGTTAAGGTAAAAATGACGGGGAAATACCCCAAATACGTACAATAAAGGAGACTCCGAAAATGATTAACATTAACAGACAGCAGTACGAAGACAAAGTATATGCATGCTGGCTCGGCAAGAACATCGGCGGTACCATCGGTACACCCTATGAAGGCAAAAGAGAGCTTTTGGACGTTAAGGGCTTCAAGACAGAGCCCGGCAATCCCCTTCCCAACGACGACCTTGACCTTCAGCTTATCTGGCTCAAGGCTATGCGTGAAGTAGGTCCCAACAAGCTTGATGCAAAGGTTTTGGGTGAATACTGGATGGACTTTATCGTTCCCTTCTGGAATGAGTATGGTATCGGCAAATCCAACATGATGCATGGTATTTCCGCTCCTATGTGCGGTCAGTACAAGAACGAATGGAAGCACTCCAACGGTGCATGGATAAGAACAGAAATTTGGGCAACACTTTATCCTGCTTGTATTGAAGAAGCAATCAAGTTTGCATACTATGATGCATGTGTTGACCACGGTATCGGCGAAGGTACATTTGCTGCCATTTTCGTTGCGGCTCTTGAAAGTGCTGCGTTTGTTGTAAGCGATATAAGAGAGCTTATAAAGATAGGTCTTTCCAAGATTCCTTCCGACTGCCGTTTCTACAAGTTTATCGTAACTGCTTGCAACTGCTACGACGAAGGCAAGACATGGAAGGAAGCAAGAGAAATTATTCTTGAAATGGCACTTGCGGATGAAGAGCTTGGCGGTTGGTTCCAGGCACCTGCAAACGTTGCATTTGCAGTAATCGGTCTTCTCTACGGCGAAGGCGACTTCAAGAACTCCATACTTATCGCTGTTAACTGCGGCGACGACACAGACTGTACAGGTGCAACCGTTGGTTCTATCCTCGGTATCATCGGCGGTACTGAAGGCGTTCCGAAGGACTGGCAGGAATACATCGGCGACAGCATTATCACCGTTTCCGTAAATAAGGGTGCATGCCGTGTTCCCGCAACATGTACAGAGCTTACTCAGCAGGTTATCCACACCAACAAGCTTACAATGTGGGGCTGGGTTCCCGCACAAATAGTAGGCGGTGAAACAGAAGTAAGCGAAGATGACATTAAGAAGTTCTACGGCGACAGCTTTGTTAAGAATCTTGTTTCCCGTTCTCCTTACCACGTTGAACATGACTTCCCGCTTTCAACCGTTGTTGTTGAATACGACAGAGAGCCCGACGTTAAGCCCGGCGATGAAATCAATGTAACTGTTACCGTTACAAAGAAGCTTGCTTCCCAGAAGCACTACAGCGCAAGACTCCTTCTTCCGGAAGGCTGGACATATTCAGGTCCTTCTTACATCAACTGCTCAAGAAAATCTCCTGCAACTCCCGTTTCCCATACCTTCAAGGTAACCGTAGGTGAAAGAGTTGACTGCAAGAACAGAGGCGTTGTTGAAGTTACCTGTGACGGCAGAGCCGATGTTGGACTCGTTCCCCTCATTTTCTTCGGAGCCTAGTCGGGTACGCCCGACAGTGATGACGTGACCATACCGTGGATTTACGTTCTGTCACCGATGCCCGAATGAAAGTCCGTTTGACCGCCATAAATGCCAGCGGTCAAACTAAGTGCGACACCTTTGGGATGTAATAAAGAAACCGAGCTTCAAATGCTCGGTTAGCCAAAACGTCAGCCAAACAACGGCTGACGTTTTTACTTTTATTCCTTTTCTTCAAAAAATGCCTTGACAATTTCCATAAAGTCTGCACCGATTGTGGGATGATTTGAAAAGTTTGCCCTCTTTTCGCTGTTATATTTGTTCGCAATGATTTTTAAATCAACAACCCCTTCGGAATTGCACTTGTCAATATATCCGTAAATCTCGCCGAAACACACCTTGCAGCCGTCAAGGTATTTTATAACCTCACCCTTGCCGAATGCAGTCTGTCCGTATGGAAAATACTCATGGCTTGTTATCATGTTTTCCACGTCAAGAGCCTTTGCCTTTTCAATACTGTCAAGCCAGTTGCCGATGTTTCCGTACACACCGTATCTCAATATTCCGTAGCCTTGAAAAGCATCGGCAGTGAGAAGTGTGTTTGTCCTCATGTCATGTATTGCAACACAGTCATGGCTGTGACCGAAAAATCTGTAAAGAGTCAGATTTTTGCTTATCTTCATGCCGTCCGTGACTTGCTTTACACCGACAAAACCCCGGCTGTTAAAGTACTCCCCGTCGCCTGCATAAATTTCTGCTTGTGGATACTTTTCCGCAATGTACCTCAGTCCTCCTGCATGGTCGTCGTGAAAGTGGGAGATTACCGCACGTTTCAGCATGAACCCCTGTTTTTCAAGCTCGGACAAAGCAGGAAAAATGTGGTGTTCTGCATCTTCCCTTGTTGTTGCGGTGTCGTACATTGTAATTTCCCTGTCTTCAAGGACAAAAAACACGCTTGTATATACGCTTTCAAAGGGGACTTTCAAAAGCTGTACGTTCTTGACAATTTCAACCGGCTTATTCAACTGTCAGCACAACCTTACCTACGTTTTCGCCTCTGTAAAGAATATCATGTGCCGCCTCTGCCTCGGTAATGGGAAGAACCTTATAAATTGTAGGCTTAACAAGACCTGCTTCAACCTTCGGCCACACGTTCTGTACAAGCTCAGACAAAATCTGTGCCTTAACCTCGGGTGTTCTTGAACGGAGAGTGCTTCCCACAATTCTCACGTTTCTCACATAGATATTTTTAAGGTCAATTTCTGTTTTCTGACCTGCAAGAGCCGCAATCATAATCCATCTTGCACCGTGCTTTAAGTAGTGGATGCACTTACCCATGACCTCACCGCCAAGGCAGTCAATGGCAACGTCCACGGGATGACCTTCATCAAGCTGTTTTTTCAGCACCTCAACGATATCCTCACTGCTTGTATCAACCACGATATCCGCATTAAGGTGTTTAATGCTGTCTGCAATTTCCTTTGACAGCACCGTTGTGATAACTCTTACGCCGAACGCCTTTGCCATGGGAATTATAACGCTTGCAAGACCGCTTGCACCTGCGTTCATAAGAAGTGTGTCACCTTCCTTGATTTTACCTTCGATAAACAGGTTCAGATAGCCTGTTGCAAAGGCTTCGGGGATTGCCGCCGCTTCAATTACCGAGCAGTTTTTGGGAATTGGCATAAGCATATCGTACTTTACATTGGCATACTGAGCATATCCTCCTCCGCCGAGAAGTGCACAAACCTTATCGCCAACCTTAAAGGAGGACTTTTTAGCCGCTTCTTCGCCAACCTCTGTAATTGTACCTGCAATTTCAAGACCCATCCATTCGGGACAGCCTGCAGGCGGTGGATAATCGCCCTCTCTTTGCATAAGGTCGGCTCTGTTAAGTGCCGCCGCCTCGATTTTTACCATACAGTCCTCACTGCCGCAAACAGGATTTGGAACATCGCTCCAGCTGAGGCTTCTATCGTTATTTACAAGTATTGCTTTCATAGGGGGATTCCTTTCTTTCTTATTTGTTTCTTTCTTTATTTATTTTCGTAGGGGACATTTCATACACTTCGTAGGGGACGATGCCCACATCGTCCCATGGTTAGATTTATGTCAAGCAGGTGTTTCGGAGTCTGCGGACTCCGAGTTTCTTTTGACCCGCCTCAAAAGAAACCAAAAACGCTCCCCTCAAAGGAGGGATGGCTCGGTCGTGAGGGAAGTTTATACTAATTGTCTTTTCACGTCGGGAAGTCTTATCACTACTACAAGTCACTGCCTTACGACGTGAAAAGGTACGCATAAAACTGTCAGCACATCTCGCACGACTCTCCGCTGACTTCCCTCCTCGCCGGGGCGGCTTCCTTCCTCTTTTAGCTGTAGTGCTTAATGGAAGTGGAGAGAGTGAAATTTTATCTTTTCAAAACTGCAAGTTTTATTGATGTGGGAGTGTGTGCGTATCAATTGCCGAGAGATAACGGCAACTTGTAAAAATATAGTTTTGTGTGGGTCTGTATATTGCAAAATCAAATTTAACGCTGAAAACCAAAGTTTTTCCTTGTGTCCCAAGCAGATAGCAATTGCAACGCAGTTCATAGTATTCGCACTGCAACCCATCGAGCGACAGCGAGCGATTTGCCGAGATTTCTCAGCGTCATCCTCAGTTTCCTGCTGTCAGAGAGCCGCCGCGGCATAGGCGTGACCTCTAAAGTCACGCCGTTGAGCGGAAGCGCTTTTGCCTTCTTTTGACGCTTCGGTCAAAAGAAGGTCGACACCGCAGTGTCGAAACACTCCTAAGATGCATAAATCTATCTTTAAGCCGCACGCAGTGTAATATAACACCCCAAAACCAGTCTTTAAAACGCCCCGAAGCCCATCAAATCCCTTATCTGCCTTGATGAGCTGATAAGCGGCTGGAATGTACCTCCGCCGGGCTTGTATTCAGGCACACTCAGATACATGCAGCTTCCGAGAAATACGCCTATCTGTCTTATAAGGGTGCACTTTGAGCCTCCTGCAAGAAACAGAAAAGGCTTGTCGAGAGTGTGCTTTAAGGTGTTTATGACAGAAAGATTTGCCATTTGCTGTTCGTCGTTGTCGGACATTGTAACAATCTTAATAATATCTGCCCCTCTTGACTGCTGTGCAAGAGCGTATTCAACAACTGTTTTTTCGTCCATAAACTCGTGAGTGTGGCTGGACATAAGCACCTCACAGCCCATGGCGTGGATTTTTTCAATAAGTGCCTTCTGCTTTGCAACAGCTTCCTCGTTGTAGGTAAGCTCTTTCTTTTCGGGATGATACAAATCTCCCATAACGTCAAGCAAGGTTGCACCGCATCTTCCGCACAAAAGAAGATATTCCACACGCTCATCGTCAGTAAGGTCTGCGTTTTCCCAGCCTCTGTAGCATGCCGTTACGTATATGGGAAGTCCTTTACATTCCGCAAAAATCCGCTTAAGGTCGGTTTCGTTTCTGTACTTTTTCTCTAGCATCTCCATGAGCAGGCAAAAGCCTTCAGCACCCTGTGCAAGAGAATTTGCAATGTCCGCAATGAATTCTTCGGGTGTTTTTTCTCCGAAAATTGCACATACAAGGGGTTTTGCGTGATTTAAAAATGTAGGTTTTTTTGTTACCATGTTGCACCTCTCCTTATGACTTGTTTCTCATGATGTTTCTTCCGCCGTCTGCAAGAATATTTATACCCGTGATAAACGCCGCTTTGTCGGAAGCAAGATACATCATAAGGTCAACCATTTCCTGAGGCTCGGCGGCTCTGCCCATAAGGGTTTTCATATTCGCCATAGCTTCTCTTGTGAGAACAGGTCCCGGTGCCACGCACACGCATCTTACATTATACGCTGCACCTGCAAGAGCAACCGACTTTGTAAGTCCGTTCATCGCCGCACTTTTTGATGTGGAGTACGCAACATTGGCACCGTCGCCTTCCTCGCCCGTAATTGAGCCGATATTTATGATTACACCGCTTTTCTGCTTCGCCATCTGTGCCATTACCGAGTGGCAGAAGTAAAACTGCCCTTTAAGGTTTACATCAAGTCCCCAGTCATAAACCTCAATGGGAACTTCATGGAAGGTGGTAACCGTCTGCTTGAGCACTCTTAATTCCGCACCGCCTGCAAGATTTACAAGAACATCTATACTGCCGTACACTTCAACTGCCTTATCTCTTGCCGCCGTTACGCTTTCATAGCTTCTGACGTCGCATTTTACGCCAACTGCTCTGCCGGGATACTCCTTGTTGATTTCGTCCACCTTTTCCTTGAGTGCTTCTTCATTGATGTCTGCCATAACGGCATTTCCGCCTTCCTTTACAAAGCACTGACAGAAAAGAAGTGCCATTCCCGATGCCGCACCCGTTACAAGTGCCGTCTTGTTCTGAAATTCCATAATATTTCCTCCTTAATCTATTACTCCGCAGCAGCGAAGTACTGTTCTGAATACCATCAGTTCATAATCGTAGCTATTGGGATTTTCCATATCACCCGCAATGATAAGTGCAAACTCACGCATCATTTCATCGTATCTCGGGAACTGCACAGGCTGCATATCCACGTGACTGTCAAACCATGCACCCTTCTGCGATTTTTCCACCTCATAGTCGGTGTAGATTGCACGTACTTCCTCCTGCTGTTCACCGAAAATCTTCTCCGGAATGAGTTCTTCAAGAGGATTTATAAGCATGGTCGCTTTTGTTCCGCACACCACAAGCTGACGTCTTGCAAAGCCGTTAAACTCTGCCGCACAGCTCTTTACAAAGCTGACACCGTTATCGTATTCCAGCACCGCAAAGCCCAAGTCCTCGCAGTCAACACCGTTCTGCATTGTGGGACGGTTAAAGGGTGTAACCTTCTTTGGCTCGCCCATAAAACGTACCACCAAATCAATGTCGTGACAGCCGAGAAAATACATCATACCGCCCTTGAACTGCTTCAGCCACTTGTGCTTGTTTGCTTCATGTCTTACGCTCATATGAGCCTCAACGCTGTATATGTCCCCGAATTTGCCGTCCTTTGCCATCTCCAGTGCTTTTTTAACCATTGGGTTATATCTGTACATATATCCCATATGGAAACACTTATTTTTGCTTCTGAGGGTTTCCACAAGCTTTGAAAAGCTGTCATAGTCGGCAGTTCCGGGCTTATCAAGGTGAATTGCCACGCCTTTATCCGCAAACATCTGAGCATACTTTGTTGCGGTATACTCAGCACTCTCGATTACTGCACCATCAAGTTCTTCAAGACTGAGTGCCTGTTCCAATGTGAGTATGGGGAATTTTTCATACTCTGCTCTTTCGGCACAGATTTCAAGTCTTTGTCTTTCCTCATCATCGGGAATACAAAGTCCCACAACCTCAAACACGTCTGTGTTTCTCACAAGACTGCGGAAGGTGGGAACTGCGTGGTCATGGAGGACACCTACTTGGATTACTTTGATTGTTTTCATATTTTTTCTCTTTTCTTTTTTCTCTTTTCTCTTTTTTTGTTAGTTTTTGCTTGGCAGGAGTTTCGGCACTGCGGTGCCGAGTTTCTTTTGACCCGCCTCAAAAGAAACCAAAAACGCTCCCCTCAAAGGAGGGATGGCTCGGTCGTGAAGGTGGTGAGGATGTAATTGTCTTTTCACGTCGGGAAGTCTTCTTACTACTTGGAGTCACTGCCTTACGACGTGAAAAGGTACGCATTAAACCGTCAGCACATCTCGCACGACACTCCGCTGACTTCCCTCCTCGCCGGGGCGGCTTCCTCTCTCATTGGGTGAAGTGCGAAACTTCTATTCTGTCATCCTGAGCGGAGCAAAGCGGAGTCGAAGGATCTGATACGTTTGGGTTTTCAAAAAAGCATAACTTTTGCACACTTTCCCGCCGCATATTTAGCTTTTGCCTTGCAGATTCTTCGACAAGCTCAGAATGACAAGTTAGTTTTGTGTGAGTCTGTTGCAAACTCAGGCTTTTGCAGAAAACCGCAGTTTTCCTTTGTGTCCCAAGCAGTAAGCAGTTGCAACGCAGTTAATGGCACTCGCACTGCAGCCCATCGAGCGACAGCGAGCGACTTGCCGAAATTTCTCAGCGTCATCCTCAGTTTCCTGCTGTCAGAGAGCCGCCACGGCTCAGGCACGACCTCAAAAGTCGTGCCGAAGAGTGGAGCGCTTTTGCCTTCTTTTATCGCGGGATAAAAGAAGGTCGACACCGCAGTGTCGAAACACTCCTAAGATGCATAAATCTATCTTTAAGCCGCACGCAGTGCAAAAAGAATATAAATCCTTTTATACTCTGCTCCAGTCAAACTGGATAACGGGAAATGCCTTTTCATTTGCAAGCCTTTTGTAAACCTCAGGCGCATCAAAAGGCGAATGAATTTCCGCAACCATCTGTTTAAGGTCTATTCTTCCAAGACTTATAAGCTTGAGAAGAGTTAAAGCATCGTCGTGGTCTGTGTAGTTGCCGTGGGTAGACTCCTTCTTCTGCCTTGCCTGAGTGTGTGCACCGATAAGAGATACACCCGGTCCGTGAACCTTTCTGTAGTAATCAATCGTAAAGTTTGAATCTCTTGTACAGCCTAAAAGTGCAACACGTCCAAATCTCGCCATGCAGTCAAGCACCATGTCAAGAGCCTTTCCGTTGCCCGTTACCTCTATTGCAACATTCAAGCCGCCGCCTGTAAGGGACTTTACCTTTTCTGCAAATCCGTCCTCAAATGGGTCAAGGGCATAATCTGCACCCAGAGTGAGTGCCTGTTCTCTCTTTTCCTTAACAGGGTCAACCGCAATGACAGGTGCTGCACCTGCCGCTTTGAGAAGCTGAACTGCAATAAGTCCCAAAATACCAAGACCCATTACCGCCGCACTTTCGCCTATTTCAAGATAGCACTTTCTTATTGCTGCAAGAGGAAATGTTGCTATATGCACCATTGATGCTTCGGAAAAGCTGATGTTGTCGTCCTCTATTTTATGTACATTCATCTGATTTAAGCAAATGTATCTTACATGCCTTGTCCATGAGCCTGCAACCCTGTCGCCAACCTTGAAGTCTTTAACATTTTCGCCGACAGCTTCAATAACTCCTGCGGCACTGTAACCGCTTGTGGTGGGGAAAATTGACTTTTCGGCAGGTCCTGTGTAAATTGACACGTTAAGGTCGCCCAAAAGATTGGCTCTTTCCGTACCGCTGCTTATAGTTGTGCTTTCAATTCTGAGAAGCACTTCGTCGGCTCCGGGTACGGGAATTTCATTGTCAAATACCTCTGCCTTGCCTACGTCGGTAAATACTATACTTGGATTTTTCATATAAAAACGCATCCTTTCCCTTGTATTGAATTTATCATACCATATTGACAGGGATTTTTCAATGTGATATACTACACAAAAAGAGGTAATTTTCTCTAAAGTTTAAATCGGGAAGTGTGTTATACCGTGACCAACGCATTATTTTACAGTAATTTTCGCTTTAACGAGTACTCTCACTCACAGCCTAATCATGTTGATAATTCCCTTGGTGTAAGCTGTCATTTCATAGGGTACATGAAAAAAGGCAGTGCGGAAATTACAAGCGAAAAATACCGTCTGCAAATAAAAGCAGGTGATTTGTTTTATATTCCCAAGGGACTTTCCTATCATTCCCATTGGTATCCCGACGGCAGCAGTGTGGATTTTGACTCCTATGCCTTTCAGAACATACCCGTCCCCCACAATCAGCGGTACAAGCTTCAGCTTCTGACGCAAACCGACAGCATAAAGGAAAAGCTGGTGCTTCTTGAGAAAGACAGAAAAACAGGCTGTCGTGCAGTCGGGTTGTTTTACCTGCTTTTAGCAGAATTACTTGACACCATGCAGACGGAAAATCCCGACTACAAGCAGGAAGTAGTTGACAAGTCACGGTGTTATATGCTCAGTCACGACGTATTTACAATTTCGGATGTTGCAAAATACTGTTCCGTCAGCGAATCGGGGTTTTATGCCATATACAAGCAGGTTACAGGCACAACACCTCAGGAGGTCAAGAACAGCATAAGAATTCAGAAGTGCCGCGACTTGCTTGCGGTTGACGGTCTTTCGGTTGAGCAGGTCAGCGACAGGATGGGCTTCAGCTCAAGCTCATACTTTCGCAAGGTGTTCAAGAAATACACGGGTGTAAGTCCCTCGGACGTGAAAAAGAGCACGAGCTTTTCCGCACCGTAAAAAGCCTTCCTGCAAGGGGTAGCCAAGCTTGTCGCACCCCCCTTTATGAAAGTTTAGGTCAAGCCTTTTCAAAGGCTTGCAGTTTCCAAAGACAGAGTCTTTGGTCGCTGTCCGCAGACAGCGAAATCCCCTTGTGCCTTCCGAAAACGCAGGAGTGGGTGAATTTCCAGCCTTTAAAAGGCTGAAAAGAGGGCGAACCCTCGTCGGGGGTTCGCCCTTATTGTGCGATAAAGTTGATTTTGCAATAGCATAATGGGCGGTGTTGGCATCGCCACTACTTTTTCAACAGTCTGAGCATCCCTCAAAGGGAAGCCTTTTTATGTCAGCACACCGTTTTTGCACTCTTTTTTATAGACGTAAACAAAATAGATTATCTCAAACATCGCCGTAATCGTCCATGAGGCAGCATATAACAGATACAGTGATTCTATTGTACCGAAGTAGCTAAACACTGTATAAATCCAGACAAGCCTGAACACACACGAGCCTGCAATTACCGCATACATGGGAACAACACTCTTTCCGAGTCCTCTGCAAGCGGCAATCGTTCCGTCCATAAAGGCTGAAATCCAGTATGTAAGTCCCATTACCTTCAGCTTTTCCATTCCTGCCGAGATAACCTCTTTTTCCTTTGCAAACAAAGACAAAAATTCTTCTCCCACAAGGTAAAGTCCCACACCCAGAATAAGTCCTGCAATCGAAGAATACACAAGACCCACAACAACGCTTTTAATCACTCTTTTTCTGTTACCTGCTCCGTAGTTTTGTCCCACAAAGCTGGATATTGCCGTGTAAATTGCCGCCATTACATCATATACAATGCCGTCTGCATTGGTTGCCGCCGCATTACCCGACACCATTACGGCATCAAAGGTGTTTACGCCAATCTGTACAAATATATTTGCAAAGTAGAACACCGCATTCTGAAGTCCCGACGGCAGACAAATTGAAATAAGAGCCTTTGCTTTATCCTTATACACACGAAGTTTTGACAGACTGAGTCTTATTTCACCGTCACGGCTTCTCATAAGCTCTGCAACAATGAGGACAGCCGAGGTATACTGTGAAACTATTGTTGCAATTGCAACACCTTCTGTGCTCATTCCCATAACAACCACAAAAAACAGGTTCAGTGCAACATTAAGCACTCCTGCAAAGGACAGATAATACAGCGGTTTTTTTGTTTCTCCCACTGCATTGAGCACCGCATTGCCGTAATTGAAAATACTCAGTGCAGGCATACCCAGCATATATATTTGAAGATATATGACCGCACCGTCAAGAAGCTGTGCTTTTGTATTCATCGCCACAAGAATCGGTTTTGCAAACACCACACCGAATACCGACAGCAGCACACCGAGTATCAGACTGAGAACAAACGCCGTATGCACCGTTTCGCTGACGTCTTTGGAATTCCTTGCGCCTCTTGCTCTTGCCGTAAGCACATTTATACCGCCTGCCTCGCCGATGAGAAATCCCACAAACAGGTTGACAAGCATTGAAGTAGACCCAACAGAACCCAGTGCCATTGAGCCTGAGAATCTTCCAACCACCGCAAGGTCTGCCATATTAAAAAGCACCTGAAGCAGGTTGCAAAACATAAGCGGAAGGCTGAAAACAATCATCTGCTTCCACAGGTTTCCCCGTGTCATATCTGAATTTATTTTTTGCATTACAATCTTCATCCCTTGTGATTACTACCGTTTATTATAATCAAGGCGGATGTTTTTTTCAATGGTTTTTGGTAACTATTCCATGTTATTTTGACTTCTTAGTTCTTTTGCCGCTAATATTATCATTTGTCAGCTTTGTACAGTGAATTTTTTTTAAAAAAACAACCTGCATGCAAAAGCATGCAGGCTAAATACTTCAGTAACGTCAATTAATAAGCGAATATCCGAAGCAGTTTATAAGTGCATCAAGCTTCTTGCCTTGCTTGCACATGGGACATTCATAGGAATGATAGCTTGCATAATCTCCCAAAAACTCCGGATTAAAGCAGGTATAAATTGGAAGTCCTTCTTTTGTCTTTTCGCTGGTGGAAAAGATTGAGCATACGCCCGACACGTAACCGCCATAGTACTTTACCGCTTCAATCGCCGCCTCCACGGTTTTTCCCGATGAGTAGGATACGGCAAGTATCATTACGTGCTTTCCCGAAATCATGGAAGCTGTGTTGTCACGGAACAAAAGCTGGCTTGTACCCGTGGTTTCAGGCGTTGCTATATATATTGTCTTATGTGCATTCATGCTGACAAAATCTGCACTTGTAAGCTGTTCTGCAAGGCATGTGCCGATAACCTCTGTGCCGTCAAGACAAAGAATTGTATCAACAACCGTAGAATGATAAAAGTACGAGCGAAGCTCTTCTGCAACAGCCTTTGCTTCCGAAAGACGTGCCTTCTGTGCCGCAACGTCAATATAATAGTTGCTGTGACGGTTGCCTGTTGCAAAATGACCTTTGGCAACTCTCAGGTACAGGTTGTTTCTCTTTGTGGCGTACTTTGATGTGTTCAATGTTGTCATAGTAATCCTCCTTTTGCTATTCTTTAATAACATAATACTATATTATTGTTCGCTTTTCAAGAGGATTATTACAATTTGTACGAATATTCCGAAAAAATATTCATAGTTTTGTGCGATTTGTATAAGCATTATACCGTTTCGTTTTTGAGCTGTTCAAAGGGATATTTCTTGCCGTCATACAAGCAAGGCTCGCCAGAGAACAAAAAGCTGACGGCAGAGGCTATTACAAAGAACAGCACACCCTGTGAGCCGAACATATCCGAAGCAATGAAAACGGTTGCCACAGGACAGTTTGTAACACCACAGAAAAGAGCCGTCATGCCGATTGCCGCACAAAAGGGAGCAGAAAGTCCAAGGAACACCGATGCGGCAGCTCCGAACATTGCACCTACGAAAAAAGCAGGAACAATCTCACCGCCCTTAAATCCTGCCGCAACCGTCAGAGCCGTAAAGGCTATTTTGAACAGGAATGCCTCCATTCTTACGCCCTGTCCTTCAAAAATCCTCTCCACGACCTCCATACCGCCGCCGTTATAGTCCTGTGTGCCAACTGCTATTGTTAGCAAAACAATGACAAGAGCACATACAGAAATTCTTACATACTCATTTTTAAACAGATGCTTTGCCGTCCTTGAGGACTGCTTCATGGCACAGCAGAAAATATAGCTGACAACACCGCAAAGTGCCGAAAGCACCACAACTCTCCACAGCACATTAAAGGACATATCGGGCATAACACCCGCATCAAACCTTTCAGCACCGCCTCCAAGATAAATTGCCGTATAATAAGCACAGCCGCTTGAAATGAGGGAAGTGATAAGTCCCCAACGGTGAACAGTTCTTGTACGCACAACCTCAAGGGTAAAAACAGCCGCACCCACCGGTGCACCGAACACAGCCGCAAACACACCGCTCATGCCTGCAAGGGACAGGGTACGTCGGTTACGCTCATCAAGTCTGAAAATTCCAGTCATAAAAGCTGCAATACCTGCACCCATTTTAAGAGAGGCGCCTTCCCTTCCCGCAGAGCCGCCGAAAAGGTGGGTAATTGCAGAGCATACGAAGGTAGCAGGAGTCAAAAGAAAAGACACCTTATCATTTGTATGTGCACTTCTCACAGCATCATCGGTTCCGTGATTGGTAACACGCAGTGTCCTGTATATGAGTACCGACAAAAGTCCGCCGACCGGAAGCAGCAGTATAATCCAGCCGTTTACATGACGGAAACTTGTGGCGTATGCCACGGTTTTTGAGAACAGTGCGCCGACAACTCCGCACAGCGTACCCGTCAGTACCGATATAAACATCCATTCAAGGATGGCAAAAATTCTTCTTTTCATGTTACTTAGTTTAAGCGAAAAAACCATATCTATGCCTCGATTCAAAAAAAGCGTAAAAATTGTGAAAAGGGCGCAAAAAAAGCACTTCTCTCGAAGTACCTCGCGGTATTTTGGGGAACTTTGGGGAAAGCTGATATAATTGAGAATTGCAAAATATATTTCCTTTTGTAATATTAAGTTGTTCGAGCCTTGTCACCCGACAAACTCTATCTTGTATTATTCATTATTCATTAGCCGTAGGCGACTTCATTATTCATTATTCATTAAATCCTGTCGCCAAATTAATAATTAATAATGAATAGTGAATAATGAATAATAAAAAAATCCCATCTTGCGACAGGATTTTTTGGTGGGGGAAGGTGGATTCGGACCACCGAAGTCACTGACAACAGATTTACAGTCTGCCCCCTTTGGCCGCTCGGGAATTCCCCCTGGAGCTGGTGATCGGAGTCGAACCAACAACCTGCTGATTACAAATCAGCTGCTCTGCCATTGAGCCACACCAGCA
>JAZNIM010000109.1:0-6549 GCA_045577475.1 Eubacteriales bacterium | reverse complement strand
CCAAACAAAAAAGTAACTCGACCTCCGCAGTGTCGAAACACCCTGCTAAACATAAATGTAACTCGACACCGCAGTGTCGAAACTCCCTGCCAAACAAAAAAGTAACTTAAAAAAAGAAAGAAAAAAGAAAAAAAGAACTGCCCCAAAAATGAAGCAGTCCTGTAATATAAAAATATAACAAAACCTTTGCAGAGTCGAAACCTACTTCTTTTCCGAAAAAGAAGTAGTAAGCTCACGACGGATTAGGTCAATCATGATACCTGTATTCAGCAAAAATGCGTCAATGGGGTAGGTGGGTCTGATGGCTTCTGTGTAGAAGTGCTTTTCAAAGTATGCAAGAGCATCTTCCTTTGTACCGCCGTTTGAAAAAATTTCAGTTACCTTTTGGGCTGTGTGAATGAGAACCTTCCGTGAGTTTTCAAGGAAATATTTGGTTTCGTCCTTGTCAAGCAGTCCGTAATGGGGTACAAGCAGGTTGTCAATGTCAAGCGACAGAGCCTTTTCGTAGGAGTCAAGCGTCATATTATACCCCACAAGGCATATTGGCAGAATTATACCTTCGCCGAAATACACGCCGAGAGTTTCACAGCTCAGAAGAAGCTTGTTTTCCTCAAGATAAAAGCCGACAGAGCATTTTGTGTGCCCGGGAAAATTTATAACCTTGAAGGTCATATCACCTGCCGTTACGGTGTCCCCGTCCTTTACGGAAATGTCAACTGAAAGATTGTCAATCAAGTCCTCATATTCGTAAATACCGCATTTTCTTGCAAATCTGCGGTCAAGAGTTCTCATTGTGGACTTTGCCGACGGCTTTTCAAATATTTTTGCCGCATACTCGCCTGCAACGGTTATGGCGTTGGGATAGTATTTTTTTACGTACACCGCACCAAGAGCATGGTCGTAGTGGGAGTGGGTGAGAAAAATATAGTCAAGGGTTCTGTCACAAAGCTCCTTTTTTACGTTTTGTGCAACTCTGTCCCCTGTAAAGCCGAAGCCTGTGTCATAAAGAATTGACGTCTTTCCGTCATCCACCAAAAATGCACTGTCACCGGGAAGTGCACGCACATCTGTTATTTTCAATTGCTTCATTGGTATCACCTGATTTTGCCTGAATGTTGCCCTGACTGTAATTAGTTATTCTGCGTAAACGATAAGTGCAATAAGCTCTACATCCTCGTCTGTTTCGTTCTTGATGGAGTGTCCCGTGCCGGCAGGAGTTACGGTTACGTCACCTGCATTTACCGTCACCTTTGTGCCGTTGTCGTCATATACGGCAGTTCCCTTGATTATGTAAAACAGCTCGCTGTCCTTTTCGTGTACGTGAAAGCCTATGCCGCAGCCGGGTTTAAGGGTGATTTTGCCGAAAAGTCTGCCCTTGTTGTTAAGCTCCTCGGGGCTTACAAAGCCTGTTACCATAACAGTGCCGTCGCCGCCTCTCATGTTTTCACGAAGCTCGGGAGTAAATTCATTGCTTCTTTTAATCATATCAATCTCTCACTTTCAAATTAAACACATTAGGGTATTGTTTTTTTTATAGAAACAGTATATAATATAGATAAGAACTTTTCAAGCATTATTTTGACATTTTTTTTAAAATCGGAGTGAACATCATGGAAATGAACTTTTTTATGCCTGCAAAAATCATCACAGGCAAGGACTGCATATCAAAAAATGCCGATGTATTCAAGAAGTACGGCACAAAATGCGTTATTGTAACGGGAAAGACAAGTGCAAAAAAGTGCGGTGCGTTGGATGACGTGACAGCGGCACTTACAAAGGTGGGGGTATCCTTTGAAATCTACGACGGCATCGGACAAAATCCCACATATGCTTCCTGTCTTGAAGCATCGCTTCTTGCAAAAAAAACAAGTGCCGACTTTATAATCGGTATCGGCGGAGGCTCACCCTTGGATGCGGCAAAGGCAGTTGCGGTGCTTGCGGCATGTAATGATACAAGCGAAAAAGCTCTTTACGGTATGGAATGGGATGCAAAGCCGCTGCCTATAATTGCTGTGGGAACAACTGCGGGTACGGGCAGCGAGGTGACACCTGTTGCGGTAATTACCAACTCAAAAGGCTTAAAAAAGAGCTTTCGCACAGATGACACCTATCCGTCCGTCAGCTTCGGCGACCCAAGCTATACCATGTCATTATCAACCGAGTTTACCCGTTCAACGGCACTTGATGCCCTGTGTCACTGTGTTGAAGCATATTTCAACCGTACCTCCAACGAAATCTGCCGTGAATTTGCCATCAGAGGTGTGCAGTTACTTATGGACTCCCTATATGTTACGGCAAGTCGTGATGCATCTGAGCTTTCCTATGAAGAACGTGAAGTGCTTTACTGTGCTTCGCTTTACGGCGGTCTTGCAATAAGCGTTTCGGGTACATGTTTTCCTCACGGTATGGGGTATTTTCTTTCCGAGCAGTACGGCGTTCCCCACGGAAATGCCTGTGCTGTATATCTTCACCACTTTCTTTCTCACAATGCAAAAGCAGAGCCTGACAAGGTAGAGCAGTTTGTTTGCCGCTCAGGCGTTGAAATTGAGGATTTACTGGATTTGGTTGAAAAGAATCTTCCAAAGCTTGACGTAAAGCTGACGGAAGAAAAGCTCATCGAGCTTTTACCGAGATTTGTCGACAACAAAAATCTTAAAAAGTGCTACGGCACGGTGGATGTTAAGATGGCTGAGGAAATTCTCAGGGAATTGTTTATGTAATTTGTCACAGTTATATTAGCGAAAATGCACCCCGACTGATCAAAGCCGAGGTGCGTTTTTATATGTTATGCGTTCTTCGCAATCTCCACAAACTTGCGTGCGTTTTCGGTAATACCTGCATAATCCTCATTATCCAACATATCCGTAGGCACAAGAGTAACACCTGCGGCAACGGCAGCAGCACCCACTTTGAGAAATTCCGCAGCGTTGTCAAGTCTGACTCCTCCCGTTGTGACAAAAGGAATGTGTGACAGGGGAGAGATAATGTTTTTAAGATAAGCAATATTGTCAGGAAGTATGGGGAAAATTTTCACCAAATCCGCACCAAGCTCGTATGCATTTACTATCTCCGTAGGCGTGAAGGCACCGGGGATTGATGTCATGCCAAGCTGTTTTGTAAGTGCTATAATCTTCTCGCTTGTGTTAGGCGAAACGATGCATTTTGCACCTGCCTTGTACGCCGCTTCCACAAATTCGGTCTTTACAACCGTACCTGCACAAAGGTGTGCGGCTTTGCCGAAATTTGCTTTGATTATCTCAAAGGACTTGTTTACGGTTTCAATTGTATCACTCTTTGAAGGATTGTATGTAACCTCAAAAATACGTATTCCGCCTTCAAAAAGAGCCTGAACCGTTTTTTCGAACTTGTCCATTGGCATGTTGCGTAGAATTGCCATGAAGCGTTCTTTTCTTATAATGTCAATCATTTTTATCCTCCAAGCCAACGAAATAGTACTTTGCATCCCCTTTGGGACGTATGCTTGTAAGATTGTTGTTGTAATGTCTTAAGTTTCTCGGCTGATAAGGATACTTTTCCAGCACGTCCTCGTTAACCTCTATGCCAAGACCCGGTGCATCGGGTACCATTATGAAGCCGTCTTCATATACTACACGCTCATTGGTGATTTCCTTTCTGAATGAGCCGTCTGTAAGCATAATTTCGTGGATAAGGAAATTTGGAACTGTGGAAGCAAGCTGAAGTATTGCCGCATTGGATATGGGTCCCGACGGATTGTGGAAGGACACGGGAATATGCCTTGCTTCTGCCATTGCCGCAATCTTCTTGCTTTCGTAAATACCGCCTGTGTGGAAGATGTCGGGTTGTGCAATATCAACCGCACCCTTGTCAAAGTAGTCCTGAAAACCGTAAATTGAGTAAACTCTCTCGCCGCCCGAAATAGGAATGTTTGACTTTCTTCTTACCTGTGCCAAAGACTCAGGGTTATCGGGAGGACAAGGCTCTTCCATAAGGAAAATGTTGTAAGGCTCAAGTGCCTTTGACAGCTTGATAGCCGTGTACGGATTGAATCTTCCGTGGCACTCGATAAGAAGGTCGGTGTTTTTTCCTGCCGCCTCACGTACTGCCGCAACAATGTCTATTGCCTTATAAAATCCCTCGTTTTCGATGGTCATGTGTGCACTTCCGAAGGGATCCCACTTGAGAGCTTTTACACCAAGGTCAACTGTTTTCTTTGCCGCCTTTGCAAATTCCTCAGGCTCTTTTGCACCTACAAACCACGCATTTGCGTACATCTTCACTTTATCACGTATTTTACCGCCGAGAAGTGCAGATACCGGTGCATTGTAGTATTTACCCGTAATATCCCACATTGCCATCTCTACTCCGCTGAGTGCCGACATGAGAACAGGTCCGCCCTTCCAGTAAATATCACGGTAAACCTCAAACTTCATCTTTTCGATTTCAAGAGGATTTCTGCCAACAATAAGGCGTTTCAGGTCATTAACGCAGCCGCTCAGTGCCATTTCCTGTGTGCCAAGGGATGCCTCGCCGTAGCCGTAAAGTCCCTCGTCTGTTTCAACCTTGATAAAAGTCCAGTTTGTTCTGTATGCGTCGATTATAAATGTTTTGATGTCGGTAATTTTCATTTAAAAATCCTCCCTTTTAAACTGCTTTCTGTCCCTGTATGGAAGCAAGGAAAGCAAAAGACCCGAGTCAATGGTAAGCTCAGTGCCCGTCACTGTTTCGGGACAGTCCTTTGCAAAGTACATAACCGCATTTGCCACTTCTTCGGGGTAGCTTTCACGTCCCGAAGGATATGCACTGCGGCGTTTTTCCGTTGTTTGCTCGTCAAGCTCGTCCCATCTGTCGCTGTGGATTGCACCTACAATCAGGGTATTACACTGAATTTTATAAGGTGCAAGGTCATAGGCAAGAGTCTTGCAAAGCATATTGAGTGCCGCCTTTGAGGTGGAATACACCGTTCTGCCCTCAACCGCACCCTTGCTCTGAACAGAGCTGAGGAACACAATTCTTCCGCCGTTGTCCTTCATAAGCTTTGCCGCATTCTGACAGCAGAAAAAGTTTCCCTTGACATTGACATCCATTACCGCATCAAAATCAGCTTCTGTGGTGTTATAAATATCAAGGTCAATGCCGAGATGTGCCGCATTTGCAACAAACACATCCAGCTTTCCTGCGTTTTCCTTGATTTCGGAAAAAACTCTGTTTATATCCGATACATCCGACATTTCAAGGCTGTAAGGAAAAACCTCGGCTTGGGGATATTCCAACTTTATTTTTTCTGCGGCTCCCCTGACTTCTTCAAGTTTCCGACCTGTTATGTGAACACGGTAGCCATCTTTTGCAAAGGTCTTTGCAATTACAAACCCTGTGTTGCGTGTTCCGCCTGTTATAAGAACATCCTTCAAAGCATACACTTCCCTTATGAATGTATTTTATTATCATAATATAATCAGACATACATACACGTCCAAAGCTATTGTATCAACGGCACTTGACAATGTCAATACATTATTTTATAATATTATTTGTATTATTTTATCATTTTAAGGATAGCAGGTGAATATATGTCATTTGAGCTTTTAATATACACATCCCGTCACCGTGACCAGTTCATTCAGCAGGATTTTACGGCTGAAAACAACATTCTTGCGTTATCCGAAAGCGGTACATACACCTTTGAAGACGGAAACGGCAGCATTACGGTAAATCCCTTTGAGGCGGTTTTCTTTGAAAAAGGGGTGCATTACAAAAGAAAAACGATAACACCCGTAACCGTCCACTTTTTCAGATTTACCTGTGACGAGATGCTTTTTGACACCCATCACATAAAGTTTTACGACAAGGACAGAATTGCCTCAACAATACGCATGCTTAACAGTGTCAGCACAAGCATACCGCTACAGAACGATTTTTCCTGTGTTCAGAGTCTTTTTGGCGACATAATCACCCTTTACAAGATGGAAAATGCAAGCAGATTAAGCTTTTTTCCCACAAACGATGTTATGGTATGTCAGGCACTTGAGATTCTGGGCAGCAGCTATCATCAGAAAATACATCTGCCGGACATAGCACAATCCCTTGGGCTTTCTTACGTGCACTTTTCAAGGCGGTTCAAGTATGCAGTCGGCATGACCCCCTCTGACTATCTTACAAATCTCAGGCTCAACAAGGCGCAGCAGCTTCTTACGAGCACAGATCTTAGCATACGTGAGATAGCTCCTCTTTGCGGATTTGACAGCGAGTATTATTTCAGTGCGTTCTTTAAGAAGAAAAAGAAGATTTCGCCGTCTTTATACAGGGGGGAATTTTGATGTTTTTGGGGTTCGGCACTGTAGTGCCGAGTTGCTTTTATGCTTGGTAGGGAGTTTCGACCTCTGCGGAGGTTGAGTTACATTTTTCATTTTTTATAGTTAGTTAATTAGTTAGTTTTATGTCACTCAGGTGTTTCGCTGTCTGCGGACAGCGAGTCATACTTTTCCCTCTGGAAAAGTATCAAAACAGCCCGCTCATCGGGAAACTAAATCCTTACGGATTTCAGGTTTCCCTCGCCGCGGAGGCTATGGG
>JAZNIM010000108.1:0-8474 GCA_045577475.1 Eubacteriales bacterium | reverse complement strand
ATCGCTTCGCTATTCTGCCAACGTTATGTGTACCTTTGCAAATATATTCAGGGGTCATATTCACCTTGCCGGTTTCTTTTCCGAGCGTGTATCAAAAGAGTTGGAGGAAGGACTTAAAAACCAAGACGCACCAAAAGAGCTGCATGCTATCGGTGTGCTTACCGCATATATCGGAAAATATCTTTTGAACGTGCCTGTTCCCGATGTGCCGCCCCTTGAGGAATATCTGCACTTTCTTCCGAACGGCATAAGACTTTACGGAGCATACATATTGGCGTACAAGGCATACAGAGAAAGGAATTTTGAAAGAGCAATCGGTATATGTGATACAGCCCTTGCTTTTTGCAACAGCTTTTATCCGGTTGCGGCAATTTATGTGCTTATAGTTGCGGCAGCATCCTTTATGGGACTTAAAAAGCCTCTTCTTGCCCGACAGCACTTTATGATTGCATGGGAAACTGCAAAACATGACGGCTTTATAAAGCTGTTCGGCATACACCATAATCTGCTTCAAGGTCTTACAGAACAGTGCTTAAAAACAGACTATCCCGAAGACTATAAGAAGATAATGAAGGTTGTAAAAGAATTTAATGACGGCTGGTACAGACTTCATAAGCCGGAGGAAAACGATTTTTCTCACACCTTAACACCCATTGAAATAAGCATAACCCTTCTGTATAACCGAGACTGGAGTTCAAAGGAAATAGCCGCACACTTAGATATATCCGAGGGTACGGTAAAAAATCACATACGCTCTATTTATCAGAAGCTTTGTATCAGCAAAAAGACAGAGCTTCGGAAATATCTTGAAGACTGACAAAAGCTTAAAGATCCCGTTCGCACGCGAACGGGATTTTTTTGCCCCAAAATACGCTATATTACAGGCTTTTTCAATTTTTTGCCTATTGAAAGACTCAGAATTATGCAAAAAAATATACTTTTTCACCTATCAGACGTGACTTACAATAAGATTATTTTTAGTATAAAATAAAGACAACGAAAGGAAAGTTGAGGTGAGCCTATGATATGAAACATGATGTAAAAAAGACTTACCTGCTCGACGGCGACATATTGGAGGTGAATTTCCGATATGATGAGCTGAGCGGAAAGCATCTCGGAGAATTCCCCGATTTTATCGAATGTCCGAGAATAACCCCAGGCGGCAGAAAATGGGTAGATGTCATTACAGAAGACTGTCCATACGCTGACGGTGATGACAAAACCTGCGGAACCTGCAGTTTTATGTTAAAGCAGGACGAGAAAGATTTAATCGGAATTTGTATGAACGAGAAATTCAAGAAAAACAAGTAAAGGAGATAAAAATTATGAAATCAGGTGAACTTTTCAGAAAAACAATGCCTTTTGCAATAGCAAAGCTGGTACTCGGTGCGGCAACGGTGCTTATCTCGGTAGTGCTGCTCGCAATACTACTCGGTATCGGCTGGCTGTTTGGCGAAAACGGAATGGTAATTTGTATCTTTATATGGATAGGTGCAACGGGAGTCGTGAGATTCGCAATTATGCACTACTTCGGCTATCTTGTTAAAGCAGGACACGTTGCAGTGCTTGCCGAAGCGGTGACAACAGGTAAGGTTCCTGACAATCAGGTGAATTACGGCAAGGAAGCCGTTAAAAAGAGATTTGCAACCTCAAACGTATATTTCGCTGTAGATAAGCTGGTATCGGGTGCGGTAAAGCAGATTCAGAGAGGCATCTCAAAGCTCGGTAATGCACTTGACTTTATCCCCGGTATGGGAGCAGTAACGGGAATAGCAAACTTCTTCGTTGAGCTTTCCCTCGGCTACGTTGACGAGTGCTGTCTCGGCTACACCTTCTACAAAAAGGAGCAGGGCGCATTCAGAAGTGCCTGCGACGGCGTTGTAATCTACGCACAGAACATCAAGCATCTTCTTAAAAATGCGGCAAAGACAATGCTGAAGGTTATACTTCTCTCGCTTTTGGTGCTTGTGCTTGTATTCGTGCCCATAGGACTTCTTTTCAGGCTTCTCAGTTGGAACGCGTTTATCGGCTTCTTGCTTGCAGTATTCATTACTTGGGTAATAAAGTTTGCATTCCTTGACAGCTACATACTTTGTCAGACAATGGTGAGTTATATGGAGGTAGCTCCCACAACAGAAATTACCTTCGACCTTTACGGCAAGCTCTCTAAGATCTCCGGCAAGTTCAAGGAGCTCTTTAACAAGGGCAAGGCGGAAGAGCCGCAGATGGCTTACGCAGGAGCAGGACAGCCGAATGTACAGCCACAGCATCAGGCACAACCTAATACACAGACAGACGCACCCAAGCCCAGATTCTGCGGACAGTGCGGTGCTAAAAACGAAGCAAATGCAGGCTTCTGCGGAGGCTGCGGAGCAAAGCTGTAAATCAAGACAACAATTAAACAATAAATTTATATAATACGGAGGATTTACTTATGAAAAAGATACTTACTATAATACTCGCATCCCTTATGATACTTACACTTGCAGCTTGTACGGCAAAGCCCGGAGAAAACGTTGATCCCGGTAAAATGAGCGAAAAAGCTCAGGAAGATTACGAAGACAGCCTTGAAACATTCAGTCCCGAGGCAGCGGAATACTATCTCGAAAAAGCAACAGGCATAAAGGCAGACGAGATAGAGCCCGACTGGGAATGGGAATTTGCAAGTAAATATTCGGCACTCGGCGAGGACGGACGCGGACTTTTCACCTTTACCAAAAAGGACGGCGAGCTTACCGACGAGGAAATAGATACATACTTCAAAAAGGTATTTGACAAAACCGCCGCCGTTTCTCAGGACGGCTACAATATAATCGGCTACGAATTTGTCGGCGAGGGCGAAAATGCTCTTGACCAAACCACCTTGGAGGATGCTCTCGGCGGATGGCTTCAGGGCTGGGCGTTCAGAGTTGACGACACGATATACACGGTATACGTAAGCTCTGAATATGATAACGACAAGGAAAGCGAGTTTGACAGACTTTTCTACTACAACGCAGTAAAGGTAGACATAGCTCAGGGTATGCAGAAGGGCTGGGACGATTATATGTCCGACATTGAAGAAAACGCAGACGAGATCGAAGAAGCATTAAAGGACTTTGCTAACTAATTCATAATATACGGAGGAAAACACTATGGCAGGAATTTTAGACGGTTTGGTTCGGGGACTTGCAAATCTTGCACCGCAGGATGATCCCGATGTTAAGATATTCAACGCACAGAATGAGCTCAAGGATATAACCGAAAAGGAAGAAAAAATATACGCCGCACTCGGACGAAGACTTTACACCGAAAACGGCAAGGAAGCCTATCCCGACACAGCGGTTCAGCTTGAAGCGCTCAGTGCAAACAGAGCAGAAATTGAGGCAAAAGTCGCACAGATGAAGGCTGAAAAGGAAGCACGGGAGAAAGCCGAAGCCGAGGCACAGGCACAGAGAGAGGCGGCAGAAGCAGACCGCACCTGCCCAAGCTGCGGAACGGTCAATGCAGAGGGCTGCAAGTTCTGCTGTGACTGCGGCACAAGGCTTCCCGAAAAAGCTGAAGCAAAAAAACGCTTCTGTACCGAATGCGGTGCAGAGGTGGCAGACGGTATGAAATTCTGCTCGGGATGCGGAGCAAGACAGGGCGAATAAGGAGGATGTGAAGATGAAAAAAATCTTATCATTATTATTGATACTTACGATGTGTTTTTTGGTGTTTGCCTTTACGGTATCGGCTGAAACAAGTGATAACCTGCTTGTCAATCCGAGTTTTGAGGATGGAATGAACGGCTGGGTATCTCCTGACGGAAAATGGAGTACCGTAGAAAGCGAAAGCGAATATGAGCCTCGTGACGGAAGCTATTTCGCATGGCCTTCCGAGGCATATCAGGAAAATACATACATTTATCAGGATGTTTCTCTTAGTGGCAGAAACGCAGGCGAAAGTATTATATTTTCTTTAATGGTTTGTAACTATGACCAATCTCCGCACGATATGGGAAAGGTTGAATTGCAGTTTTTGGATGCAAGCGGAAATCAGATTAAGACTTATTCACAGGAACAGCGAAATCCCGACTGGCATAATCAGACTATCATAGCAACCATTCCTGCCGGTGCGGTTACTGCAAGAGCCATTTTGTGGGCTATCTGGTATGTAGGCGGCGATGTGGATGCGTATTACGATATGGCTTCAGTTGTTGCAACAACCGAAAAATATAATATGGTTTATATTACCGAAAAAGACGGTAAAGAGGATGCAAAAGCAGGAGATATTCTCACCCTTACAGCAGATAACGGTGTAAGTCAGAATCCTCTCGATTATGAATGGTCAAGTTCATATAACGAGGCAGCAACAGTTGATGCAAACGGTATTGTAACAATGATTACCGACGGTAGCGACGGCTTTGCAATTTATGCAAAGGATAAGAAGACAGGAGTTGTAGGTGTTTATTGGATAAATTCCGAAAATGAAAACCTAAAGCCTGCAAGCGGAAGTACTTGGGCAAGTGCAGAACTTGCACAAGCTGATGCTCTCGGTTTAATTCCCGATGTGCTTCTTGATGCAGACCTCACCACCGACATCACAAGAGCAGAATTTGCGGCAGTTGCAGTTAAGGTTTACGAGGCGCTTTCGGGAACGGCGGCACTCCCTGCACTTGCAAATCCCTTTACGGACACAACCGATGTTGAGATACTCAAGGCATACAATATAGGTGCGGTAAACGGAACTTCGGCTACAACCTATTCACCCAACGACCTCTTAAACCGTGAGCAGGCAGCAACGATGCTGACACGTGTATTCAAGAGAGTCACGCTCCCCGGCTGGACTCTTTCGACCGATGCACAGTTTACTCTCCCTTACGAAAAGCCCACACCCTTTGCGGATGACAAAGATATCTCCGATTGGGCAAAGGACAGTGTGTACTTTATGGCGGCAAACGGAATTATCAACGGTGTTGGTAACAACAAGTTTGCACCCAAGAACGTAACAACCGAAGAACAGGCAAACGGCTATGCAAATGCAACACGCGAGCAGGCACTCATTATAGCAGTTCGTATGGTTGAAAATCTGAAGAAATAAATCTTATGTCAAGGGGCGGCTCCCTCCGCCCCAGCCTTTATACAAGGAGGAATATATGATGAAAAAGCTGCTGGTAATTCTTTTAGCAGGTCTTATGACATTTTCTCTCGCCTCATGTGACCTTGACAGCATACTCTCGGAGGTCGAGAACCAAATAGAACAGCAGGAACAGCAGACAGAAGAAAATAATGATGAAACCATCAAAGAAAGCTTTGCCGATTCAAACACAGATAACGATGCAGAAACATCAGAAACATCAGAAACAGAGGACGAAGCATTAAGCGTTGCAGATTTCCTGAAAATATACGGCTTCGCCGAAGAAGATATAACGCCCAATCACTTTGTTTCCTTTGATGAGCTTGAAATGGACGGCAGCACCCCAGCAGGAAAGAGAGGCAGTACGGGTTATATCACAATAAACGTTGACAAAGACGCAACAACCGAAGAGGACTTCAACGCTTGGTTTGAAAAGCTATATGCAAAGATGATTTCTCTTTCCGATGACGGCAAGCTTTACAAAGATGCCGGAAAAAAGACCGAGGCAACCTCGCTTGCTGACCTTCAGAGCGAGGCTTGGTGGGCAGTTCTCCCGGGAAGCAGCTGTATGTTCAAGACAGAGCTTGCAAACGGTTCGGCAACCCTGCATCTTGCTTACAGATATGATATAGATCTCGGTGTTTATAAGCTGAGTATTATGTATTGGAGTTAAAACTATTTTAAGGAGGATAACACTATTAAAAAGATATTAGCAGTACTTTTGGCTGGCTTGATGCTTCTTTCCCTTGCCTCATGTGGAGGAAGTCCTAATAAAAAGGCAATAGTCGGCACGTGGAAGCTTGTTGACACCGAAACCGAAACCGAATACGGTCTCGGAATACAGTTTACCGATGACGGCAAGGTTCGCTACGGACTTACCGAGGATATGTTCGGTGACGATGAAGACATTGACGAAGCCCTTGCGGGACTTGATATGCTGATGACTATCGAGTACGAAATCAAGAGCGATACCGAAATGGAGCTTACGGCAAAAGCACTTTTCGGTCTCGCAAGCGAAAGTGATACCGTTGAATACAAGCTCGACGGCGATACGCTTATTTTTGACGGTGTAACATACACACGGAATAAATAAGAAAGGAGACCACTATGGCTAAATTCTGTACCAACTGCGGCAAGGAAATCCCCGAGGGAGTAGCTTTTTGTACCGAATGCGGAACAAAGGCATCCGAGCCTAAAGCGGCAACGGAACAGCCGGCAGAGGCAGTCGTAGAAAAAGCTCCCGAAGCGGTAATAGCGGAAAACACACAGGCTACATATCAGGCACCCCCTCAGCAAGGCTATCAACAGCAACCGCCTCAGGCACCGCCCGCACAAAACTACGGACAGCCCCAATATCAGCAGCCTTATACTCCACCTCCCGCACAGCCTATAGCGCTAACGGCAGAATCGGTCAAGGGAACGAAATACGAGCCTATCTCGGCGTGGGGATTTATAGGAATAATGCTCCTTATGTGCATACCGGTTGTCGGACTTATCCTTACGATAGTCTGGGCGTGCGGCGGATGCCGTAAGATATGCAAGCGGTCACTTGCAAGAGCTGCCATAATTATGACGGTTATAGGTATTGTTATCGGCATCATTTTCGCGCTTGTAGGCGGAGCACTCATAAATTCTCTGCTTGACAAGGCAGGAATTGACACAAACGGCGAAGGCATTTTCAGCGGACTGTCGCTTGGCAGTAATGAAGATGAAAACGAAAAAGAAAAGTCGGGCGGTCTTTTGGGACTTTTCGGCGGATCTGAGGACACAGAAAGCTCTGATTACAGCGAGCTGGGACAGCTTGGCGAGGCACTCGGTGCTCTCGAAGCACTTGCAGGGCTTACGGGCGGCGAATCCGGCGACCTTAGCGGTCTTTTTGGAAATATTGAGGATATAAATGCCCAAGCCGAGGCGAAAAATAACGGCTGGCCCAAGGCTCTTCGCAAATATCCCGGTGGCACACAGGCGGCTGTTGCCTCCTACCGCACAGAAATAAGCGACACCTCCGAGGAGGAAATGCTCTCTTGGATAAACGGACTTAAATCCGACGGCTACAAGTACACCGATTTTTACGGGTTCGGAATGAGCGAGGAGGATATGCTCTCGTCAGGCGGCTGGTGGGGCACCAACGGCACTTACTATATAAGCGTTTCCTATTATGACGGAACGGTTACGGTAGACCACCTCACAGAGCTTCCCGATTACAACTTTTAATTAAATTCATAAGGAGGATTTACAATGTATAACTCAAAGGATTTACCGGTTTTATTACTTGACAACAGTAGTATGCTTTCGGTTATCAACGAAGGCGAATTTAAGTGCTACAATATTTCGTTTGAAGAAGCAGGACATATTCTCGACGTACACGAATCGTCCGATCTTCTAAAGTGCTTTTCAAATCCGGAGATTGAGTCTATTATTTTCGATTACATAGGAATTAAGAGCAAGGATATTGAATACAAGAAGATACGCAATATGCGCCCCGGACAGAATGCAATTGTATTCAAGCTTTACGTAACTCCTTCGGAAACACAGCCCATCATCCACGCTGATGACGGAGTTGAAGCAAAGAAGATCCAGAATGTGTACGCTTACTGTCAGTACCTTGTGAGACTGTCATAAAGCGAAAACAAATTTTCAACCCCACTGAAAGCGAGGTTACGTAAATGAAAAAGTTAATTGCAATACTGCTCGGCGTTATAATGGTTTTTTCGCTGGTTTCCTGCTTTGAAGACACGGAAAAGCCATCGGGCGGCGAGGAAATAAATAAACAAATTGAAAATCAGGAAGAAAATCCCGAAAATAATCAGGATGAACAGAATGACAAGTCGGTCAATGAAACAAACGAAATCCCCGTTTCTTCTACCAAAACCCTTGCATACTTTGAGAAATACCTCTCCGGCGGCGAATACACAATGGAAATGAAAACCACCGTTCAGGGTATTGAGGTAATATCAAAAAACGCATTTAAGGACGATATGATGTATTCCGAAAGCGATATGGACGGAATGAAAAGCGTTATGGTAATGCGTGACGGCTATCAGTACATCATTGAAAACAGTTCAAAAATGGTGCTTAAAACGCAGGTGGCTGATAACGGAGCCGTAATGGATATGTTCGCAGACGAAGCCGCAAATTATGAAACGGCAGTTGCATCGGGCGAAACGGAATATAACGGCAAAACCTACGATTACGAGGAATTTACCGTTGAGGGCGAAACAGTTCAGTATCTCTTTGACGGTGACGAGTTGAAATTTATTAAGGCTACCGCAGAGGGTGAAAAAGGTGTTGTAGAAATCCTCTCCCTTGAAAAAGGTGCAGACGCAAAGCTCTTTGAAATCCCCGAAGATTATCAGATGATAGCATATTAAAGGAGG
>JAZNIM010000107.1:0-3561 GCA_045577475.1 Eubacteriales bacterium | reverse complement strand
GAGCGCGTAGTTTCTCTTCTACGGTCAACTCTTGTTCTACTTTTTCTTTAGCCATAATTGTATGTTGTTTTAATGTTAATATTCGTTTGGAGTGTACAGGCGAGAGGTTAAAGGTTAGAGGTTAAAGGCATGGTATTTAATGGGGCTCTCGTCCGTGCGCGCGATGCGCGTGGAAATATAAGGAGAGAGCAACTGCTCAAAAATCTCCCGCGTAAAATGCTCACTCACCCAGTGGTCCATATCCACCACGGTGATACGTTGATACGCATTTTGCAACTCATGGTACTTGAAGTCTGCCGAAACGAACGCATCTGCCCCCTGCGCAATCGCTTGCTCCAGGAACTCGGCTCCAGCACCGCCGCAGATAGCCACTGTGCTAATGCGTTTATCCTCTCCCTTCACCCATCTCAGAGCCGTATTAGGCGCAGCAAACACCCGCGCCACATGCTCCACAAACGCCTCTGCCTCCATAGGCTCCGCCATGTCACCTATCACACCCAATCCTGCACCAACATGGGAGGCAGAAGGGATAAGGATACGATAGTCCTGTATGCCTAACTTCTCCGCTATGCGTCCGCTGACACCGTGCAGATAACTATCCATGGAGGTATGTGCCGAATAAATGGCGATATTGTGGCGTAGTGCTTGCATCCTGCAGGCTCTTTCTCTTGCAATGTTTTCCGCAACGTCAACACACTCGCAGCCGCCGTAGTATCTCTTTCCGGGATAGCCTTCTGCATATTTGTTTGTAAGTACGCTTCCCATTGCAGAAAGAACTGCTTCGGAAACGATATTTTCACTTGCAATAAGCTCGATGTTTCTTCTCTGACGACCCAGTTCAAGACCGATAGCTTCGGCAATTTCGGGGTCTTTTTCCTTTAAAAAGTCAAGATTCTGCTGTACCATTTTGTTTTTCCTTTCCTTTTTGGGATTATATAAAAAATTTAAAAACTAAATAAAGCGGTATTTTATTTTTATTGCCTTGCCGTCCTCATAGTCACGGACTTCTCCCTGACCGATAAACCTTTTGTCAAAACCGTAAACTCTGCAAAGACCGTCCTCGCCGAAAAATTCCTCTTTCACGCCTATCTTTTTCAGATAAATCTCGCAGCCGTTAAGACACAGCTTTGTGTAAAATTCGGGAAGCGTAACCTTTGGAAGATGTGAAAACAGCGGTTCTACGGGCATAAGGAGCTTTTCGATTTCCTGTGTCTTATTCTGTGAATACAGCTCCTCAAGCATTTCAAGACTTACGCTTTCCTGCTTTTTGAAGTCGCCGCACACCGTTCTCTCAAGACTGTACATACAAGCCTGCGTTCCAAGCTCTTTTCCGATATCCTCACAAAGAGTGCGTATATACGTCCCCTTTGAACAGCTCACCTGTATAATAAAATCCGTTTCGCTCTCACGTTTCAGCACATCAAGAGAATATATTTCAATTTCTCTTGCCTGTCTTTCAACCTCTATGCCTTTACGCGCAAGGTCATACAGCCTTTGTCCGTCAATCTGTATTGCACTGTACATTGGGGGTATCTGCTTGATTTTTCCCACAAATTTTTCTGCCGCCGCTTTGAAGCTGTCCTCCGAAACATCAACGTCGCTTTGAGAAATAATCTTTCCCGTGACATCTCCCGTATCGGTGGAAATACCAAGGCGGACGCCTGCAATATAGGTTTTGTCGTGGTCGGACAGCTTTTCCTGCATTACCGCAGCTTTTCCCACAAGCAAGGGAAGCACTCCCGTTGCCATTGGATCAAGAGTTCCTGCGTGTCCTATTCTTTTTGTGCCGCAGAATTTTTTCACCCTCGCAACCACCGCAAAGGATGTCAAACCCTTTGGTTTATACACATTTAAAATACCGTCCATTATCCTTCGGCATCCTTTAATTCGTCGAGATTGTCGTCCAGGTTATCCTCGCCGCTCTTTGACTTGTTGAAGCCTACGACCTTAACATCATCTCTTGAAAAGGGCTGTGCCGCAGCTTCGGGAGCAAGGTCAAGTGCAACCTTCACAGTTCCCTTGAGCACATTTCTTTCAACCACGTGGCCTCGTCCTTCGGGAGTTTCCACAATGCTTCCAACCTTGGGAGTTCTTGCGTTTTCCTCCTCATATACCTTATCCTCGTATCTGAGACAGCACATGAGTTTTCCGCAGGCACCCGAAATTTTGGCTGCATTAAGGGACAGGCTCTGGTCTTTTGCCATTTTTATTGACACCTGTGCAAAGTCACCGAGAAAAGTGTTACAGCAGTTTGCTCTGCCGCATACGCCGATGCCTCCGATTGCCTTTGCTTCGTCACGCACGCCTATTTGTCTTAGCTCTATTCTTGTTCTGAATACCCCTGCAAGCTCTTTAACAAGCTCACGGAAGTCAATTCTCGTTTCCGCCGTAAAATAGAACAGCAGACGGGAATTGTCAAAGGTGTATTCAACGTATATAAGGTTCATTTCAAGTCCAAGCTTTGCAACCTTTTCCTTGAATACGTTCTCGGCATGTGCCTCTAAATCCCTGTTAGCCTCATGCTTCTGGGTATCAATTTCCGTTGCAATTCTCTCAATTGGCTTTAATGGCGACAAAAGGGAGTTGCAGGGAACAAGTCTGTTGGAAATTGCAGTATAGCCGTACTCGCTTCCTCTTGCAGTTTCTACAATAACGGGAGTACCGAAGGGGATTTTTTTATCGCCGGGATCAAAGTAGTAAATCTTTCCCGCTTCTCTGAAACGAACGCCTACGATTTCAACACATTCCTGTGGCTCGTCGTTTTCGGAAGGCACCTTTATACCCTTATTACGCATTTCCTGCTCTGCTATCTGCTGAGCCAACGGTTTTGCATTCTTGTATTTTTCCTCAAGAGAAGGCTCTTTTACGGCATTTATCACTTCTGCCTGTTTTTTCTCCTCATGACGGGAAATTTCTGCCGACAGTGCGGAAAGAGGAGTCATGTTCTTTTGCTTTTTATCGTTATTTCCGTGTCTGTTTCTGTCACTGCGGTCGTTTCTGTCGTTTCTGTCGTTTCTGTCGTTCTTCTGAGGCTTTTCATTTCTGTCGTTTTTGTCGTTCTTTTCCTGTCTGTCGCCTCTGTCCTCGCCATGTTTTTTATCTCGTCCGAAATTCTTGCCGTGCTTTGCTTTGCGGTCGTTTCTGTCATTGCGATTCTCGCCGCCTTCGGGTTTTACTACGGATTTTTCGCTCTGCTGCTGATTTTCCGCATTTTTTGCAACATTCTGCTCGGCAGTGTCAGCGTTATTTCTGTCACGGCGGAATTTATCTCTGTTCTTTCCGTTTTTGCCCTTAAATCCGTTGTCACGTGAACGATTATCGCCCTGAGCTGCCTCGCCCTTTACGTCCTGTTTGTTCTGATTATTTCTGTTATCTCTGTTATCTCTATTGTCTTTTCTTCTGTCATGATGCTTTTTGCCCGCATCCTTTGAGGTTTTGTCACCCTTTACATCCTTGGCAGGTGCATCAGACGACATATGAATTGAGCTTGTCGTACTTACCTCGTTGTTTTTCTTTCCCGGAAGTGAAATCAGAAAGCCCTTTTTGGTAATGATATCGCTT
>JAZNIM010000106.1:0-3302 GCA_045577475.1 Eubacteriales bacterium | reverse complement strand
TACAAGATGCGTCACATCATACTCACGGATTTCCTGAATTTTATCCATGATACCCTGACCGAATATTTCATTACTGATTGGTTTTCCGCCGATAAAAATATCAGCTTCGCCTTTGGTAAAGACAGTCATAACAGCCTTTTTGACATTCTTTTTAAGCTCTGCCTTGCCGCGAAGGTACAGTGAACGCTTATAAAGTCTCGGATGTATGGGACAGCAGCAGAGTGCTCTTTCATCTCCACCGTCTAAAATCCAGTTATCCGGTTCGGGCGTTTCAAAGAAAACAGGTACAAAAATCCATTTATAATTCTGCCCGTTTGTGACAAATTCTTTTTCTTTACCGTCGTTATAAGTGAGCTTTCCCGCAATTGCCGAGGTAAAACAGTCATCGCAGCTCGTCTGATAAGCTCTTATTGCAACGGTGTTTATTCCTGCTTTGAGGCAGATATTTCCGTCAAATTCCTTGACTTCACTTGCTGTCATTTCACCGTTTATGTACAAATCAAAGATGTTATCGCAGTAAAACAGTGCTTTTGCGGTGCAATCGGTTTTACATTCAAGTTTTCCCCGCAATAAAGCTCGGCAGCAGAACCTCGGCCATAGCCACTCTGCACCGTTTATGCTTTTTATGCTCTCTGCTTTGAGCAAATCCTCGTTTTTACCGCCGATGAGCTTTGCATGCCACAGACTTTTATGTTCAAGCGTATACATTTTGTGCCTCCGGTTATTTTTTTGACTTATATTTACCGGGTGAAACCCCGAATTTCTTCTCAAACTCCACGTAAAACCAAGACAAATTCTTAAAGCCGCACTCGTAGCACACATCCGTCGCCGAGAGGTTACTTGCATTAAGCAGATTTGCCGCATAGCAAAGGCGAAGGTCGTTGATGTACTCTGAAATTGTCACGCCGTAATACTTTGACAGACTTCTTGAGGCGTGCTCTCTCGTTCTTCCGCACAATTCGTAGAATTTTTGCTTGCCCTTGATAAAATTCTTTGGCATTTTCATCTTTTCATATGCCGACTCAAGCCAGAAAGGAATAGCACTGTTTTCCTCGGGCAATGTCATAAAATATGTAGTAAAAATCTCAGCAAGAAGTGAGCGCATTTTTGTTTTAAGCTTTGCTTTATCCGAGAAATTCACTGTATTAAGCTCTGCAAGACGCATGTGCAAGCGTGACGTTTCAGCCTCCGACAGTCTTACCGTCGGAGGATTCTGTGCTTCAAGCAGGCTTTGTTTATCTATGCCGTCGCCGAGATAGTCGAAAAGCTCCTGCAACGTTTCAGCGGTAAAGGTGAGATTAAGAAATTCAAAGCCTTCCTCCGAGCACATGTAATCGTGCACGTCCCTGTCACGGATAAATATAAGATATCCTCTTGTTACGGGAAAATAGCTGTCATTGATATAATGTGTCGCACTTCCTCCAAGTGTAAGAAAAACCTCATAATAATCGTGGCAATGGGGTCGGAAATATTCGGTTTCACTTTTTACATGCCTGAAAAGACAACCGCTTTCGGTGTCAACATGATTCTTTGCAAGAAGCTTTTTTATCTCCATTTGCATCACCTCTTTTTTATAATATCACAATACCATAATTTATTAATCACGTCAACATAGGAAATTGTAAACTTTTTGGTATATTATATAGTTAAGTTGAAAAACTGTGACAATTTCAAGGAGGTTATAATTATGACTTTTGTTGACAAGAAGATTAAGTTCACCATCGACCACATCAGAAACGGTATTGATGTTGAAGTGTATCATCCCGAAGTTTACTATATCCCATGTGAGTACAAGACCTCAAACACTCCACCCTCTGCCGATGCAGGCTGGAAAAAGTTTGAAGGTACAATTACCGACACAGGAATAGACAAGCACTTCTGGTTTAAGCTTGACATTGACGTACCCGGTCCCAAGGACGAGGTTGAATACAGACTTCGTGCAAAGACCGGCAGAGAAGGTCAGTGGGATGCTCAGAACCCTCAGTGCACCGTTTTCATTGACGGCGAAACAGCTTATCAGGCATTCGACACAAACCATGTTGAAACACCCGTTGCTTCGGGTAAGCACTCCGTTTATATCTACTTCTATACAGGTATGAACGGCATAAGCTCAGTTAATATGAACATCGCTCTTTACGGTATTGACCTTGTAACCGAGGCTCTTTACTACGACATGAACGTGCCTTATGAAGCAATGCTTGAGCTTTCACCTGATTCAAGAGAGTACCATCTTATCAGCAACTATCTTGACAAGGCTTGCCAGTTCATCGACTACAGAAAGCAGCGCCTTGGCGGCTTCCGTGACAGCGTTAAGGAAGCTCTCAAATATATGAGAGAAGAATTCTACGAAAAGGAATGTATAAACAACTGCAGAAACGAGCTTGCTCTCATCGGTCACACACACATCGACGTTGCATGGCTCTGGACTCTTGCACAGACTGCTGAAAAAGCACAGCGTTCCTTCTCCACCGTTATCCGTCTTATGGAAAAGTATCCCGAGTATGTTTTCATGTCAAGCCAGCCTCAGCTTTATGCTTACGTTAAGGAAAACGACCCTGAGCTTTACGAGAAAATCAAGGAAAAAATCAAGGAAGGCAGATGGGAAGCGGAAGGCTCAATGTGGCTTGAATCCGACACCAACCTTGTCAGCGGCGAAAGCCTTGTCCGACAGATTTTACTCGGCAAGAAGTTTATGAAGGAAGAATTCGGCGTTGAAAACAAGTCCTTGTGGCTTCCCGACGTATTCGGTTATTCCGCTGCACTTCCCCAGATTCTCAAAAAGAGTAATGTTCCTCAGTTCTTTACCGCCAAGATTTCATGGTGCGAAACCAACAAGTTCCCCCACGACAACTTTATCTGGCAGGGTATTGACGGCAGTGAAGTATTTGCGGTTCTTTCCGAAACCTACGTAAAGAAGCTTAATCCCAAGGTAATGCTGTCCTCCTGGAGCAAGCATGTTTCCAAGAAATACTCCGACCTTCAGGTTTGCACCTTCGGCTTCGGTGACGGCGGCGGCGGACCTACTGCGGAAATGCTTGAAAATTACAGACGTCTTGAAAAGGGTATTCCCGGTATGCCCAAGGTTACAATGCGTCCTTCGGCTGAAACCCTTGACAGAATTCAGGCTAAGTTTGAAGAAACAACAGAGCAGGTTAAGTTTACACCCAAATGGAAGGGCGAGCTTTACCTTGAAATGCACCGCGGCACATACACCTCTATCGCTAAGAACAAGAAGAACAACAAGTCGGATCGTAGCCATGTCGTTCTGTGAGCCAAGGAGTTGCATTAATTAATTGTCTTCC
>JAZNIM010000105.1:0-4401 GCA_045577475.1 Eubacteriales bacterium | reverse complement strand
CCACTATATCCTTAGTGTCCCAAGCAGTAACATTAAATTCAACGCAGTACCTGCCAAACGCATTACAACCCATCGAGCGTAAGCGAGCGACTTGCCGAGGTCAACGGGCGGCATCCTCAGCCTCCTGCTGTCAGTAAGCCTCCACGGCGTAGGCGTGACCTCAAAAGTCACGCCGATGAGTGGAAGCGTTTTTGCCTTCTTTTGACGCTTAGGTCAAAAGAAGGTCGACACCGCAGTGTCGAAACACCCTGCCAAGCATAAATGTAACTCGACCTCCGCAGAGGTCGAAACTCCTGCGATACATAAAACTATCTTACACAAAAACAAAAGCTGTATCCAAAGTACGATACAGCCTCTTTTTCATGCATTTGTTACTTCTTTCTTATAAAATATCTCAGCTTGGACAGCGGCGTATCAATAACGTGATACCTTCCGCCCTCGTACTCGTTACCGTCCTCATCAAGCCATGTTCCCTCGGGGAATGCACACTCCTTCTTGAAGGTGTCGGGGGTGACTACGGGACAAACAAGAATGTCCTCGCCAAGCATAAACTGGTCAATAATCAGCTCATAGCCCTTGTTCGGGTCATTGTATTCAAGACTGCGCACAACAGGCTCGCCGCTTGTTTCGCTTATCTTTACAAGCCTTATAATCTCGTCGGCAAATTTCTTATGAAGCTTTGCTGCCTCCGTAACGTAACCGAGATTTTCCTCCGACAACAGCCTCCAGGGTGCCCATGAGAACTGCATCATGGGACAAAGTGCACTTACCTGCGCCATTCTTACAAACAGCTCCTCGGAGAATACGTGCTCCTCTCCCACTCTTTCAAAAAAGCTCCACTCACCGCCGCCTATCATGTCGGGACAGGTAAAGGGATGTCCTATAAGTCCCTGGGCAATTGTACAGGGAATAAGTGTGTTTATGCCGTCAATATTCCATCTGTGACGTCTGTCAAGAAGCCTTGAAATACAGTTCTTTCCGCCGCCCTTGTAGGTGTCCTTGTACTCATGATACTTGTAGCGTCTGCCGAATTCGTTCCACGCCGCATTCATTGCATGAGGGTCGTGGTCTTCTCTGACGGGACCGTTGATGACGTTTTCACCGTGATACATGTGTACCATACCGCCGTCAAACTTGAAGCCGTCAATACCGTAATCCTTCATAAGATGCTGAAGCTGTCTGTCAAGGAATTTGCAGTCAACTTCTTTACGAAAGTCAAGAATGGCACTCATGCCGTTCCACCAGTTAACAATGGCAGGTTTTCCATTTGCATTTCTTAAGAATATTTCACCTGATGTGCCTTCCGGATTGAGAGAGGGAAAAATATGAGTAATAAAGAATCTTCCGTCCGGACAAACAAGGGGTGTCACCCACAAAAGCACGATAAACCCAAGCTCATGAAGCTCGTCCATCATCTCTTTTGGATTTGGGAACTTAGCTCTGTCGAACTCCCAGTTGCCGTATCTTCCGTGCCAGCCCTCGTCTATAATAAGAATACCCGGCTCAAAGCCGTATTTTACTATATTTCTTGCGTACTCAAGAATACCCTCCTGTGTTGGGTCATAGGTAAACTCCATCCATGAATTGTACTGTGCCGTTTTGAAAAATTCCTCGGGCATTTCTTTGCCGTCAAAGGGAAAGTGGTTTTTCATTGCGTGCATGTAGGCATCCTTCAGGGTTTTTCCTGCTTCCACAAGAATTATGTCACTTCCGTCCATTTCAATGGTGCCATCACCGACGAACTTAACACTGAAAGGATTGTCGCTCCAGATGTATCTTCCCTTGTTGGAAACGAAAAGGGGCATTGTCTGGTTGTAAGTAACACGTGTAAAATCAAAGCTTTTTACGGTCTTTGCGGTATAGGGCATCTCAGCACCGTTTGAAACTGTACCGCCCGTAAAAACTTCTCCATCTAAAAACTTAAATTCATAATTCATAATTATCACCTCAAATACGTTATTGACATTTGATTACAGCTATATTATACTGTTTATGCAAGCGTTTGTAAAGTCAATATTAGACGCTAAATTTTAGAAAAAGGACGTGTTTTGCGTGAAAGCCTCTCAAATTCCAAACAATATTGAAATAACCTCGGAAATGAGCTACACCAGAGTTACAACCGACAGCGGTTATGTTTTCGGCGGTCACAAGCACTCGTCCTGGGAGTTTAAATTTGTGTTCAAAGGCAGCCTTGAAGTCACAAGCGATGACACGGTTGTAAAGCTTGAACCTTGCGACTGCATGGTTATTGAACCTAATGTGTTTCACAGAGAAATTACCCAAAACGCCGACTACATGGTGCTTCAGATGGAGCTTGAAGGCATTAAGGCTACGGGAAAATCAGTTGTAAAGCAGCTTGATGTGCAGGACATTGAGCTTGTGAAGCTTATGGCACATTACTGCAAAGTTTACACCCAAGGCAAGGAAGAAAGGGTAAACAAGCACGGCGTTTGCATAAAAGACGAGCGTGCAAATCATACCCTTAAAAAGCTCACCGAGGTGCTGCTGTTCAACATTTTATCCGACAGCGAAAGCACGGGCACGCCCATATCCCACAGCAGTGCTGTTATTGTTTACAACAAGGCAATGAATTTTATGAAGAAAAACCTTGACAGAAGCGTAACACTTAATGAAATATCAAAGCACGTGGGTGCTTGTCCCACTGTGCTGAAAACCGCTTTTTCAAAGTACACGGGACACGGAATAATGCAGCATTTTACGTATCTTAGAATGAACCGAGCAAAGGAATTGCTAAGTGAAGGCTTGACGGCAAGCGAGGTTTCCTCCCTTCTCAGCTTTTCCTCGCAAAGCTATTTTTCACAAAGCTTTACCCGTGAATGCGGCTGTACGCCGTCAAGGTATGTAAAAGAAAAACGCTAATTATTTCTGAAGGCGGTGGGAGTAAAGCCTGTTTCGTTCTTGAACATCCTAGAAAAGTTAGAGCTGTCGGAAAAGCCGCATTCCTGTGAAACCGTACTGATATCCATGTCCGTTTTTGCAAGAAGCTTCTTTGCGTTGGCTATTCTGCAGGACAAAAGATAGTTCATAACCGAATACCCCGTCACCTTTTTGAACAGGTGGGAAAGATAGTAAACGCTTATATTGTACTGTGCCGACAAATCCTCAAGGGTGTACTTTTCCTTGCAGTTCTGCTGAAACTGCCTCTGAATTTTTCCCACAATGGTAGCCGTGTGCTCGTCGGAACGGGAAAACAGCAAAGGCTCTTTTCTGTACAGCTTTATGAGTATTTCCTTTAGCAGCATGTCGAGCATCAGGGTAGAATAATCACCGTTTTTGTCGTATTCCTGCTTGATTTTGTAAAACAGCCCGTCAAACTCCTGCTTGCAGTCACTCACGTCAACGGCATGCACAAAGCTTTCAGGACGGTTTGTAAGTACGGAATACAGCACATAATCCTCGTTTTTTTCGCCGTAATAATCCGGGGCAAGCCGAAGTGTGTATCTTGTGTAATCTCCGCTTTCAACGGTGACGGAATGCTTTTCGTAACGGCTTATTATCACAAGCATGCCTGAACGGACAGAATAGGTTTTTGCGTTGACGGTAATGGAGGCTTTTCCTCCCGTTACGTAAAACAGCTCATGGCAGTCGTGATAGTGCCTTGAAAAATGACTTGTGCCGTCGGAATATTTTACGGATAAAACAGTGCTTTTCATGTTACCACCTCACATGCAGTATAACACAAACAATCGCAAAAAGCAAGATTTACATAAAAGGCGGCAATATTTTTATTGAATTTCCGCAAGATTTGCTATATAATGAAAGCAAGATAATAAAGATAGGAGTTTTTGTCATGGTAAGAAAGGTTTATACCTCAAAGGACGAGCTTTTCGCCCAGAAGGAAGAATTAGGCTCTACTCTCCCCTACAGCGATGACGTAAGCGTTTTGTCACAAAGCGAAGAAATCTGCGGCAAGACTATCCACAACCGTCTTGTGTGTCAGGCAATGGAGGGCTGCGACGGAACAGCAGGCGGCAGTCCCGACGTTCTTACAAAAAGACGCTACGAAAGATTTGCAAAGGGCGGTGCAGGCTTAATATGGTTTGAAGCAACGGCGGTAATGCCTGAAGCAAGAGCCAATCCAAGACAGCTTTACATTAATGAAAGCAACCTTGACGACTTCAAAAAGCAGGTTGAAGAAATCAAGTCCATCTGCCTTAAAGAAAACGGCTACGAGCCTGTTATCATCATGCAGGCAACACATTCGGGACGCTACAGCAAGCCTGAAGGCAAGCCTGCTCCCATTATTGCCTACAACAACCCCATTTTTGAAAAGGACAGTCCAATATCAAAGGACAGAATTGTTACCGACGAATACCTTGACAGAGTGGGAGAAGCACTTGTAAAGGGCAGTATCTTGGCTGAAAAAGCAGGCTTTGACGG
>JAZNIM010000104.1:0-9599 GCA_045577475.1 Eubacteriales bacterium | reverse complement strand
CCTATTGACAATTGTCCACTCATAATATATAATGGAGGTGTTATCAAATGATAGGCGGTGTTCTTTTTGAAAGATTTAATTAAAAATATAAGAAATTCTGTTAGTATGAATCAGGAGCAGTTTGCAGAGTGCTTAGGAACTACTGTGCTCTCCATTAATCGTTGGGAGAATGGAAAGACCGAACCAAACAAAATGGCTCAAAAGCAGTTATATCAATTTTGCAAGGACAATAGTGTTGATTTGGCTAATATGATAATAGAATCAAAAACATACGAGAATACTAATAATAAGTTAATTCTATATCACGGATCTAAAAATGGTATAGTTGGAGACATTGCACCTATCAGTCGTTGTGAATGCGATTTTGGTCAGGGTTTTTATATGGGAACAAGCACATTGCAACCTCTTACTTTGGTATGCGCAGAAGACAAACCAAAGTTTTATACAGTACAGCTTGACTTGACCGGACTTAAAGTTCTTAATGTTGAAATTGGTCTTGAATGGGCACTTCTCATAGCGTATTATCGTAAAGAAATGGAATCAGCTATTGGTACTGAAATTTATGAAAAGTATGCTAATTTTGCAAATGGGTACGATATCATTGTTGGATATATCGCAAATGACCGTATGTATACCGAACTTTCCCGTTTCTTTAATAAAACTTTGACAGATACAGCGTTGATTCATTGTTTATCTGCACTTGATCTTGGGAAGCAATATGTAGCAATTACTGAAAAGGCATGTAAACAAATCAAGGTATTAAAAGAGGAAAGTTTATCTCAGCTTGAACTTGCAATTCTCCGTGATATGAGCGTAGAGCGCAGAAAAGAAGGTATTGCTCTCGCTGATGAGATTGAAGTAAAATACCGCCGCGAAGGAAAGTTCTTTGATGAAATTTTGGGAGGAAAATGATTATGACCAAATCCTTACAATTAACTCTTTGTGATACTCAGGGCAAATTGTTTGAGTTGTCAGGCGAACGGGGCTATGACAGCGAAACATTTATTAAGTCATTTATGACAACTGATATTTCAAAAGATATGGACAAGGATTTTCATCATATCCAGTGGGCAGGCAAAGAATATATCATGTCTCGTATGGAAGATGAAAATTCCGCTGCTATAAGCAATAATGGGGTTGTTTTTGACAACGAAACATTGTACTGGACCGGTTATATTTATAGATACTGGAATATATACACGGGCGAATCAAGCAAAGACATTTACAAGCAAGCCCCGGCTAAGACTATGCAAACAGTTTATCTGATGTATCATACCATGAGTCCTGAGCTTGCAATAGACAGGCTAAAAGAGTCTTACAATGAGAAAAAGTGATTTGGGCTTTTCTTTGTTTAATGCGACTTAAATTTTGATAGTATTATGGGGGTTATTCATAGTTTTAAACTAATCCCAAATGCAGTTTGGCTCTCCTAATACCGTTTCTTTTTAAATAGTAAATATTCGCTATTCACTGAAAATCCTTGTATAAAACTTAAAAGAGGTGTATTAAATGAAATTATACAAATTGCCTATAGATGATATTATTGATCAATTAGGATATAGAGGATCAAACAATCTTTTTTTTCATAATCAAATTGATAATTCGTCTTTGTCGCCTCATTCAAAAAGAATCATAAAGGAAATTAACCCTTACGCAGTATTTGTACTTAATAATGCACCATTTGTATTGTTTTTTGATAAAACTTTAAACGATGACGCAGATTTTAAAAATGTTAGCAGGCAAATTTGGAATGCTCAAATACCTGTTGCAATTTTCTGCGACCAAAACAGTGTAAGAATATTTAACGGAATGTCTTTAAATATGTCTGATTACACACTAAGACAAATTGAAACTTGTACCTACGATGAGTGTAATGAAAACTCTGTTTTTTCATATTGGCAAATTTCTAATCCAATGTTTTGGAATAAATATAGCCAAGCATATTCAGGAAATAAATTGAATCAAATTCTGTTAGACAACATTTCATTTCTCACAAATGAATTGAAAAATACATATCACATACAATTCGCAACAAAACTTGTTTTAAGACTAATATTCATTCGTTATCTTATAGATAGAGGTGTAGATTTAGATTACAAAAATTTTTCTAAAAACATATCAGATTCTCAATCCCACTTTTTAGAAATAGTCGGCAACAAAGAAGAAATATATAGATTGTTTGCTCACTTGAAGGATAAATTCAATGGAAATCTTTTTGATTATGAAAATGAGATAGATTGTGATAAATTAACCAATCAAGTGTTTGAGCTTTTGAAAAAATTCTTTTCAGGCAATGAAATTATGAATTGCAAACAATTATCTTTGTTTTCGTTATATGATTTTAACATTATACCTGTAGAATTAATTAGCAATATTTATGAAATACTTCTAGGAAAAGAAACCCGTGTCCAAGATAATGCATTTTATACTCCAAATTATTTAGTTGAGTACATATTAGATAAGACGGTGATGAAAACATTAAAAGAGAAACTATCATTTAAAATTTTAGATCCGTCTTGTGGCTCTGGAGTATTTTTAGTAAACAGTTATAGACGAATAATACAAGAAAATTTGGCAGGGAAACTTTATTGTGATGACGACACTCTTTTGAACGAACTTTTAAGCGAGAACATTTATGGTATTGACATTAATGAAGAAGCTATAGATGTAACCATTTTTTCTCTATATCTAACCATATTAGATTATAAAGATCCAAAAACACTTTCAGAATTTACATTACCAAGGTTAAAGGGAGAAAACTTAATTGTAAGTGATTTTTTTGACGAAGAAAAGTTGACTCCTCTACGTAATAAAAATATAGATTTTGACTATATTATCGGTAATCCTCCTTGGGGTAATGTAAAAACAGGCATGCATCTTTCTTATTGCAAAACGCATGGCTATGATAGCATGCAACAAAATAATGAAATTAGCAGAAGTTTTGTATTTCGTGCAAGAGATTTTTCTTCGAATACTACAATCTGTTGTTTTATTCTACATTCTAAATTATTATATAACCAAAAAGGACCATCTATAAAGTTTAGAAAATTTTTATTAAAAGAATCTAAAATTTGTAATATAGTGGAGCTTTCTTCGGTAAGAAAACTTGTATTTGAAAATGCAGATGCCCCTGCAGCAATTGTCGCTTTCCAATACAATAGTGAAGAAAACAATCTTTCAAATAATATTGTTTATACCTCAATAAAACCAAATGTCTTTTTTAAGTTGTTCCATGTGATCTGCATCGAAAAAAATGACGTTAAGTACATTTCTCAATCAATGCTATTTGATTACGATTGGGCTTGGAAAACTATTGTATATGGGAGTAGTTTTGACTTAGAAAATATATTAAAACTAAAAAGAAAATATCCAACTATAGAACAAGAAATAGATAGTCAAACTCCTGCGATCATAAGAGGTGCGGGTGTAGAACACCAAGATGGAGACAGAAAAGACGCTTCACACTTGGTGGGAAGGAAACTATTGAACTCACAAAATGGCGTTGAGCATTTTATGGTTAACAGTTCACGCACTACAGTATTCAATAAACAAAAAATTCATAGACCAAGAGATAGTAGACTTTTTGACCCGCCATATGTTTTGACTCCAACTGGTGTAGATTGTGAAAACTATAAGCTAAAATCTGCTTATAGCGAAGAGTCGTTTGTTTCTAAAAAGACAATGTACATTATTAAAGGTTCTTTAGAACAAAAAAATTTTTTGATGAATTTAGTAGGGCTATTCAATTCATCACTATATTCCTATTTAAATTTGATGTTAGGTACTTCTATTGGAATAGAGAGAGAACAAAGATTCATGGAAGAAGTATTGGCATTTCCATACTTGTACTCTAATAGGATAGTAGAAAAAGTTGCTCACATTCAGAATATGATTGATAATCAAAATAAATATATACTTTACAATTATGATATTGATGACGATATAAAACAACTTGATGATATAATCTTAAAAGAATTTGGTTTTGAAAATAATAGCTTTGTTGATTATACTATTAATATCCAAATTCCAGAATTAACAAACCATAATGTTAACACTGCATACAAATCTGTAACCATTGATGATTTGAAGAAATACGGGGAATGCTTTGTTAACCAATTTTCATCAATATACAGCGCATGCGGCAAACATATATCGGTTAAATTGTATCCTAATATAAGCAATAATTACGCGGCATTTGAATTACTAATCAATGATGACTGTAGTAATGATGAAATCTATCATACGAGTAAAACAAATGATGAAAAGGACCTTTTAGCTAGATTTTCATTATATGAATACAACGATAAGTTTTATCAAATTCGCGATGTGATATATTTTGACACAAATTCATTCTTTATAATTAAACCTAAATACTATAAATATTGGCATCCAGCTGCAGCTCAAATCGACCTCGCTGATGTAATAGAACAAATCATGTCCGATCAAGGGGGTGATGAGTAATGGGAGGATTCCAAAACCAATTACTGAATGAAAGGTTCAAACATAACTTTTTCAAAATGATTGTTGCATCCTTAGTTAATGGTTGTAAATTGATGGTAGACGACTGTTCTGCAAAAAAAAATCTCCTACAGAATCATGAGGAGAAAATTCGAACGCATTTATTAGAAAATTATCTTGAAAATGACGAAATTCGTTGCAAAATAGGATTATCTAATATTCATATTAGGTTTCTCGCAGAGGTTCCTGAAAATTACGTTGTTGAGACAGACACCTATGCAGGAAGGACTGACATACGTGTTGTTTCTAGTAATTGGCTTCGCAACGCCAAAGATTATTATATAGTAGAGTGCAAACGTCTTGATGGTACAAACTCTCTAAACAAAAAATATGTTGTTGATGGAATATGCAGATTTGTTGGTGATACTCCTAAATACTCATCATATAATAAAAAGAATATAATGCTAGGTTTTATTGTGGACGATGTTGATAGTATGGTAATTATTAGCGAAATAACAAAGACACACTTGGAGGAATTAAAAGAACATATTACAAGCGACTTGACGCTGATAGAAAATAACACAACATATCAACTGTGTAAAAGTACTTACACTAATAATCTATCATTGACACATATTTTTTATAATATTTCAAGTGCAGTTTCCTGATGACTTGTCGTTTTGTTTTTATACAAATTTAAACAAATTGACCACATGTTATCCCACAGTTAGCTCTGGAGTATATGGAAACAGTGGAGATAAAATGTCTAAAGAGTATGTTGAATGTAGCCAAAAGGGCTAAAAAAGGCAAAAACCGCTATATATCAGACTTTAGAGCGTGTTCGGATTACTATTACTATGTGTTGAAGCTGTAATCAATTGCCCCTACTTCTCTCAGAACAATAGGCTTGACCCAAAGCCTTACCCAATTTGCACAATTACAAGATGAGCGGACACGGGACGTGTTCCTCCTGCAACCGTTGCCCCGTTGTCAGGCGGCATAAGAGCATAAAAATCAGCGTAGCCATAGGTTGTGCGGCTTAATGAAAATGTAATAAATAGTTTTTGTTCACAAAAAATACAAGTAAAGAACACATAAGAATGATATGATAATTTCGTATCAATATGTATGTGCATTGCATATATAGTAAGTACCCCTACCTAAAAAGCGAATAAACACTTTGAAAGCAGAGGTAAAATAATATGCCGATGATTGACCAAATGCTGAAGAACGGACATTTTTTAATGTATCTTCAGACCAAACATGATGCAAAAACTGAGCAGATTGTGGGAGCAGAAAGCCTGAGCCGTTATGTAAAAAATGACGGCGAGCCTGTTATGCCCGATAAATATGTGTTTGAGTTTGAGAATGACGGCTCAATAATTGAGCTTGACTTTCTCATGCTTGAGTTGGTGTGCGCTTTTCTTGCGAAATGGAAAGAAAACTTCGGGGATTTGGAAATTTTTCCGTTATCGGTGAATTTTTCAAAAATTTCCTTGAAGCAGGACGATTTTATTGAAAGATTTGAGAAAATTGTTGATAAGTACGGTGTAAAGCATAATCTTATTGAGGTTGAAATAACCGAGGCACACCGCTTCCATAAAACAAGCCTTATCAAGCACCACATTGAACTGCTTCGTCAAAACGGATATATGGTTGCCATTGACGATTACGGAAAAAGCAGCTCGGCGTTTTCAATTATCCGCCATGTGGATATTGACTGCTTGAAGATTGACAGGGAAATGGTTGTTGAGTGTCTTGAAAAGAGAAAGACGCTGGTTATTTTTGATGCAGCCGTTCAGGTTGCAAAGAAGCTTGAAATGACAGTTGTTGCCGAGGGCGTTGAAACCGAGGAGCAGCTTGAACAGGTAAGAAACATCGGCTGTGATGCAATTCAGGGCTGGTATTTCTCAAAGGCACTGCCTGTTGATGAGTTTATAAGCTTTGTAAAAGGCTATAATAATAAATGAATCCGAAGATTAAACTGCGGCTGTTTTGTCACCGTAACGGTGGTAAGCAGATGCAGTTTTTTTGTTGTGTCGTGAATTTTTAGCAAGAAAGTTGATTTTAAGTGTTTTGTTCACATAAACGTTTCATTTGCATAATACAAAAAACGATTTAATGTTGTTTAATATTATAGGCTTGTGCAAAGATTTAATCATCAATATATTAATATGAAAGAAGATTTGAAATGAGTACTTTGTTATCTGTATCAATCGCTCTTCTGGGCGGTCTTTTAATGACAAGAGTTTTTAAGCCTTTGAAGCTTCCTTCTGTGACAGCGTACCTTATTGCAGGTGTGCTTATCGGACCGTACTGCCTTGGACAGCTTGGCGTGGGCGGTCTTGGCTTTGATACCATGGAAGCGGTTGAGCATCTGGGACTTGTTGCTGATGTTGCCCTCGGCTTTATTGCCTTTTCTATCGGCAGTGAATTCAGGCTTGAAGAACTGAAGGAAATCGGAAAAAAGGCATTTGTAATAGGCGTGTTCCAGGCACTTGTGGCAACGCTGTTTGTTGACCTTGCCCTCATTGGCTTGCATTTTATTATGCCTGACCAGATAAGCGTTTCACAGGTTATAACATTGGGTGCAATAGCAACGGCAACGGCGCCGGCAGCAACTCTTATGGTTGTAAGACAGTATAAGGCTAAGGGACCGCTTACCGATCTTCTTTTGCCTATAGTTGCGTTGGACGATGCAGTGGGTCTTATTGTTTTTGCAGTTTCCTTTGGTATTGCAAAGACACTTGGAACGGGAACAGTTGATGCGGTTTCAATTATCGTAAATCCCCTTGTTGAAATTGTGGCTTCTCTTATTCTCGGTGCTGTTATGGGATGGCTTCTTACACAGCTTGAAAAGCTTTTCAATTCCAATACAAACCGTCTTAACATGACAATTGCATTTGTATTTGTCACCGTTTCCCTTTCAATGATAGATTTCCATATCGGCTCTGTGCATGTAAGCTTTTCATCGCTTCTCGTATGTATGATGTTGGGCACAGTGTTCTGCAACATCTGTCCACTTTCTCACGATCTTATGGAGAAAACCGACAAATGGACCTCGCCCTTGTTTGCACTGTTCTTTGTAATAAGCGGTGCGGAGCTTGAGCTTAGCGTATTCGCAAACTATGCGGTTGTTGTAATCGGTATTGTTTACATAATCTTTCGTTGTCTTGGTAAGTATTTCGGAACACTTGCAAGTGCAAAGGCAATAGGTTGTGAAAGTAACATCTGTAAGTATCTCGGTATCACACTGTTCCCGCAGGCGGGGGTTGCACTTGGAATGTGCACCATAGCAAGTGCACAGTTCGGTGAGCAGGGTATTCTCATAAGAAACATTACTTTGTTTGCCGTACTGATTTATGAGCTTTTCGGTCCGCTTCTCACAAGATGGGCACTCACAAAGTCAGGAGATATCAAGCCTATGTCGGATGAGGTTAAGAACAGACGTCAGATTAAGCTTGACAGCGTTAAAAAATAATAGCAATAGAAGAAAGGACTGCTTTATTTTGAAGCGGTCCTTTCTTGTAATAACATAAAACTGTTTGAAGCTTGATTGGTTGACAAGAATTGCCTTATGTGATAAAATAAGCATATAGATTAAACATTCCATCAGCATCAAGGAGTAACAAATGAGCACACCGAGAAATGCAGAATATACAAAGCTGTACAACCAAAAATCATTTTTAAGACTGCTGCACCGCCAGCCTCTTTCAAGAGCGGACATTGCAAGAAAAATCGGTCTTACACGCGCATCCGCCTCACTTATTGCGGATGAACTGCTAAAGGAAGGCTGGATTGTTGAAAACAAGCTTGTTCCCACGGCAAAATCGGGACGTCCTCCCGTTTCGTTGTCAATAGCCAAGGATGCCTGCTATGCGGTAGGGGTGTTTCTCAATCGTGACGGTTGCTCTGCGGGAATTGTGTCCTTTAACGGCGAGGTTGTATGCAAAGCAAGGTTCAAGCTGACAGAGGAAGAAGACAAGCTTTCTTCTCTGTGCATAAGCCTTGAAAAGCTGATTGCGGCATCCGATGTAAAACGGGAAAAAATTATAGGTGTGGGTATATCTGCTCCGGGACCTCTTGATGTACAAAGCGGCAGGATATTAAACCCGCCCCGCTTTGCACTTTGGCATAATACGAGCATTGCAGACAAGGTTTCAGAGGCGCTGGGAATGCCCGTATATATTGAAAATGATGCTTCATCAATAGCACGCTTCAATCTTGGAAAACCCGAAGCACACGGAAGTGAGAATTTTTTACTTCTGCTTGTTGACAGCGGTGTAGGCTCGGGAATAATTTTGGGTGGAAAAGCCTTTCACGGCAAAAGCTCATTTACGGGAGAACTGGGACATACCAGCATAAAGTTTGACGGCAAAAAATGCGATTGCGGACGCTGCGGATGCCTTGAAGCCTATGCGGCAATACCAAATCTGCTTGAAGGCACACGTTTCTCCACGTGGGAGGACGTGATGAATGAGCGCAGCATTTGCGAGGATGCCATGAATATTTTCGAGTATGAGGTTCAGTATCTTTCTGTTGGAATCACAAATCTTGCAAATCTCATGGGAATTGATACAGTTCTTCTTGCCGGTGATATACGGTATGACGGTGCTTTTCTTGCGCAGAGTCTTGAACAGGCTGTCAACTGTCAGATTCTTCATCACCCGATAAAGGTTTATCCTGCAAGCTGGGATGTTAATATAAAACCTCTTGCTTCGGCGGAAATTGTGTTTGATAGGTTTCTGTCGGTTTAACGGGGGAATATAAAATAGAGGGTGTAGAAATATATGAAGCTTGTAACCACAACATGCGATTTTGACGCATATACAAAAAACGACTATCTTCAGAGTGTAAAATACGGCTTGGAGGCAGGCTTTAAGCACTTTGATTTGAATATGTATAAACCTCTTGAGGGGGACGCTTTTTTCGGGGACAACTGGGAAAAGGCTGCTTTTAACCTGAAGAATGAAACGGAAAAATTAGGTGCGGACTTCCTTCAGGCACACTCTCCAGATACCAATAACATGGCAGGGCAAGACGGCTTTGAGGATGCGGTATCCAAGACTGCAAGAGCACTTGAGGTCTGCGGCGTTTTGGGTATACCTGACCTTGTGTGCCATGCAGGCTACGATAAGAAC
>JAZNIM010000103.1:0-4702 GCA_045577475.1 Eubacteriales bacterium | reverse complement strand
GTGAAGAATTGCTTTTTCTCAAATTTCCTCTTGTTTCTGTTTTTTTACATTATTTTACCCCATTCCCTTTGCGGAAATGGGGTTTTGATACAGACTGAGGGGACTGCAAAAGCAGTCCGCTAATTTTGAAAACTCGATTATTCAGCAGTGCCGTCATCAACAACAGTAACAACAATATTATCAATCATGTACTGATAGTTAGTAACAACTCCGTCCTTCTCGATAGGTGACGAGAAGATTGTAAATGAATCAGCCATTCTCATGGGTGAATCCGCTTTAACGGTATGTGTTACAGACTGCTTTGTCCAGCCGTCACTGGTGGAAATCTTAAAGCCGCCTACGGGGTGATCCATGGATTCCTTGACAGAGCCGTCTGCCTGATAGTCTGTATAACGGAAGTTGGGACAAATGGAAACACCTTCGGCAGGGTTACCATCAAGGTCGCCGATAAGTCTGCACTCGTAGTCAACCTTATAGGTTACACCGGGCTTGAAGCGTGTAGGAATTACAAGGTAAGTCCAAATCTTTGTAGTCTTTTTGTCGGTTGTGATAAGGAATGCCTTGTTGCCTTCACGTAAGTCATCATCAACAACATAAATCTTACTTGCACCGTTACCGAATTCATCTGCGATGCTTGCGATTTCTGCATCGGCATTCTTTACATAGAAGGGCTGTCCTTCATCAGCAAGCTTGAGCTTTTCGGCAGCTTCCTTTTCAACTCTTGCAGCAGCTTCCGCAGCATCCTTGTAGTCAGGGTTCATGTTGAAGCGTACATAGTCAACAGTAAATGTACCTGCTCTGTTGGACGGGTCAAATCTTACCGTTGTACATACACCCTGCCACAATTCATGTGATTTAAGGTCAATAGTTGCAAGAACAAATCCTTCAGCATCGGGAGTGAGTGTTGCAAGGTCAATCTTGACATTCTTCTTTTCGTTCATCACTGTGTCAAGTGTTGTCACAAAGTACATACCGAGCTTTGTATCCGTTCCGCCGTCGCTGTTATCAAACTCAGGCTTGATTCTTACGGTTACGCTTTCGTAAATCTTTGTATCAACCTTAATCTTGTTATTGATGAACTGAGGGTCGTATCTCTGATTCTTATCATCAAAGGTAGATGTAAATGTTACAGCACCGTTGGCAACACCGCCCGATGCACAGCCAAGTGTCCAGCCTTCAATATCACCCGGAACATTGAATTCAAATTCATTGACAACTCTTGAATCAAGTGCCGCCTGAAGGTCTTCGGCACGAACATTTACCTTTACATTCATTCCGTCAACCTTATAGTCATAGCCAGCCTTATCATAAATGAACTTGATGGGAAGAACGCAAAGACCGTCATCAACGCTGAATGCTTTCTTAAGAGTTTCTTCCTTACCGTTTACAAGCACCTTATCGCTTCCTACAACAAAGTTAAACTGTGTGCCGTTGTTGGTTCTGAGAAGGAGTTTGCCGTTCCATCTGTTCCATTCATAGTAGAACTGGTGGAGATTATAGAAGCCTGTTGTGGGATTTGCTTCAATATAGAATTCATCGCCTTCAACTGTATAGCTCTTGTTATCAAAAGAGATAATAACACCATCAATGTCAAAATTAAGTGAGTTTGCAGAAACATCAGACAGAAGCTCGATAGTCTTAATATAGTACTTACAAGCAACATTGCAGGGGTCAAATCTTATGGACTTGATGTCACCTGACCATGTAGAAAGCTTTGACATGTCTACATAGTAGTCATGATATTCGCCGTCAGCAATGATAGCAAAGCTCTTACCCATAGAGCCTGTATAACCGCCCTTGGTGTCATTTGTAAAGTAGAATTCTGCAGTTGTTGCTCCTGAGCCGTCAGGATGCTTCATCTTAACATGGAGCCACTTAGCGCCGTCTGCCTTGAAGAAGTTTTCGGGAACGTTATACATTTTGATATGGCCGTCACGTTCAAGAGTTTCACCCACAAGTGCCTTTTCTTCAGCATCATACACAGGAGCTGTTGTCTTTGCAAGAGCAGCCCACATTGCGCAGTCTTCAGGCTTTTCGAAGTCCCACTTCTTTACAGGAACAAGATCTTCATAGCCTGCTTCATTGGTTTCCTCAAAATATGTCTTTCTCATGGGAGCAAGTCGTGTATTATAGAGGAAGCCAAGTCTTGACTTCTGGTTATCTGTAGGATAAACGTCAAAGTGCTTTGTGTCATCGGTATCTGCTACAGATGAGAATACATGTCTGTGTGCATCCATGTAGCCGAAGCCGTTGAGACTTGTCGGGAACACATAGTGTCCTTCACCGAATTCGTTCCATGTGTTGGTCAGAATGCTCTTAGTGTGCCATTCTTCAACATCACGGTCTGCATATCTTGGCAGATATTCGTCTCTTGACCAGCGAAGAATTTCTTCAAACTGTTCGGCTGTTGAAAGAGGAGTTCTTGTTTCTGTCCAGCCGATATCGTTAAAGCCAATACCTGCACTTGCAGAGAAGGTAATGAAGCCTGCATCAAATTCAGCATTCATTCTATCCTTCTGATATTCGGGATCATATGCAAGCTCGCCGAAGTGATATGCATGCTTTGCATCATAGCCGCTTTCAGCAAGATGCTTATTGGATTCAGGTGTACCTGTTGAATGGCTCACATAAAGAATGATACCGTCATAGCCAAGCTTCTTACATTCTTCTTCCATGAATGCAAACGCTTCCTTAACACCTTCAACACCGCCCATCATTTCTTCAAAATATGTGGGCTGATAAATGGTGAGAACAGGCTTGTTGTCAATAGTGAAGTATCTTGAGTCGGAAATATACCAGTCAACCCAGTAAGGCCAGATGTTATTGTAGAATTCATCCTTTGTTCCCTTGCTGCCGGCATTTTCCCACATAAGTGTAAAGTCAAGCATGTCGGAGTACTTAGCATTAAAGTAGCCGTCATGAATTGCATCGTCGCAAAGTCTTGGCTTCTTGATGTGCTCGTTATGTCCGCCGTAGTACCAGCAGAATCTCTGGTAGTCATATCCATGTTCAACCATGAACTTGATTTCCCAGTCCATAGCTTCGGCAATACCTTCATCGTAGTAGCCGATAACGGGTGTTACATCTTCATAAGGAGCAATACAGTCCCAGCCGTAATGAGATCCTTCTCTCCAAAGTGAGCAGATGCTCATACCGCTGTACCATTCATCGTCATTTACGGGAACGGGTGTGGGACAGTAGTCAGGATATTCAAATGTATTGAACACCATAACATCGTCAAAGTAGAAGTCGCCTGTGCCGTTCGCTGTAATTTCAACAGCATCAATGCCGTCCTCTGTGAAAGGAACAGTCAAACATGCCTTACCGTTAATCTTTACAAGGGCAGTATCCTTTGCTGTGTCAGCCTCTACCCTTACCTGCTGCCAAACACCCTTGGAGTACTTTCTCACAAGTGTTCCGTCAGCAGTCTTGATCTCACCGTTTTTAGCGTGGATAGCAAATGCAGTATTGCCGCTGTTCTTGATAGCAAGAGTTGCATCCTGACCTTCAAGAACAAGGAAGTATGTTTCATATACAAAGCTGTCTGTAACCTTATCAAACTTCTTTACAGCCTTACCCGTGCCGTTTATATTTGCGCTGAGTGTATCTGTATCACTGTTAAGCTTTTTGATGAGTACGTTTTCTGTTTCCCAGCCATAAGGTGCTTTATCTGCATAGCCGAGTCTGAAGTCTTCGTTAACGTCATAATTCCAGTACATAAATACGCCGTTAAGGGAAGCGTTGAGCATATCCTTTTCGGTAGACGCAAATACAACTCTTGAAATGTCTGTAAAGTCAGCCATTTCATACGAGCCTGCAGCTGTGTTGTTGATTATAACGTTAACAGTCTTTTTGTCAAGATTCATTTCAAGCTTAAGGTTGATATTGCCGCCGCTTATGGAGAACGGTGTTGCCTTTTCTTCCTTACCGATTGCATAGAAAACCTTATCCTTGTGAGCAATCTCAAATACTTTGTTGCCTGCAAGGTCTTCAAAGAAAAGTCTTGAGCCAGGAGCTGTTACATAATACAATGCTTCAAAGCCAACCATACCTGTCTTTATTGTTGTTATTTCCTTACGCATTGTAACGGCAGATTCGGAAGAAACGTCATAAATCTTAGGTTCGCTGAAGTCCTTCTTATCTCTTGAAGCATTTTCGGGATTTTCATAAGTCCAGCCTGAAGCAATATATGTAATGTTTCTGGGAGGTCTTGTCATGCTTTCATCTTCGATGAGATAAACCGCAGGATTTCTTTCGCCGTATTCAGCGAGAGTGCCTTCCTTACGGTTTTCCGGAAGTGCAACACGGTTGATGATTGCGGCTGTTTCACTTCTCTTAATGGGATTTGTAGCATAGAAGTTACCGTAATCGTCTGAACCCAGAACAACACCCGCCTTATAAAGCATCATAAGGTCATTATAATATTCTTCAGTTTCAGCAACGTCGGGAATATCCTTGATGTCGTTCTTAGCTGCAAAGTAGTCTTTGGGCATTGCATTTGCAAACATTACAGCCATTTCATAACGCATGATATTTCTGTCATAGTTTACAAACTGACCGTCTGCAATAAGACCGTTTTCCTTAGCGTAAGCAATGTACATATCGTACCACTTACCGCCTGTTACCTCAGCAATTGTCTTGCCGTTGTAGATTGCATGTACACGGCTTGCCATTGTGATACCTTCTGCAACGGTAACGTTTC
>JAZNIM010000102.1:0-15788 GCA_045577475.1 Eubacteriales bacterium | reverse complement strand
AGTGTACCAACGCAAAAAAGAGAAAGCTGCTTGCTTTTTGCTCAATTTTCGATAAAACAGCAGGCGGTGATGAGGTTAAGGACGACGACGGAATTTTTGAGCAGTTCAACGCCAAGTGCCCCAAATGCGGAAAACGTTATGAGGACCAGCAGAGAAAAATCTGTAAGGACTGTACCAATAAAAAGGGTACATTTGCAAGACTTATGGGTTACTATTTGAGCTATAAAACCGCATTTATCGTGTCAATTCTGGCGTTGTTCGGAATTTCCCTTACTGAGCTTGCCATTCCTGCAATTAACGGTAAATTGCTGTTCGACCAGGTTATTTCACAGCCGGGTGTAAATGCGGCAGGAGAAAAGCTTGGACAGCTTCATGAAGTAAAATATGTGTTTTTTGCAGTAGGACTTATAGGTCTTGCCGAGGTTCTCATTCAGCTTTTCATAGTAACCTTTGACAGAACCAGCGACAGCCTCAGCGCAAGGGTTACGGAAAAAATGAAAAATGAGGTTTTTGATGCCATGTGCCATCAATCTCTGTCTTACTTCAATAAGCATCCCACGGGTAAGCTCATGACAAGAGTCAATTATGATGCGGATAAAATACGAGGCTTTTTCACAAGCGGTATTCCGCACTTTATACTTAATGTAACTAAATTTGTAGGCATTGCAATTCTTCTGTTTTCCATGAATCCCTCGCTGACGCTTGTTGTATTCATACCTGTGCCCATAATAGTTGCAATATTCAAGTTTATGCTGCCCAAGCTGTGGAGAAGCTTTTCAAAGCAGTGGCGGCGTTCAAGTGCACTTAACGGTATGCTCGGCGACTCCCTTAACGGTATACGCGTAATCAAGGCGTTCTCAAAGGAGGTTGAGGAAACCAACCGCTTCAGAGGCTACTCGGCGAAACTGCTTGAGGCTAATCTCAAAACCAACCTTATTTCTATTTGCATTTTCCCCGTAGTTTCACTGCTTATCGGTCTTTCAAGCCAGGCAATATGGGGCTTTGGCGGTATTCAGGTAATGAAGGGTTATATGACCTACGGTGAGCTTACAACTTATCTCGGCTACATAGGCATGATTTTCGCCCCTTTGGAATTCTTTACCGTCTTTACAAATATTATTACCGATGTTCTCAACGCTGCTGACAGAATGTTTGAAACAAAGGATGCCATTCCCGAAATTGCCAACAGTGCCTCGCCCTTGTTCCCTGAAGATATCAAGGGAGATATTGAGTTTAAAAACGTGTCCTTCCACTATAGTGCAAACCGCCCGATACTCAAGGATATATCCTTCCATATTACTGCGGGTGAGCATGTGGGAATTGTGGGTCATACGGGAAGCGGAAAGAGCACGGTTGCAAATCTTATAACAAGAATGTACGATGTTATAAGCGGTACAGTTACAATTGACGGGGTTAATGTAAAGGATATCAACCTTTCCACCCTTCGTAAAAACGTTGCTATAGTTTCTCAGGAAATATACCTGTTTGACGCAAGCATTGCCGATAATATACGCTATGCCCGTCCCGATGCAACTCTTGATGAAATTGTTGCGGCAGCAAAGGCGGCAAACGCACACGACTTTATCATGAATCTTCCCGAAGGCTATGAAACGGTTGTAGGCGGAGGCTCACGTTCACTGTCAGGCGGTGAAAAGCAGAGAATTTCCATTGCACGTGCACTTTTGCTTTCACCGAAAATTCTCATTCTTGATGAGGCAACTGCCGCAATGGACACCAAAACCGAGCGTCTTATCAGCCGAGCCATTGATGAGCTTATTGTGGGTAAAACCACCATTACCATCGCACACCGCCTTTCAACCCTGAAAAACTGCACACGAATTATGGCGATTGAGCATGGTGAAATAGCCGAATGCGGCACGCCGTCGGAGCTTCTCGAAAAGAAAGGCGTTTACTACAAGCTCTATACCCTTCAGGAACAGCAGCTTCAGAAGGTTATTCACGGAAATTAGGAGTTGATAACTATGGAAAATAAGAATATTAATATATCCGAAGAAAACAATGAACCCAATGACAGAGATATATTCGGAAAGCGTATTTCTATTGCACTGACACCCGATAATGCCTGCTTTTGCGAGTCAGAGGGCGGTCTGATATCCATGACTCTCACAAAGGCAGACGGAACGAAGGAAGTCTTTGAAAGAGTCGTTCCCGTAAGAGCATTTCCCGTTACAGAACCCGAATGCTTTATTTCAATCCGTGAGCCTGACACAAAGGACGTCGGAAAGGGTGCGGAAATCGGACTTATTGAATCCCTTGCCGATTTTGATGAAAAAAGTGCAGAGCTTATAAGAAAAGAGCTTAATAAGCGTTACTTTACTCCCGAAATTCAAAAGATTTACTCCATTAAGGAGCAGTTCGGTTTTTTGTATTTTGAGGTGCTTACAAGTGCGGGAAAGAGCAGCTTTGTCATGAATAATCCTTCCTCGAACATCCGAGTGCTTGAGGATAAGCGTTCGCTTATATATGACATCGACGGCAACTGCTTTGAAATTCCCGAAATATCCAAAATGGATAAGGCAAGCTTTAAGAAGATTGAAATTTATCTGTAAATCCTTCAAAACGGAAAAGCGGTGATTAAATAAATGAAGCTTTTATTTGAACTGAATGAAGCTGACTCTGCTTTGCTTGAAAAAGAAAAGCAAAAGGATGAAAAAATACTTTACTGCGTACCCTTTGACTTTCACGAGGAAAAAAGGGTTACGGGGTATATGGTTTTTACGCAAAAGCACATATATAAAATACTTGACGGGGTTCTTCTTGAAAAGCATGTTCTCTCTCAAATGAGTGACTTTACCGTTGAAGTAATGCTTGGAGTCTGCGGCTTTTATGCAAAGGAAAACTCACACAGCATAATGCTTTGCAGCTTTATCTCCGGCAGAAACCTTGCAAGATATTCCGTAATGGCGGCGGCATGCGAAAAGCTATGCCGAGGTGATATGAACCTTGTGACAAGCGATGAGCCTGAAAGCTACTGCCCGAAATGCGGACGCCCTTTTATAAAGAATACCTCCATTTGTCCCTTCTGCAGAAGTAAGAGAGAGGTTTACAAAAAGCTGTTTGCCATGACAAAGGGCATACGCTTTATGATGTGCTTTCCTCTGATTGTTGCGGCAATTGCACTTGTTGTCCGCTTTGTTGTGCCTTTCTTCCAGAAAGAGGCAATCAATAACTACATCACAAATAACAATCTTCAGGGCAACTACATGACAGGCTTCCTTGTAATTGTTGCTTCAATTGTACTGCTTGACCTTGTGAACAGGGCGCTGGGTGTTGTAAACAGCCGCCTTTCTGCCATTGCAGGTAACAGGTTTACAACCATGATGCGTACCATTCTCTTTGAAAAGATACAGACTCTTTCCATGTCAAGCGTTTCAAGAAAATCCGCAGGCGACCTTATGGGACGTATCAACAGCGACGTAACCACAATCCAGCAGTTTATAACAACCCAGCTTCCAAGCTATTTTTCAATGCTGCTGTCCTTTGTTGTTGCAATTATCCTTTTGCTTTGTATAAGCCCCGTGATGTGTCTTTTTGTATTTATACCGCTTCCTTTTGTGACATACTTTGTTGTTAATCTTAAGGACACACTTATGCGCAGAATACGCAAAAACTGGAGAATGCGCCAAAAGTGCGATAAATATCTTCAGGACGTAATCGGCGGTATACGTGTGGTAAAATCCTACGGTAACGAGAATAAGGAGATTGAAAACTACGCAAAAAAAACAGGTGATTATTTTAATAACGAAATAAAAACCTTCCTGTTTTTTGATACGCTGTTTCCCGTAATTACCCTTGCTCTGAAATCGGGACGCTTTCTCATTCTTGCCGTGGGTAACTACAGCTTGTTCAAGGGCAGCCTTGACATAGGTACACTTAACCAGTTCTCGGCGTATACGGGAATTGTTTACGAGCCGCTGATGCAGATTACCCAGATTCCCCGTGTACTTTCAAACTTTATTACAGCCCTCACAAAGGTTATGGAAATACTTGAGGAAGAACCTGAAATTTATGATGCAAAAAAGGCAAAGCTTCATAAAATCGAAGGTGATATTTCCTTTAAAAACGTGTATTTCGGGTATGACAGCTATAATCCCGTCCTTAAAGATATAAGTGTTGATATCAAAAAAGGCGAAATGATAGGTATTGTAGGTCATTCGGGTTGCGGAAAGTCAACCTTTGTAAATCTTCTTATGAGATTGTATGACCCTACTGAGGGAAGCATTTCGGTTGACGGCATTGATTTGAGAGAGCTATCTCAGGAGAGCCTTAGAAGCCAGATTGGTATAGTGCTTCAGGAAACCCACCTGTTTTCAGGCTCGGTGCATGAGAATATACGCTACGCAAAGCCGTATGCCACCTCAAAGGAAATAATTGAAGCGGCAAAGCTTGCAAACGCTCATGACTTTATTATGAATCTTCCCGAGGGTTATAACACCATCATCGGAGAAAAAGGCTTCAGCCTTTCGGGAGGGGAAAGGCAGAGAATAGCAATTGCCAGAGCACTTATCCACAATCCGAGAATACTTATTCTTGATGAGGCAACGGCGGCTCTTGATACCGAAACGGAAAAGCTCATTCAGGATGCAATCAATAAGATGACTCAGGGCAGAACAACCATTGCCATTGCACACCGTTTGTCGACTCTCAGAAATGCCGATAAAATACTTGTTATTGACCACGGAAAAATCTGTGAGTACGGCACACATTCCGAGCTTCTTGACAAAAAAGGCATTTACTACGGCCTTGTTATGGCACAGGCAAATGCTGCTTTGGGCGAGGCGTTAAAATAGAAAAAAACTTCAATTAACCCAAAAAAACACACTTTTTCTTGAAAAAAATTGTAAATAATCGGCAAATATCGTCTTGTTTTTGAATTTTTAACCAAAAAATAACCTTATCAACCCAAATAAGTTAAGCAAATAACACAAAAGCGGGTAGAATAATTATATAATAATATAATTGAGGTTGTAATTATGAACATAGGACAAGCCACTCGATTACGAATACTCAGTCTTTGCAAGGAGAAGCACATAACCGTAAACAAATTATCCACCATGTGTGGGATAACTCAATCAACATTGAACAACATCGTAAGCGGCCGTAACAACAGCACTACCGTTTCAACGGTAAAAAAAATTTGCGACGGCTTGGAAATTTCTGTACAGGAGTTTTTCAACGATGATTTGTTCAGCGATTTGGAGCAGGAAATCAAATAGCGTTTTATTTTCAACAGGGGTTTGCCGAGGGGCAGACCTCTTTTTTCTTTATAAGCATCTTGAAAAAAAGAACCGCCCCACGTTTGTGAAGCAGTTCGATAACATAATTTATAATTAAACTTCAATTTCCATTCCGTCGTAAGAAACCTCAAATCCGCTCTCCGCCGCAATGGGAACAAGGCTGTCATATGAAGCAAGACCGTTGTGAGAAAAATGATGCAGTACAAATACCGTTCTGTTGTCTGCACATCCCATGGAAATGAGCCTGTCCCGCACCTTGCTGCAGGTGTCGAGATTCATGTGGTGCTCACCGTGTTCCTTTTGCAGACCTGCGGTGCAGTCAAGAGAAATCAAATCGTAAAAAGGCTTTTCCACAGAAAGATATTCCCATGTTTCATCAAGAAAATAACCTGTGTCGTGACCGTAAAGCAGACGCTTTTTGCCGTCACTGATGTCATATATGCAGCTACCCAGCTCAAATGCGTGGTTTGCTTTTAAGGGAGTAGCCGTGAAACCGTCGGCAGAAATCGGAATAAAAGGCTGTATTTCCTGTAAAATCCACCTGCCGCTGTTGACATGAGTCTTTCTGTGAACCGTAGAGAAAATTCTGTCGATTGTCTGCATTGAGCCGTAAACCGTCAGCGGCTTCATGCACTTGCTGTGTGCGTGGCCTTGCTGCTTTTCAAGTAAATCCGAAGCAAGTAAATGGTCAGAATGTGCGTGAGTGATGAAAAGATGCCGGATTTTGTGAAGCTCAAGACCAAGATGCTGTACATGATAAAGCGTATCAGGGGGCAGGTCAATGAGAATTTTGTCGGAAATAAGTGCCTGAGAGCGTGTTCTTATGTTCCGTCCGCCGTTTTGTCTTGCGTACCTGCAGTTTTCGCAGTCGCAGAAAAGTCCGGGGACTCCCTCGGCAGCAGAGGTGCCGTAGTATTTAAGCTTCATATGTTGCCACCGTCCTTTTTGCGGTAAATTATAATAAGAGTGCCTTCGTTGACGGATATAAATGCCTTTTTGCCGCAAAATTCGTTGCTGACTCCGAGTGTTCCCGTGCAGGGAAGGGAAACATCGTAAAGCTCGTATTTTAAACCTTTTAAGGTGACACCCTTGGCTTCGCCGTCAAAGCTGAAAACCGAAATGTAGCCTTGCTCATTCCCGGAAAATTCAATTGAGGAATTGTGAATTGCTCTTATAACCGTAATGCCGTCGGAGAGGGTAATGTGCTTTCCTTGCTTTGCAATTCCCGCCGCAAGCTGAAGGTTGGCAATTGTATGCTCAAGCCTGTCGCCCCCAAGTGCGCCGAAAACCGTAAAGCTGTCAAAGCCTTTTTCAATGCCTATGTCTGTGGCAAGCTCGGTGTCGGTGCAGTCCTTTTCGGCAGGGTATCTGACGGTGTTTTCAAAATCGGGCATTCTTTCGATGGAGTCAAAATCGCCTACAAGAAGGTCGGGGGTGAGTCCCAGCTTTTGTGTGTGCCTGTAGCCTGCATCGGCGGCAATAATATAGCTGTCCTTGTCAATATGCGGATTTGTAAGTAAGTCGCCTGCAGAAAAAATGTAGCAATGCCCGTTCATAAAAAACTACCCCATAATAAAAAATATGTTACATTATATCATTTAAAAAAATGTTTGTCAATAATTATATATTGGGTAAAAAAAGAAGGGGTTTGATTTTACAATTGCTTAACAAATAGATTGCTGTAATGGTATATAATGTTAAATATATATCAAAGGAGGGATGTCAATGGCTGCTGAAATGTTGGAGAAAATCCTTGAAGCCGAAAAGCAGGCTGCCGATAAGCTTAAAGAAGCAGAAGGGCAGGCAAGGGAAGTAACTGAACAGGCTGAAAAGGATGCCAAGGCGGTTCTTGATGCTGCAAAGGAAAAGCTTCAGGGGGAAGTTTTGCTTTTTGATAAAAAGAATACCGAGTATGCACAGACTCTCACTGCAGCAAAGAGAGAAGAAGCACAAAAGGATGCTGCTTTGATGGCAGAAAAGGCATCTGCAAAGTCTAAGGAAAGCGTAGATGCAGTAATAAATATATTGGTAGGTTAAGGATAGGCTTGCGCACTTTTGTGTGCATTTTTTTGTATGACCCTTATATGGAGGTGGTAAAGCTTGTCAAAGCTGAAAATGTTGAAGTTTGAGGCGGCGGCATTGCAGCAGAACGCAAAGAGCTTGATGGAAGGTCTTCAAAGACTGGGAGTAGCTGAGCTTAAGGATATAGAGGATGAAAGACTGTTTGCATCTTCCGCATCCGAAAGCGCACAGGTTTACGAAACAAGTATTAATCAGGTGTCACTTGCAATGGACACTCTCTCGGAGTACGGAATAAGCTGTTCGGGCGGAATGTTTTCGGGAAGAACGGCTCTCGATGAAAAAGAGTATCTGAAAATGTGTGCCGAGGTTAATAGTTACGTAAAGACGGCATATAAAATCAATGAGCTGAAAAAGAGCATTGCGGATAATAAGGCGGAAATTGTGCGGTGCGAAACCTCACGTTCTTCTCTTAAAATCTGGGAAAGCCTTGATGTACCAATGTCAGGTGCTTCAACGGAAAACGCAGTGTGCTTTGTGGGAACGCTTAATGGCGAGTATACAAGAGAGAAGATACTGACAAAGCTTGCAGAAATCATTCCCGAAATCAAGGAATATGATGTGGAGATTGTGTGTGCTCTCAAGGAGATAACCTCGGTTGTGTTCTTGTGCCATAAGGACTGCGAGAAGGAGCTTGTCAGTGCGGTGAGAAGCATCGGCTTTACTGCTCCATCAGAGATGTCAGCTAAGCCCGTTAAACAGCGTATTGATGAATATGAAGAAAAAATCAAGACCTTGACAAATGCTGTAGAGCATGCCGAAAATAAACTTCGGGGAATGAAGGATGAGGCTGAAAAGCTGAAGTTTGCATACGATTACTTCACCGTAAAATACGATGAGTACAGCAACCTTTCAAAGGCAGCATTCTCGGATTCCTCAATTGTTCTTAGCGGATATGTTCCCGAAAAATATTCGGACAAGCTGATTAAGACGGTGGAAAAGCTGGGCGGTGCGGCAGTTGTCAGTGAGCCTGACGAGAATGATGAGGACATTCCGGTGGTACTTTCAAACGGCGGATTTGCCGAGCCTGTTGAGGGAATTACCGAGATGTACGCACTTCCCGGTAAGCATGATATAGACCCGTCGGGGGTTATGGCATTTTTCTACTATCTGCTGTTCGGCATGATGCTGTCGGATGCAGGGTACGGTGTACTGATGACACTCGGCACATGGTTTATCCTGAAGAAAACAGGAGTTGAAGGCTCAATGAGAAGGACAATGAAAATGTTTTTCTATTGCGGTATTTCAACTACAATCTGGGGTGCTCTGTTCGGAAGCTGGTTCGGCGATATAGTAGGGGTTATCTGTACAAACTTCTTGGGCTACGAAACAGCTCCAAGCCTTGCACTGTGGTTTGAACCCATAAAAGACCCGATAAAGCTTTTGCTGTTCTCATTCATAATCGGTATATGCCACCTGTTCTTGGGTCTTATTGTATTCGGTGTAATGCAATGGAGGCAAGGGGATAAGGTGAGTGCGATATTTGATACTGTACCTATTATGATGACGGTTTTGGGTGCAGCTCCTCTTGCAGGAAGTATTCTTGCACCGGGTATCCCGCCTGTTGTAATGGAAATAGCAAAGTATCTTGCAATAGCAGGCGTTGTGCTTATAGTGCTGACAAATTCACGCTCGTCAAAGAATATTCTGGCACGTCTCGGAGGCGGTCTTTACGGACTTTATAATATAGCATCCGGGTATCTGTCGGATATTCTGTCCTATTCAAGACTGCTTGCTCTGGGACTTGCTACGGGAAGTATAGCATCGGTTGTAAATATGATGGGTTCCATGGTTGAAAATCCCGTTCTCAAGGGTATACTTCTGACGGTTGTGTTTATCGTGGGACATACACTTAATATGGCGATAAATGTTCTTGGTGCATATGTTCACACAAACAGACTTCAGTTCGTTGAACTGTTTTCAAAGTTTTATGAGGGCGGAGGCAGAGCCTTCCAGCCTTTAAAATTCAATACAAAATTCTTTAAATTCAAGGAGGAAAACGATAATGTTTAATTCAGGTATGGCAATAGCAATTATAGGCGCAGTTCTCGCTGCATTGGTAGCAGGTATAGGCTCGGCGCGAGGCGTAGGCATGGTTGGTGAAGCGGCAGCAGGCGTTGTTGCAGAGGATCCTTCAAAGTTCAGTAAGGTGCTTGTTCTTCAGCTTCTTCCCGGTACACAGGGTCTTTACGGACTTCTTACAACAGTTCTTGTTCTCAGCCAGCTTGGCGTTCTGTCGGGTGCACCCGTAAGCTTAACAGTAGCACAGGGCTGGGCATATTTCGGTGCATGTATGCCTATTATGATAGTTGGCTACTTCTCGGCAATTGCACAGGCAAGAGCGGCTGTATCCGGTGTTGGAATCGTTGCAAAGAACCCCAGCCAGAACGGTAAGGCAATTACTATGTCTGCCATGGTTGAAACATATGCAATTCTTGCACTTCTCGTATCCATCCTCGTTGTAAACGGTCTTCCCAGATAAGTGATTGGAGATAAATCCATGGACGGACTTACAAATATAATTACAAAAATAAATGAGCAGAACAAGGCACAGTGCGATGCTGTAATTGAGTCGGCAAAGCAGAAGGCGGCAGAGATTGTGGCAAAAGCAGAGGCTCAGGCTGATGAGCTTGTAAAAAAGCAGACCGAGCTTCTTGAAGCAAAAAGTGCTGCCGAAAAAAGCAAAGCCGAAGCAAGTGCAATGTTTGAATATAAAAGAGTGATGCTTGAGAAAAAGTGTGCTCTTATTGATGACTGCACAAAGTCTGCTCTTGAAAAAATGTGTAATGCTTCCGATGAGGAATACTTCGGTTATATCACAAGCCTTGCTTTGAAGCACGCACTTAAAGGCGAGGGAAGCATGAGCCTTTCCGATAAGGATATCAAAAGACTTCCCGATGGCTTTGAAAAGATGCTTAACGAAAAGCTCGGCGAAGGCAGAAGTATAACTGTTTCGGATAAGACAATCGTAACAGACGGCGGATTTGTAATAAGCTATCCCGAAATGCGGGTTGACTGCACCTTTTCTTCACTTCTCGAGGAAAACGCAGACGGTGTTAAGGATGCGATAAACAGAATTTTGTTTTCATAGGAGGTACTTTGAATGAAGGATACCGAATATGCATTTGCCGTAGCAAGAATACGGTCAAATGAAAACAAGCTGCTTTCCTCTGCTACCGTTGAAAGTGCAATAACCGCAGCCGACTATAACGAAACCCTGAAGGTGTTTTCCGACAGCGGCTACGGCGATTTTGCTTCAAACGATGAGGAAAAAATCCTGTCGGCAAAGCAAAAGGAAGCCTTTGAGCTTATATACTCCTCGGCTCCCGATAAAAAGTGTATTGATTTTCTTATTGTAAAAAATGATTTTCATAACATTAAGGCGGCTCTTAAATGCCTTGTTACTTCCAAAAGTACAGAGGGACTTTTGCTTACACCGTGTATGATTGATACGGATGTTGTTGTAAAGGCAGTAAGCGAAAAGCAGTTTGACAAGCTCCCCGATGCATTTAAGGCTACGGTTGAAAAGGCATATGAGGTGCTGACAACAACTCTTGACGGTCAGCTTTGCGACATTGTTCTTGATAAGGCATGTCTTGAAATGACACTCAGACTTGCAAAAGAAAGCAAGGATGACTTTTCAATAAGTCTTGCCAATAAAATGACGGCACTTTATGATGTGAAAATTGCCCTTCGCTGTATGAAAACGGGTAAGGACAGGGAATTTACAAGGTCTGCACTTGCAGATTGTGATATTCTTGATGCAGACAGACTTGCGGATGCGGCACTTGAAGGTGAGGCGGCACTTACGGAATACGTAAAAATGCTGAATCTCGGAAGGCTTCATGAGTGCATAGGAAAAAGCTATGCGGCGTTTGAAAAGGAAATGGACGATATTCTTATTGACAGCGTGAAGGATGCAAAATATCACTGTTTGGGAATTGCTCCCCTTGCGGCGTACTACTTTGCAGTTGAAAACGAGGTTAAGACGGTGAGAATAATTCTGTCCTGTAAAAAGAACGGTATGCCGACGGAAATAATCAGGGAAAGGGTGCGTAAACTGTATGTATAAAATGGCGGTTATAGGCGATAAAGACAGCATTTACGGCTTTGCATCCCTTGGAATCGGCATATTTCCATGCGAGGATGAGGCTGAGGCTTCAAAGACACTGCGTGAGCTTGCAAAGGGCGGCTATGGCGTAATCTATGTTACAGAGGCGCTGTTTGAGCTTTTGGGTGAGGAGGTTGAGCACTACCGTGATATGCCTCTGCCTGCAATTATTCCCATACCAGGCGTTAAGGGCAATACGGGAATAGGAATGAAAAACGTGAGCGTTTCCGTTGAAAAGGCGGTTGGCTCGGATATTATATCTTAACCATTAAAAATCCATTTTGAGAGGTAAAAAAATGGCAATCGGAAAAATATTAAAGGTGTCAGGTCCTCTGGTAATTGCCGAGGGAATGCGTGACGCAAATATGTTTGACGTGGTTCGTGTAAGCGATAAGCGTTTGATTGGCGAAATAATTGAAATGCACGGTGACAAAGCATCGGTGCAGGTTTATGAGGAAACCAGCGGACTTGGTACGGGTGAGCCTGTTGAATCAACGGGTGCTCCTCTCAGTGTAGAGCTTGGTCCCGGTCTTATAGGAAGTATTTTTGACGGTATTCAAAGACCTCTTGACGACATCATGAAGGTGTCGGGCAATAACCTTGCAAGAGGTGTTGAGGTTGCTTCCCTTAAAAGAGAGCTTGTCTGGAAGTTTACCCCAAGCGTTAAGGCAGGGGATAAGGTTGTAGCAGGTGACGTAGTAGGAACGGTTCAGGAAACTGATGTTGTGCTTCATAAAATCATGGTTCCCTACGGCGTTGAGGGTACTGTTGAAAAGATTGATGAAGGGGAATTTCATGTAAATGATACCGTTTGCGTTGTAAAGACGGAAAAAGGCAGCTATAACATGAGCCTTATGCAGAAGTGGCCTGTAAGACGTGGCAGACCTTATGCAAAAAAGCTTTCCCCCGATAAGCCTCTGATAACAGGTCAGAGAGTTGTTGATACAATGTTCCCCATTGCAAAGGGCGGCGTTGCGGCAATTCCCGGTCCTTTCGGAAGCGGTAAGACGGTTACACAGCACCAGCTTGCAAAGTGGGCTGAGGCAGATATAGTTGTATATATCGGCTGCGGTGAGCGTGGCAACGAAATGACAGACGTTCTTAATGAGTTCCCTGAGCTTATTGACCCCCATACGGGTAAATCCCTTATGGAAAGAACGGTGCTTATTGCAAACACCTCGGATATGCCTGTTGCGGCACGTGAAGCTTCTATTTATACAGGTATTACAATTGCGGAATATTTCAGAGATATGGGCTATTCCGTAGCACTTATGGCGGACTCTACCTCAAGATGGGCAGAGGCACTTCGTGAAATGTCGGGTCGACTTGAAGAAATGCCCGGTGAAGAAGGCTATCCCGCATACCTCGGAAGCCGTCTTGCACAGTTCTATGAAAGAGCAGGACGTGTTATTTCTCTCGGAAGCGAAGGCAGAGAGGGAGCACTGAGTGCAATCGGTGCGGTATCTCCTCCAGGCGGTGATATTTCAGAACCCGTTTCTCAGGCAACGCTGAGAATTGTAAAGGTGTTCTGGGGACTTGATGCAAACCTTGCATATAAGCGTCATTTCCCTGCAATCAACTGGCTGACAAGCTACTCGCTGTATCTTGATTTGCTTACCGATTGGTTTAAAACCAACGTAAGCGAGGACTGGATGGATTTGCGAGGCAGAATGATGGGACTTTTGCAGGAGGAAGCAGAGCTTGACGAAATCGTAAAGCTCGTTGGTATGGATGCACTTTCAGCTTCCGACAGACTTAAAATGGAAACTGCAAGAAGCATCCGTGAGGACTTTTTGCACCAGCTTGCTTTCCATGAGGTCGACACATATACAAGCCTTGAAAAGCAGCTTCTCATGATGCGTCTTATCCTTAAATTCCACGATGCGGCTGACAGCATACTTCCTGTGGGAGGAAATATTGAAAAGATATCCTCTCTTGCAGTACGTGAGCAGATCGGTAGATTTAAGTACGTTGAGGAAAAGGATATTAAGACGGAATACGAAAAAATCTGCACCGAAATTGAAAAGCAGATGCAGACAGCTATTGTAAAGGAGGAATTCTGATGCCAAAGCAGTACAGAACAATTGAAGAAGTATCAGGACCTCTGATGCTTGTGCGTGACGTTGAAGGAGTAACCTATAACGAGCTTGGTGAAATCGAGCTTGAAAACGGCGAAAAGAGAAGATGCCGTGTTCTTGAAATCAACGGAAGCAATGCCCTGGTACAGCTTTTTGAAAGCTCAACGGGTATCAATCTTTCCAACAGCACCGTAAAGTTCCTTGGCAGACAGATGGAGCTTGGTGTTTCCGAGGATATGCTGGGTCGAGTTTTTGACGGTCTTGGAAGACCTATCGACGACGGTCCCGAAATTATTCCCGATATGAGAATGGATGTAAACGGAAGCCCCATAAATCCTGCGGCAAGAAATTATCCTCAGGAATTTATCCAGACGGGTATTTCCGCTATTGACGGTCTTAACACACTGGTACGAGGTCAGAAGCTGCCGATTTTCTCGGCATCGGGTCTTCCTCATGCAAATCTTGCAGCACAGATTGCAAGACAGGCAAAGGTAAGAGGTACGGATGAACAGTTCGCCGTTGTTTTTGCGGCAATGGGTATTACCTTTGAGGAATCAAACTACTTTGTTCAGACCTTCACCGAAACAGGTGCTATTGACAGAACCGTTCTCTTTATTAACCTTGCAAATGACCCCGCCATTGAGCGTATTGCCACACCTAAAATGGCACTTACTGCGGCAGAGTACCTTGCGTTTGAAAAGAATATGCATGTGCTTGTTATCCTTACGGATATTACAAACTATGCGGATGCATTGCGTGAAGTTTCTGCGGCACGTAAGGAAGTTCCCGGACGCCGCGGCTATCCCGGTTATATGTATACAGACCTTGCTTCAATATATGAAAGAGCAGGTCGACAGCAGGGTAAGAACGGCTCTATTACAATGATACCCATTCTCACCATGCCCGAAGAAGATAAAACCCACCCCATCCCTGACCTTACGGGATATATTACAGAAGGTCAGATAATTCTTGCAAGAGATTTGTACAGAAAGGGAATTACACCTCCCATCAACGTACTTCCCTCGCTTTCAAGACTTAAGGATAAGGGTATAGGCGAGGGAAAAACAAGAGCTGACCACAGCAATACAATGAACCAGCTTTTCTCGGCTTATGCAAGAGGTAAGGATGCTAAGGAGCTTATGGTAATCCTTGGTGAATCGGCACTTACGGATATTGACAAGCTGTATGCAAAGTTTGCGGACGAGTTTGAAAAGAAGTACGTTTCACAGGGCTATGATGCGGACAGAAGCATTGAGGAAACCCTTGATATAGGCTGGGAGCTTCTCAGAATTCTTCCCAGAAGCGAGCTTAAACGTATCAGCGATAAGTTCCTTGATATGTACTATGATAAAAAGTAACGTCGGGAGTGAAGAATAATGGCAATAATGAATGTCAATCCCACCCGAATGGAGCTTACAAACCTCAAAAAGAAGCTTGTTACCGCACGCCGCGGTCATAAGCTGCTTAAAGATAAGCGTGATGAGCTTATGCGCCGCTTTCTCGATATGGTTCGTGAAAACAAGGCGTTAAGACGAGAGGTTGAAGAAGCTATACTTGAAGCAAATAAGCACATATCCGTTGCAAGAAGTGTAATGCAGGGACAGGCACTTGATGTGTCACTGATGCTTCCAAAGCAAGAGCTTCAGCTTGAGGTAACAAGCAAGAATGTCATGAGCGTAAATATTCCCGTGTTTGATATTACAAAGCGTTCGGCAAATGACAGTGATGCTTATTCCTACGGCTTCGGCTTTACGTCAGGTGACCTTGACGATGCAGTTGAGTCACTTGGCAAAGTGTTCGAGAAGATGGTGCGTCTTGCTGAAATTGAAAAATCCTGCCAGATGATGTCGGCGGAAATTGAAAAAACACGCAGACGTGTAAATGCTCTTGAGCATGTGCTTATACCTCAGTATACAGATACAATCAAGTATATAACAATGAAGCTTGATGAAAGCGAAAGAAGCACCATAACCCGACTTATGAAGGTCAAGGATATGATGCTTCAGGAGCAGATTGAAAAGAATCGTGCATAAATGAAATGATAACGGGGCTGTATCAAAGCGGTTTGATACAGCCTCGTATTATGCAAAATTCGTGAATGGTTTTATGGAAGGGGCTTTTGTACTGCTATTTTTTTATTAAGTTACATTTTGTATCGCAGGGGTTTCGGAGTCTGCGGACTCCGAGTTTCTTTTGACCCGCCTCAAAAGAAACCAAAAACGCTCCACTCATCGGGAAACTAAATCCTTACGGATTTCAGGT
>JAZNIM010000101.1:0-3259 GCA_045577475.1 Eubacteriales bacterium | reverse complement strand
AGTTTGAAGTTATCAATATAAAGATTGCCTACTGTTGCACTGTTGTTAGGCTGGAAGAAATGGTAGTGTCTTACTCTGCTGAGCTGATGATTTGCAGGAATTGTACTTGCAGTACCTACCCAGCCGTTAAGGCTGTTCTTTGCAAGAAAGCTTCTTGTTCCGTTTCCTGTATCCTTCACAATGTACTGATACTCTACATCATACCACTTGCCCATGTTATCTGTTGCATATTTTGTGGGAATAGCAGGAATCTGAGGGCTGAAAGCAACTGCGGCACCTGCTGTTCTGTCATATAAAGCATACTGGAACCAGCCTGAACTTCCGCTTCCGCCCCACAGTGCGTCAACACCCGTTGCATTTTCTCCGAGAACCTGCTTAAACTGATAGGACAGCGTATAAACACCGGGGTCTGCAATATTAAGATTCTGAATATCAAAGCCCACGTTATTAGCTGTTCCGTTAGCCTGATTGATGTGAAGCACCTTATCGCCGTTTTCTTCAATGATGTTCCAGTTAGCATCTGCAACACCGTTCCAGGTTGTTGCTACAGTAGCTGTCACACCGTCCTTACGGTATGAAGGTGTAAGGCTGTAAATACGCTTCAAGTCAAAGCCTTCAAAGTCTTCATAAAAGAGCACATTAGAAGGCTGTTCTGCCATAACTTCTACCTGAGGCACGTTTTCTTCGGGTACGGCTTGTGTTTCAGTTTCCGTCACCGTTTCAACAGTTGCAACAGGTACAGGTGCCGCAAAAGACACACATGACATTGCAATAACCATTGTAAGCAATAAAGATAAATACCGTTTCATTTTTTTCACTCCTAAAAGTTTTAATTTATATTTTCTTTTTTATTTGCCTTACTCATCACCGAACAGTTCTGAGCCGTCAATCAGCACATCGCTTCCGACAAGAATATCTGTTGATGAAACGCTGTGGGTTTCAATTTTGGGGCTTACATACTCTTTCTTTGACACTTCTTACTCCTCCTTTTGCACTGCCTGTTAAGAATCACTTTGCATAAAGGCGCTTTTTCTATTTTCAATCATTTTACATCATTATGCTAAGTATGTAAATGTAAATCGGTACTGATTAATGTAAAATAGTCGCATTTTGCTGTATTCTTTCATCATTTTGCTAAATATATTTCTGTTTTTTCTTGAAATACATTCATTGCCACAAATTCCACAATCCCTCGGAAATGGCATATTTGCTGAGTTAACAGCAGGTAAATTCGGTTATACAAGCAAGCAAACATGATTGTGTTTTATTGGAAATATTTTACAAAAATGGCAGCAGAAACAAACTCCGCTGCCATAATCACTCATAAAAAAAGCTAACCTATGTTACCGTAAGCCTTGTTAAACTCCTTAAGCTTGGTCAGTGCCGCACTTTCATGTGCCGCATAATGAGAGGAAAAATCACCGCCATTATAAAGAAGTGTTCTTCCAACAAACTGGAATGTATTTCCCGAAACATATCCAAGGTCATAAACAATGGAGTCCTTAACTATGTCTATCATTTGCTCCGACTCCTCGTCACGGGCAAACTTTGTTTTCAGTGACACATCATAAAAAGCAGGAATAACCTCTTTTGAGCCGACAGCACACAGAGCTTCCATAATGTTGCCTGTTCTGTTCTCGTCCTCTACCGTTATAGGCATAAGTACAAGACTTGCATGACCGTTAATTGTGGTTGCATAGTCATCTTCTTTTTCAAACTTGGGGAACGGAACAATACCAAAATCATCTGTCATGGATCTCATACCTCTTGCAGAGCCGAGCGTTGAGTCAAAAAACAGTGCTCTTCCCGATGTAAAAAGATGCTCTCCCGAATATTTTCCGCCGTAACCGTTGCTTACCTCAGATGTGCTGACAAAAACATCATCGGAATCTATAAGGTCAAAATACTTTGAAAACACGTCAACGGTTCTTGAATTGTTAAGCGTAAGCTGCGGAACGCCTTTTGCGTCCTTGTTATAAATACGCTGTCCGCCTGCATAAAGAACTGTAATAGGAGATTGCCAGCAGGAGGAATAAAAGCCGTATCTGTCGTTTTCAGGTGTCATTACACCGTCACCGTTAAGGTCTTTCGAGCCTTTTTTCACAAGCTTTGCAAACTCGTCAAAAGTCCATTCTCCGTCAAGAACCATTTCATAGGGGTATCCCATTCCAAGCTCATCAAATATAGTCTTGTTAAAGAACATTGTCATGGCATATTCCAGCCTGTGAGTGGCTATATCTCCGTCAAGCACATACAGATGGTTATTTACGTTACAGCTTTCAATAATATCCTGCGACCACCAAGGCTTATCAAGATGTATTGTTTCCACATCATTATAGTTAATAAGAGTGTGCTGAATCGCATAAGAAAAAGCGGCGTTAGAGTGGGGCAAAATCATATCATACTGGTCATCTCCCGCAAGAATACTGCTGAGAGCCTCCGTTTCATATCCGCCGACCGTTGTTTCAGTAGCAGTAATATCAATGTTGAACAATGATTTTACATACTCGTTTCGCTTGAATACCGAATCATTTATAATGTCGCCTGTTTCTTCCTCAACATACTGGTCACGGCTCATACCTTTTCTTGACAGTATTCTGAAATTGTAGCCTTCATAATCTTCCACAAGAATGTGAGAAAGATAGTCTTCCTCTTTTTCAATAACAGTCTGAGTACCTTCACTTTTCTGCTCGGTACATGAAGCCAGTGTAAAAGCAATAGATGCCGCAAGAGCCGATATAAACAGCTTTTTAAATTTCATCATTCTATCCTCCCGACAAAAATATTTTCAGCCAATCACACCAATAACAGCGTAACCATCCGTGTACTATTTTACCGTCTACGGCATACTTTGTAAATGCAAATTGATGGCAATAAATGCAAAATAGTCGCATTTTGCGTTTATTATTGGATTATAAACACTGAAATCCCCTTGACCGATGTTTGGCTTTTATGGAATAATTCAACAAACAATGTAATTTAAGGAAGTAAATATGATGTTATAGAAATCAAACAGAAATACGTCCGTTATTGTTAAAGCGTATTAGAAATTTCTTTGGAGTAATAGAAGAATAATATTGATATTTTTTCAAAGATTATACTCTCAACAGATGATATTTATTACACCAAACATCGCACCAACGTTGTTGTTTGCACAACTGTAAAATAAAGAACAATAAAATAAGCATAAGTAAACAAGCGTCCGCAGACGGGCGCCTGTTTACTTTTATATTTCCCAACCACACCCAAAATCTTCACA
>JAZNIM010000100.1:0-9261 GCA_045577475.1 Eubacteriales bacterium | reverse complement strand
TCAAGCTTGTGCTTATCAACACCTGAAATGGTGAAGAACATGGAAGCAGTCTGTACCATTCCCTGCTCATCACCGCGCATTGTTTCACCGCCTGCCTTTGCAGTAAGGGATGCGTTACCTGTTGCATCTATAAACATTTTTGCATTTATTCCAACGGCTTTTTCGCTGTCAGCTGCATAAACAGTTTTAATTATGTTTTCTTCTATGTCGCAACCAATAACAGTAGTATGATACAAAAGCTTTACACCTGCTTCAATGCACATCTGCTCGGTAACTCTCTTTAAGCACTCAACGTTAAAAGGTGTTACTCCTATATGACCTGCAAGCCTATAACCGCTTCTTGAGTCACCGCCGTGACACAGCTTATGGTCTATTGCACCGCCGTCTGCAATCATTCTTTGAACAAGCTCTTCAAACAAGCCCTTTATAATTTGCTGATTGCCCTGTGAATCGTAACAGGTCATAAAAGGTCCAACAAGTCCCTTTGTCGCTGTACCTCCAAGAAAACCGCCGCTTTCTGTAAGTATAACACTTGCTCCGTTTCTTGCGGCAGACACCGCAGCCGCAAAGCCTGCGACCCCTCCTCCGCAGACAAGGACGTCACATTCATATATCTTTGAAATTTCAAGCTCAAAACTTTTCATATATCTTTCCTCCTTTGGATTTCAATTATATTTTACAGCGTATATTTGACAAATGCAATGTAATATGCTAAAATTATATTTATAAAATCCAACAACATCGGCGGTGATAATCGTGGAATATCCTTTTAAAATTATAGAATCTAAAATCAGTAAAAGAAATCAATTTGACATGACTGACGGTAAACAGCCAACACACGCTCTCTTTTTTCTGAAAGAAGGAATTTTTGATTTGAAGATAGACGGCGGGGTTTCAGAAACAATAACACAAGGCGACTGTGTAATTTTACCAAATTACCTCCACTTTATCAGAAGTGTTTCAAGTCCCATCGTTTTTGTATACATCAAATTTGCCGTCAATGAAAGCTGCAAATTTGAATATGAGCTTCCTTTCGGCAAAATATCATTTAAGGACAAAGAACGTTTCATTTCAAGCATTTGTGCTCTTGAAAAGCTTCTTGACAGTGATGAGGACTTTCATTCAAGGTACAAAAACCATCTGCTTAACGATATTATGCTCCAGATAATATGCGAAAACAATCCCGAAAAACAAGACGAGGCTTTTATCATAGAAAATGACAATATTTTGTCTGCGGCACACAACTATATTTCAAATCATATTTCCGAGAAAATTTCTGTTTCTGACATCAGCAAAGCGGCAAGCACAAATCCCTCAACACTCAATCACCGCTTCAGGCGTAAAACGGGCTTTTCCGTGGGTATGTACATAACAAACGAACGTATGAAAAAGGCTCGACAACTGCTTAGAGGTACAAGCTACGGGGTTCGTGAAATTGCCCACAGGTGCGGTTTTGACGACGTGTACTATTTTTCAAATGCTTTTAAAAAGCACCACGATATTTCTCCATCAGCTTTCAGAAAACAATAACAAAGCCCTGCTTGGTTCACTGAAACCGTGCAGGGTTATTTCATTTACATAATTGACTTTTTCACGCCAACAGCCTTACAAAGGAAAACGTTTGTATTATGTTCGGCATTTTGTTTAAGCTCAACTTTTTTGAGTTTTTTCTCTTTGGGAAGGATATATTCAAGGTTATACGTCGTAACATCCCTTCCATCGGCAGTCTTTGAATGTACGCCGTCAGAATAATAGCCTGCTGTATAGCCGTTATGACGGTAAAGCTGGTGACTGTGCGGTTGGTTCTGTCGTCGGTTCCAATAAGCAATATTTCCGCTTGAAGTTACCGGAACAGAGTCAGTTGTGCCGTCATCATATGTCAGAATATATTCTGCAACTACAGGACAAACCGCCCATGGCATTTTTGTCAACAAATTCAGTTCCGTATGGCAGAAGATAATACTGTCAAAGCTGTCGTTTACATCAAAGCAACTAACCTGCTTTACATCACTTTCCGGAGGAAACGTTATCTTGTTTTCAATAATTGTTTGAGAAACAGCGTTTTCGGTAAGTGAAGGATATTTTACTCCCTTGATACTTTGTCTGTAATACGGCATTAAACGAGAAATAATTCTGTCATAGGTAAGTCTGTACTCACCCATATAATCCTTTGACCAAAGCATGTTTGCAGTATATGCAATGTCAAAGAACTTGCCTTCTTTCTGGATTTTTTCTTCACAGGTTGGTGTCCATGTAGAAATCTGTCCGCCAATTACGCCATCATGTCTTATTCTGCTTTCATATCTTGGAAAATGGCTGGAATACAGGTTTCCGATACCCACGGTATAGCCTTTTTCGGTAAGGTTAAGCTCGATATCCTCATCAAGCCAGAAATACCATACAAAATCCAGCAATAGTATGTCCTTTGGAAGCATATCAATTGCAGGACGGGATGCATAATGCGTCACAGGCTGTATCATATCCGCCCACAGTATCATCTTCATGCCCTTTTGCTTCAGGTGGTTATACAGCTTCATAACATCGTCACGGTAGAGAATTGCAGGGTCTTTGCCTTTACACTTTGGGCACACACCCAGCTGATAAACCTCATCATGTCCCATATGCACATATTCTTCAGGCTTGAACAGGTCTACAACCTCATCAATTATGTCATACATTATCTCATAAGACTTAGGATTTGAAGGACAATATGAATGATAATAGAATTCGCTTGGCTTTGCGTCCTCGGCACGTGTGTCAATTTTTTTCTTTTCGGCTTCGGGGTCAATCTCGGCAATTTCAGGGAATGCCTGCGTCAGATACTGAACATGACCAAGACTCTGTATTTCGGGAATAATGGATATACCGAAGCTTCTTATATAATCAAGAAGCTCTCTGATTGTGTCTTTTTTAAGATACCTGCCGCCTGCAACAGAACCAAACGGGAACAGCGGCCACTTGCCCTGATTATACATATCCATTGCATGGCAAACAGCATCATTGATTTCGGGATGTGATTCGTATTCCATGCCACCAGCTATATTGAAAATTATATTATTATACCCGAGAGGTGAAATCATATATTTTACAAGTCGTTTTGTAAATTCAAGGTCTTCATATGCAGGAATGTAGAGATGCACACCTCTGAATTTACAGAAAGGCTCATCAGCAATTTCGGCTTTTGCCACCTTTCCGTCCTTAACCAGCTTAATAAAGCTTTCAGCACCAATTACAAAACCGCGTACATTAGAAGCACAAATCTTTGCACCGGTATCATCAACAATAAGCTTATATCCGTCTTCTTTAATATTTTCATCTTTGACAAAGGATATTTTAGCACCTGCGGTGACCTTTTTAATCTTAACGCCGCAAAGCTCATAATACTTTTCACACAGTACCTTTACCGCCTTATCTGACAATTCATCATCACACTGACAGCTGTCGAAAAATTCAACATCTAAAGTGCCGTCTGTCAGTTTACATTCATTTGGTATCGGAAAAACATTGACACTCTCCTCAAGAGCGCCGTAAAGACGGATGTCTTCAATTTCGATATTGGAAAAATCACCTACAAATACAATTTCAAGATTGTCTGTAACACTACCCGCTTCAAGAACAATTTTGTCGCAGGTTATTATTGTGCCGGTTTCGGCGCAGTAAGAATAAAGTGTATTTTTACTGTCCTTTAACACAACTTTAGTCAGCAAAGTTTCCTTAGATACCGTTATTACCGCTCTGTCAACAAAGCTTTCCTTTTCAAGCCTCAGCTTTACCGATATTGGCATATTTCTTACTGTCTGCCATTCAATTGATAAAGCACTGCCACATGCAGGATTTCCGCTTTCCTTCAAAGCGACCTCTGATTCAGTGTTTTCAAAGGTTACTCCTTCAAGGTTAACCTTTAACATTTCGTTGAGTAAACCGATTTTCATAGCGCTCTCCTTAATTTACATTTCAAATTTTATTTCAGCATCTACATTTTCAATATGTCTTGCATCATTGAACAAGTTCAGTTTCGGAACAATTATATCTCCTTTGCTTCCTTCAAAAACAACCTCTGTAATACTTGTAAAATTAATTCTGAACATGGAGATTACAGCAGTAAACGGAATATTGAAAATGTGTGAAAAGACTGAGCTTGACGAGCCGCCGTGGCTTGCAAGAAGGACTGCATTTTTATTCTCTTTTGTAACCTTATAATACTCGCCGCATCTTTCGTATCCAAATTCGGACAACCACTTATCAAAGCTTTCCGCCACAAGATTAACTCTTTCGGAAACAAAATTATCCTTATACGTTTCAGATTCCGCCCAGTCAGGATTCATTACCGAATCGCCGTTGGTTATCATTTCCGATACCTTCATCCAAGGGTTGTAGTCAACATGAGGATTCCCGCCTTTGGGTCCCCATTGTATTTCACGCATAAAGTCCAGTTTTTCGACTTCCTTACCGTGTCTGTTTGCAATATGTACCGCCGTTTCATATGCTCTGCCGCAGGAAGAAGCATAAAAGAAATCTATTCTTTCGTCTTTAAGTCTATCTGCCGCTGCTTCTGCCTGAGCGTGTCCCAAAGGGGTAAGACAATCATCTTTATAATTCGGTGCACCGTGACGGACAAAAAGAATTTTCATGTAACATACCTCCGTTATGAATTATGACGGTATTCGCTTGGAGTCATACCTGTAACAAGCTTAAAATTGCGGTTAAAGCTGCGAAGTGAGTCAAAGCCGCAATCATAAGCAGTCTGAAGTATGGCTCTATCGGTATTTTTCAAAATATATTCTGCTTCATTAATACGGTATCTGTTCACATAGTCTGTATATGTTATGTCCGTACATTTTTTGAAGAATCGCGAAAGATACACGCTATGATAGGAGGTTTCACTTGCCAAAGCCTCAAGAGAACAGTCCTTATTATAATTTGCCTCAACAAATTTGAATATTGAGAACAACAAATCATCCTTTTCTTTAGGCTTTTCGGAATACTCTGCTTTCTCATTGAAAATAGAACAAAGATAGTAAAGCACACCTTTTATTCTCAACAAATCATCGCAGTTGCAAAGCTCTTCAAGCATTGTTATATAAAGCTCATCGAGCATAAACATGTGGTTCTTCGGTCGTTTTGAACTAAATATATGGCTATAAGCCTGCACAAGTTTTTCGGAAAATATACACAGAAAGTGACTGCTGTGCTTGTGGGTGTTCAAAGAGTGTACTTCATTTGGAAATATCAAAAGTGCATTTCCTTCGGACACCGTATATTGCTTTTTGTCCACTGTTATTTCCATTATGCCCTCTCTAACAACAACCAATTCAAAGCTGGAGTGAAGATGGGGCGGAAACGAGAAATCTTCGTTGCTTTCAAACTTAATAAGATTACCGCACAACGAATTCTTGGATTCGTAAAACATAACCGCCTCCAAAATAAAGAAGTTAAATTCTGTCTACCATTGTACATAAATTGGCATGATTTGTCAAGAAAAATATGATACAATTAGCATAGAAATAATTAATTACGGAGGAAATATAAATGGAATTCTTTAAAGAAATAGGTAAAATCAGATATGAGGGAAAGCAAGCATCTTCACCCTTTGCATTCCGTTTCTACAATCCCGATGAGGTTATCGGCGGCAAGACTATGCGTGAGCAGTTGAGATTTGCCATGTCCTATTGGCATACCATGTGTGCAGGCGGTACGGATATGTTCGGCGGTGAAACAATTATCAAAAGCTACGGTGCTTCAAATCCCATGGATATTGCAAAAAACAAGGCATACGCTGCTTTTGAACTTATGGAAAAGCTTGATATTGACTATTTCTGCTTCCACGACAGAGATATAGCTCCCGAGGCTGACAAGCTCAAAGAAACCAATGAAAGACTTGATGAAATCACCGCACTTCTTAAAAAGCTTATGAGAGAATACAACAAAAAGGTTCTCTGGGGTACGGCAAACTGCTTTGGCAACAAAAGATACATGCACGGTGCGGGAACGGCACCAAACGCTGATGTTTTCGCATTTGCAGCGGCACAGATTAAAAAGGCTATTGAAATTACAACCGAGCTTGGAGGCGAAGGCTACGTATTCTGGGGCGGCAGAGAGGGCTACGAAACCCTTCTCAACACAGACATGGCACTTGAACAGGGCAACATGGCACGTCTTATGAGGATGGCTGTTGATTATGCACGTTCAATCGGCTTTAAGGGTGACTTCTACATTGAGCCCAAACCCAAAGAGCCCACAAAGCATCAGTACGACTTTGACAGTGCAACGGTTCTTTCATTCCTCAGAAAATACGATCTTGACAAGGATTTCAAGCTCAACATTGAAGCAAACCACGCAACACTCGCAGGTCACACCTTTAACCATGAGCTTTGTGTTGCACGTACAAACGGTGCGTTCGGTTCAATTGATGCAAATCAGGGTGACATGCTTCTCGGCTGGGACACCGACCAGTTCCCCACTAACGTTTATGACACAACACTTTGCATGCTTGAGGTTCTCAGAGCCGGCGGATTTACAAAGGGCGGTCTGAACTTTGATGCAAAAACTCGCAGAGGCTCAAACACTTATGAGGACATTTTCCTATCATATATTTCGGGTATGGATGCATATGCCCTCGGCTTAAAAATGGCTGATAAAATTATTAAAGACGGCAGAATAGATGAATTTATCAAGAACCGATATTCAAGCTATAATGACGGTATCGGAAAGAAGATAGTTGAAGGAACAGCTACAATGGCAGAGCTTGAACAGTACGCTCTTAAATTAGGCGATGTTAAGTCTAATATCAGCGGCAGACAGGAATATCTTGAAAACGTAATGAACGAGATTATGTTTGGAATGTGAGGACAAAATGAAGTACATTATAGGCATTGACGTAGGAACTTCCGGTACTAAAGGCGTGCTCTTTGACACAGACGGCAAGGAAATTGCCTCCCACCTTGAAGAATACAGGATGCTTCAACCGCAAAACGGCTGGGCGGAAGAAAATCCAGAGGACTGGTGGACTGCTTGCAAGATAGTCCTTTCTGAGCTTTCAAAAAAAGCTGTCGGCGGAGAAATTGCCGGCATCGGTCTTTCGGGACAAATGCATTCACTTGTTATGCTTGATGAAAACAATAATGTGATACGTCCTGCAATTCTCTGGTGCGACCAGAGAACGGGTGAGGAATGTCAGGATATTGAAAATGCTGTAGGACTCAGTCAGCTCGTTAAAATCACAGGCAACAAAGCAATTCCTGCACTCACAGCATCAAAAATACTTTGGGTGAGAAAGCACGAGCCTGAAAACTATAAAAAATGCTGTCACATCCTTCTCGCCAAGGATTACATCCGCTTTATGCTGACGGGTGAATATGCAACAGAGGCTTCGGATGCTTCAGGTATGCAGTTACTTGACATCAACACCCGTAATTGGAGTGAGGAAGTATGCAAAGCACTTGATATAGATATGTCGCTTCTAGGAAAAGTATATGAAAGCCCCGATGTTACGGGATATGTTACAGACGAAGCAAGCAAAGTATGCGGAATCAGTGCAGGTATTCCCGTTGCCGGGGGCGGCGGCGACAACGCTTGTGCAGCAGTTGGATGCGGTGTATGCAGTGTCGGCAAGGCTTTTACCACACTCGGAACAAGCGGCGTAATATTTGCACCAACCCCAAAGCCAACTTGTGATGACAAAGGAAGATTTAATGCTTTTTGTGCAGCAGTTCCGGGAACATGGCATGTGCTTGCTATCACTCAGGCGGCAGGTCTCTCGCTTAACTGGTTCAGAAACAACATTGCAAAAGAGTATTCCTACAAGGAAATAGATGCTGAATGTGAAAAGCTTCCCATCGGAAGCGAAAAGCTTATATATCTTCCCTATCTTATGGGGGAAAGAACGCCTATTCTTGACTCGAATGCAAGAGGTGTATTCTTAGGTCTGTCCGCAATGCACACAAAGATGCACATGGCACGCTCGGTAATAGAGGGCGTCACCCTTGCTCTGTACAACTGTCTTGATGTTTTGCGTGATTACGGCATCGAAATGAACAGCATGATTCTATGCGGAGGCGGAGGAAAAAGCAAGTTCTGGCAGAAGGTTATAAGCGATGTATACAACATGGAAATTGCAACTCTTGAAAATGATGAGTCTGCGGCGCTTGGTGCTGCAATCCTCGGCGGTGTTGCAGGAGGCGTTTACAAGTCGGTTGAGGAAGGCTGTAATCTGTGCATCAAAGAAAAGAACAAGACACTTCCCGACGCTTGCAGTCATGGCAAATATATAAAGTATTACGGCGTTTACAAGGAACTTTATCCTGCTTTGAAGGACAGCTACAAGCTGTTGTCGAACATTTAATTAAGGAGTAAAATATGATTTATCACGTTTCAAAAAGCGGAAGTGATTTTAATTGCGGAAGCGAGGATATGCCGTTTCTCACAATTGGCAAAGCGGCAAGTATTATGACGGCGGGAGACACTTGTTTTGTACACGAAGGTATTTACCGTGAATGGGTTAAGCCACGTTTTGGAGGCTCAAGCGAAAGTTACGGAATAAGTTATATTGCCGCACAAGGCGAGCATGTTGTAATTACAGGCTCAGAAGTAATTACTGATTGGGAAAACGTAGACTCAACTGTGTATAAGACGGTTATAGACAATACTTTGTTTGGCGAATTCAATCCTTACAGTGATGAGTTGTTCGGAGACTGGTTTGTATATCCAAAAGACTATAAGGTTCATACGGGAGATGTGTATATAAACGGAAAGTCCGCCTACGAAGCAAGTTCCATGGAGCAGCTTTATTCCGATGAAATACACGAATACGGCTTCAAAACATGGATTTTTCCGGAAGCCTACAAAAGACCAAATCCCGAAGATACATTATACCGTTGGTATGCAATTGTTAATGAAAAGACTACGGAAATTTATGTAAATTTCAGAGAAATCAATCCAAAAGATGCATGCATTGAAATCAATGTACGTAAATGCTGCTTTTTCCCCGAAACAACAGGCATAAATTATATTACAGTCAAAGGCTTTGAAATTTGCAACGGTGCAACACCGTTCGCTCCTCCAACTGCTACTCAATACGGCTTAATCGGACCTAACTGGGCAAAAGGCTGGATTATTGAGGACAATAATATTCACGACTCGAAGTGCTCAGGAATCTCCATTGGCAACTACACTTCTAAAAGCAATCTGTCTACCCTTTTGATGAACAAGTCAGGACATATGTATCAGATTGAAGCCACTCTTGATGCACTGAAAAACGGCTGG
>JAZNIM010000099.1:0-6220 GCA_045577475.1 Eubacteriales bacterium | reverse complement strand
CTGCACCACTGGTTGTAAAGTACGGGAAGGTCACGGTATGAGTTGATAATTTTTGCAAAATGCTCGCAGAATAATGTTTCGGATGTAGGACGAACGCAAAGACGCTCGGTGAGAGGCTCGCTGCCGCCGTGTGTTACCCATGCAACCTCGGGTGCAAAGCCTTCAACGTGATCCTTTTCCTTGTTGAGAAGGGATTCGGGAATGAACATGGGCATGTAAACGTTTTCATGTCCTGTTTCCTTGAAGCGTGTATCCATCAGTTTCTGAATATTTTCCCAGATTGCATAGCCGTAGGGACGGATAATCATACAACCCTTTACGCTGGAATAGTCTGCAAGGTCAGCGTTTTTAACGATGTCGGTATACCACTGGGCAAAGTCTGTGTCTCTTGAGGTAATCTGTTCAACCTGTTTCTTTTCGTTTGCCATTGTTTTTCAAATCCTTTCGTATGTCAGGCAAGAATTGCCTTGAAATCGTTTTTATAGTTTTCTATGCTTGCAAGAGCCTCTTCTCTTGTATTGCCCGATGAAAAATAATACACCTTTACTTTTGGTTCTGTACCCGAAGGACGGATATAAACGCTGTCACCGCCAGCAAGTACAAATTGAAGTACATTTGACTTTGGAAGTCCTATTTCACGTGACGCTCCGTCATGGAAATTGAAAAGACCTGTCAAATAATCTCCTACAACCACAACCTTTTTACCGCCAATTCTGTCAGGTGCTTTGTCACGCAATCCTTGCATAAGGTTTTTCATTTTCTCCGAACCCTCTGTTCCGGGGAATACAAAGCTGTCCACGCCCTCAATGTAGTAGCCATACTTTTCAAATATACCGCAAAGCACATCATAAAGTGTTTTGCCCTGCTTTGCATAAAAGGCTGCCATTTCGGTAACAAGCAGAGATGCAACAACGGCATCCTTATCTCTTGCATAAGAGCCTGTAAGATATCCGTAGCTTTCCTCAAAGCCGAAGATGAAAGAAAACTCATTTGTTCTTTCAAACTCTGTCATCTTCTCACCAATAAACTTAAAGCCCGTCAGAACGCTCATACATGTCGCGCCGTTAAACTGACAGATTTTATCCGCAAGCGGTGTACTTACTATACTCTTTATTACGCATGCGTTTTCGGGAAGTGTTCCCGCAAGCTTTCTTGCCTCAATTATATAGGAAATAAGCATAACGCCTATCTGATTTCCCGTAAGCGGCATAAATTCTCCGTCGCTTGTTTTTATAATAACGCCTGTTCTGTCGGCGTCGGGGTCTGTTCCAACAAGCAAATCACAACCCTCACGCTTTGCAATCTCAATTGCAAGATTAAAGCCTTCCTTGTCTTCGGGATTGGGGCTTTTTACCGTTGGGAATGAGCCGTCGGGAATCATCTGCTGTTCAACGCAGTACAGATGCTTAAGTCCGCAGCGGCGAAGCACTTCGGGGATAAGAATGCGTCCCGTTCCGTGGAAGGGGGTGTATACAACCTTGAAGGTGTCTGCAATTTCCGGGATTGCATCGGGATTTACTCTTTGGGAAAGAACTACCGACATATATTTTTCGTCAAGCTCTTTTCCGATGACCTTAATAAGTCCCGACTTTACGCCTTCGTCAAAGTCTGTTTTCTTAACCTCCGTAAATATGTCAACGCTGTCAATGGCATCCGACACAACCTTTGCCTGCTCGGGGCTTATCTGTGCACCGTCAGACCAGTATGCCTTGTAGCCGTTGTACTGCTTGGGGTTATGGGAAGCGGTGATGTTGATACCTGCTATTGTGCCAAGCTCTCTTATTGAGTAGGATAAAACAGGTGTGGGACGGGGGGACTCAAAGATGTAAACCTTAATTCCGTTTGCACACAGCACCTCTGCACAGGTGCGTGCGAAAAGCTCGGACTTTATTCTTGTGTCGCAGGCGATAACAACGCCTTTTTCTTTTCCGTTGTTTTCAAGAACAAGGTTCGCAAGTCCCTGTGTTGCCTGGGCAACGGTGTATACGTTCATTCCGTTAAGACCTGCACGTATAATGCTGCGAAGACCTGCCGTTCCGAAGGACATGGGGGCGTAAAAACGCTCCTTGATTTCGTTTTCGTTGTCTTTTATTGCTTCAAGCTCTGCTTTGAGTTCTCCGTCAAGACCGTCAAAGTTCAGCCATTTTTTGTATTCGCTTAAATAGTTCATTTTATCACCTTTTAGAATTGATATAATACGTATTCTATGTTACTGTTCTTGTATGCTTTCAATTGCCTTTGCAAGCTGGTCGGGGCAGGAGGTGCTTTTGAAGCCGCACTTTATGCCCGAAAGCTTTTCAATTGCCGTCTTTGCATCCATGCCTTCAACAAGACGTGCAACTCCCTGTGTATTGCCGTTGCAACCGCCTTCAAATTCAACGCTTATTACCTTGCCGTCCTCAACCTCAAGGTTTATGGCTCTTGAGCATGTACCCTTGGTAATATATCTTATTTTTGCCATTTGTTTTTCATTCCTTTTTGCTTAAAAGCGTGATTATCATATTGATAACAGCTATTACGCCATTATACAAAATATCTATTATAGTGTATACCATATATGTTAAAAATTTAAAGTGGTTATTTTAACAATTATCCTCATTAATACATTATTTTCAATAATAATTTTTGTATACGCATACTTTTTTATAAAAATGTGTAGAAGTATTCAAAAAGCTGTGGTACAATAATAATGAATATTTATGTGATTTACGCAGAAAGGACACCTTTATGCTCTCAGATATAACACTTGGTCAGTATTTTCCCGGAAATTCAATAATACACAGGCTTGACCCGAGAATTAAAATAATATGCATAATTTTTTATATTGCGGCAATTTTCACTGCTTCCTCTTATGTTTCTTTTGCGGCGGTGGCTTTGTCGGCGGTGCTTATAGTTGTGCTCTCAAGACTTAACATCGGAATTATCTTGAAGGGACTCAAGCCCGTAATGTTTATAGTTGCGTTTACCCTTATAGCAAACATTCTTTGGACAACGGGAGAAAAACCACTTTTGGAATTTTGGGTTATAAAGATTTATCCCGAGGGACTTATTTATGCATTTCTTATGGCACTTCGCATTATCTGTCTTATTGTGAGTACCTTCGTGCTTCTCACCTATACCACAAGCCCCGTGGCTCTTACGGATGCAATTGAAAGACTTCTCGGCCCTTTGAAAAAGATAGGACTTCCCGTACACGAATTTTCAATGATGATGACTATTGCTCTGCGTTTTATTCCGACGTTGATTGAGGAAACCGAAAAAATCATCAATGCTCAGAAGGCGAGAGGAGCCGACTTTGAAAGCGGAAACCTCTTTAACAAGGCAAAGGCAATGGTGCCTATTCTCATACCCCTGTTTGTTTCGGCATTCAGAAGGGCAGACGAGCTTGCGGGAGCAATGGAGTGCCGTCTTTACACGGGCGGAAACGGCAGAACAAGAATGAAGGTTATGAAGGCAAAGGCTTCGGATATTGTGGTAATGCTTATTTTCATGACGTTCCTTGGGGGAATGATTGCCATGAGATTTATTCTCAGAGGTGCGATATGACTGAACTTGAAAACAGGCTGACGGGCGAAAAAATCGCACTTAGCCTTATGTATGACGGAGGAAAATTCTGCGGCTGGCAGGTTCAGAAAAACGCACGCAGTGTTCAGGGTACGCTTCAGGATGCACTTGAGAGCGTGCTTGGCTTCAGACCCGACGTGTGCGGCTGCTCCAGAACGGACTCGGGAGTGCATGCAAACAACTATGTCTGCCACATTCCGAAAGAAAACATAACCATGGAATGCGACAGGCTGACGGCAGCACTCAATGCACATTTACGTGACAGCGGACTTGCGGTGACGGGTGCGGAGCTTAAGGAAGCGGACTTTCACGCAAGATACTCGTGTACGTCTAAGGAATACATCTATAAAATATGGAATGACTCCTACATGAACCCTTTTCTTAAGGGTCGTGCCATGTTTTATCCGAGAAAAATAGACGTTGAGGCTCTCAGCTATGTAAGCGAGGAATATGCGGGAACTCACGATTTCCGTGCTTTTATGACCAAAGGCTCAAAAAACGAAAACAACACCGTAAGAACGGTGAAGTATTTTAATGCCGTAAGGGAAGGCTCGCTTATTACAATTTCCGTATGTGCAGACGGTTTTCTTTACAACATGGTGAGAATTATGGTTGGAACTTACCTTGATTTGGCGCGTAAAAATGCACCGAGAGGCAGTCTTGCCGAAATTATACAAAGCAAAGACCGTTCTTTGGCGGGTGATACTGCACCTGCCGAGGGACTTTACTTAAACAGAATTTTTTATTCCTAAATACAATCCGAAAGGAAGCTTGTTATGTCAGATTACATGGCTTTATACCGAAAGTACCGTCCCCGTGTTTTCTCGGATGTTGTGGGACAGGACCACATCACAAAGGTACTTAAAAGCGAAATAATGCAAGGCTCGGTTTCCCATGCTTATCTTTTTTGCGGTTCAAGAGGAACGGGCAAGACTACCTGTGCAAAAATTCTTGCAAAGGCAATAAGCTGTGAAAATCCCAAGGACGGCGACCCTTGCGGAGAATGTGAAAAATGTGCGGCTTTTGATACCTCCTTTGATATTGTTGAAATGGATGCGGCTTCAAACAACGGTGTTGACGATGTCAGAGAGCTAAGAGAAAAAATCAACTTTCTTCCCATTGAAATGAAGCGCCGTGTTTACATCATCGACGAGGTTCACATGCTGTCTGTGGGTGCTTTCAATGCGCTGTTGAAGACTCTTGAAGAACCGCCGGAGCATGTTATGTTCATACTTGCAACAACCGAGCTTAACAAGATACCTGCAACCATTCTTTCAAGATGCAAACGCTTTGATTTTCACAGAATCGGCTCGGATGACATCACAAGACGTCTTGAATATGTGTGCGGTGAAGAAAACATCGGCATTGAAAAGGATGCCCTTCGCCTTATTTCAAACCTTGCCACGGGTGCCATGAGAGATGCTCTGAGCATGCTTGAATTATTTGTGGGACAGCAAGGGATTACAAGAAAAATTGCCGAAAGTTCTCTTGGCGTTGTGGGAAATGAAACGGTTCTCAAGCTTTTACGTCAGGTGGCGGAAAGTGATACAAAAAGTGCTCTTGAAACGGTAAATGAAGCCTATAATTTCGGAAAAGACCCGTCTATATTATGTACTGAGCTTGGAAATGTTTTGAGAGATTTGCTTATAATGAAATACGCAAGTGCAAGTGTTTCCACACTGATTGACGACCAAGGAGCGGATGTTATTGAGGTTCTCAGAAATGTGGAGGATTCCTTTACTCCCGAGCGTCTTTTGTACTGTACGGAAGTTGTGGAAAGTGCAAGTGCAAAGCTTGTAAGAAGCGGTCTTTCACGCAGAACGGTTCTTGAAATAATGGTGATGCGTCTGTGCGACAGCCGTTTGTCAACAAGCACGGAGGCACTGCTTGCAAGGGTTTCGGCGCTTGAAAGCTCACCTCGTGTTAATACTGCACAGGCAACTGCTAAGGCACAGGCAGTTTCGGAAAATGCAATTTCACCCACACCCGTAAGTGTGACTTCAACAACCGCTTCTTCTCAGTATGAAGAAGCAAAATCGGGCGACGGATATCTTGACGGACTTGTTCCGCCCGATGACGGCGCGGATTTTGGCGGTTCTCCACAGACATCTTCCCAAAAGGCAAATCCATCTGCGGCAGCACCTTCCTCGGGTGAAGCGGTGACGGCTCTCGGAGAGATTATTGAGGCTGTCAAGGAGGAAAGCATGATTCTGTTTTCCATGATGGAAAATGCAACGGCATTTATAAATGGCGATGTGTTGACCTTTGTTCTTAACCCCATGGGATATTTCATGGTTTCCTCAGACCCGTCAATGCAGGAAACGATGAAGCGTATTTCAAGCGGTATTTTAGGCTTTGACGTTACGGTAAAGCTTGAAAGCAGTGATAACAAGCAGAGCGGCTCAGGCTTGTCTTTCCCCGAAATATAGTTTAACGGGAGGTTTACAATGAAGATTTCAAGGCTTTTTTCGGCTGTCATAATTGTGTCCGTTATAACGGCGGTGCTTTGCGGATGCTCAGAAAAAAAATCTATTGTGGGCAAGTGGATTGACGACAAAACAGAAGGAGCAATAGAATATACCGCTGACGGCTATTACTATGAATACGCCAACGAAGGATTTACCTATGTAAAGACAAAATATACGGCTAAAAACGG
>JAZNIM010000098.1:0-10159 GCA_045577475.1 Eubacteriales bacterium | reverse complement strand
CACAAGCTGCTTGAAAATCGGATTTTTCATTGCTTCTGAAGTTATCCTTGCAAGCTCATAAGTGGTAGTATAGTGGTTGTCGCTGTCAAGACCGTGAACGTTGTCAAAGTGTGTGTCAATAAGCCCAAGAGCATGGCTTATTTCATTCATTTTATCACAGCAAGCCTCCTCGCTTCCAAAGCACCCTATTGCAAGGGCAGTTGCTGCATCGTTTCCCGATTCCAACATAAGACCGTAAAGCAGGTCAAGCACCGTGATTTTTTCACCCTCACGAAGGTATATTGACGAGCCTTCAACCCCTGCTGCCTTCTTGTCAACCGTAACGGTTGCATTTAAGTCGGCATACTTTATTACCGCAAGTGCCGTCATTATCTTTGTGGTGCTTGCCATGGGAAGACGCATCGAGGCATTCTTTTCATACAGCACAGCCCCGCTTTTCCCGTCTATAATTACGGCAGATGCCGCACCCTCGCAAAATGGCATTTGCTCATAGGTGTGGTTCATAATCGGCGTTGTCACGCTTACGGGGATATGCTTTTGGGGGCTGACGGATGAAAAAAACGTAATTACGGCACAGGTTGCTATAAAAAGAAGATTAAGATAAAAAATGTATTTAAAAGATTGACGCTTCATACTTTTCCTCCCTAAAACAAGGTTTATACATTATATGAAATCACAGGGAAAATATGAAGAAGCGGAGTTTAAAATGAGTTTTTCCTTTAACACAAGACGACTGCTCAGCTACACACGAAGAGCAGTTGACGATTATGAAATGATAAGCGACGGCGACAGGATTGCAGTCGGTCTTTCCGGCGGCAAGGATTCCATTGCCCTTGTCTGTGCGCTTGCAAACCTCAAGCTGTTTTATCCCAAAAAGTTTGACATTGAGGTTATCTCAATGGACCCCGGTTTTTACAAGGCAGGCTTTGGCAGTGAAGAAGAAACAAAGCAGAGCTATGAAAAGCTGGGTGAGCTTTGCCGTCAACTTGACGTGAATTTCACGCTGTTTGAAACAGATATTGCAAAAATCATATTTGACATACGAAAAGAAAAAAATCCCTGCTCACTTTGCGCAAGAATGAGAAGGGGTGCGCTTCACACACATGCAAAGGAGCTGGGGTGCAACAAAATTGCTCTGGGTCATCACTTTGACGATGCGGTGGAAACCTTTATGATGAATCTTTTCAACGAAGGAAGACTGGGCTGCTTTTCTCCCGTAACATATCTTGACAGAATGGATATTACGGTTTTACGTCCCCTTGTATACGTTCCCGAAAAGGATATACGCTATTTCATAAACCACTCAGACCTGCCTGTTCTCAAAAGCTCATGCCCTGCGGACAAAAATTCCGACAGAGAAAAGATAAAGCAGCTTTTAAATCAGCTTGACAAGGACAACAAAGGCATCAAATACAGAATATTCGGTGCAATGCAGCGAGGAGAGATTGACGGCTTTAAGCTTACGGATGACGGAGCTTCGAAGGAAATATAATTACAGACAACCATACACAAATAAAAGGAGGATTTTACCATGAAAATCAAGGTAATGACATTCAACATCAGATACGACAATCCCGGGGACGGAGAATACCGTTTTGACAACAGAAAAGACGGCATCAAAAAGTTCCTCGACAAGGAAAAGCCTGACCTCATCGGCTTTCAGGAGGTGCTTCCCCATGTGAGAGCATGGTTAAGTGACAATCTTACGGACTACGTGCTTTTAGGCATGGGCAGAGGCAAGAACTATGACGACGAAAGTGCATCCATTGCATACAGACGTGACAAGTTTGACCTTGTAAGGTTTGAGCAGTTCATGCTGTCGGACACTCCTGACATTCCCGGCTCACGCTTTCATCTTGACCAGAGCGACTGTCCGAGAATCTGCTCTCTTGCAACCCTTGTTGACAGAGAAACAACTACAGTATTCAACTTTGCAAACACACATCTTGACCACATTGGAAGATACGCAAAGGTTTGCGGTGCATCCATGATTGTTTCAAAGGTGCTTGCTGGCAAAGAACCTCTCCCCTTCTTCATTACAGGCGACATGAACGGAAGACCAAATGACCCCGAAATTCTTGTATTCAAAAATGCTCCCGGCGTCAACGACCTTACATGCGGAATTCCCGATGACGGAATTACCTTCCACAACTACGGCAAGGTTGAAAAGGATTACAAGATTGACTACATATTCTCCAGCGGCAAGGCTGTAGAGGGTACTCTCACCCTTCACGACGACAAGGTTAACGGCGTTTACCTCTCCGATCACTATCCTGTTTCGGTTGTTGCGGAAATTTAAGACAATTTAACATGAATAATTCCTCCTGCCTTTGCATATACTGAAGGTACTATACAAAGGTTTGGAGGATTTATTTTGTCGGAAAAAGAAAGCATATGCGGCTACGAAACACTTGAAAGGTACTGTCATATAATAGGAAAAAACACCACGGTCAGCCGTCACAGAGCAGGACGCGACAGGTTATTTACCTGCTCAAATTTGAAAGAATGTGAAAAGAACGGCGGCTGCAAAAACTGTATGTGCAAAAGCTATTCTGCGGACAACGGCGGCAAGATGTAACATGCGGAAAACGCGGTGCATCTGCCGCTTTTTTGCAAAAATGTACGATTTTTACATAAAATCGAAAAAATTCTCCTTGAATAATACGCAGTTCGTGATATAATAACATTGTATTGAAAACTTCTCGCCGAAAGGAAGAAAAAACATGATTACATATCCAATAAAAAACAAAATCACTTCTCCCTGTCTTAAAAATATAAAATTCAGAGGAGATATAGAGCATCAGTTCGCAAATCTCATATACGAAAGACTCACAAGCAACTATGCACGCAATGTTATATACCGTGAGTGTGAGGACTTTTTCAGAGAAAAGGAGGACGACAAGCTTTCCTACGGACTGTGGAGAGGTGAATTTTGGGGCAAATGGATGATTTGCGCATCAAGATGTGCTCTTTACACAGGCGACAAGCAGCTTCTTGATTTTGTACACAAGGGTGCAATCAGCCTTATTTCAACAGCACGTGAGGACGGATATATCGGTACATATGTCGACTCAAAGAAAATGTTTGCGGCAGACCCTGAAGTTACGGTAAATGAAATCGGCTGGCACTGTGAATGGAACTGGAACGTATGGTGCAGAAAGTATACACTGTGGGGACTTCTTGAAGCTTATATGCTTACTGAAGATAAAGCTATTCTTGAAGGTGCAGACAGACATGCTTCACAGCTTATCGGTGATTTGCATGAACTTAATACTCACCTTTGCTATGTTGGTGTAATGAGGGGACTTCCCGCATTTTCCATTCTCAAACCCATGCTCGTTCTTTACAGACTGACAGGAAATAAGAAGTATCTTGATTTCTGTCTTGAAGAAGCGGCAATGTGGGAAAAAGAAGACGGTCCCATGCCAAATCTTATAGCCAACGGTCTTAAAAACATTCCTTTGCATGACTGGTACAAAGAAACATGGACAATGAAGGCATATGAAATGATGTCCTGTCTTGACGGTATTCTTGAACTGTACAGAATTACAGGTGAAAAGAAGTACCTGACTTCTGTAGAAAATATCTATGAACAGCTTAAAGCACATGAACTCAATCCCATGTTCAGCGTCGGCTACAACGACAAATTTGCAAAGGCTGCTTACAAAATCAACGGCATTTCAGAGCCTTGCGACGTTATCCATTGGATGAGAGTTTGCTACGAATTATTCACTTTAACCGGTGATATGAAGTACATTGATTCCATTGAGCTTGCCTTTTACAACGCCTTCAGAGCAAGCTCCTTTGCTGACGGTAAGTGGGGTTCAAGAGGCGTCAGAACTGCCGACCGCCACTATGTTGCCCATGGTCAGGCACAGTCAAAATACCAGCACTGCTGTGTAAACAACCTTCACAGAGGATTTTTAAATGCGGCAGAGTGTTTTGCAATGTACTCGGATGATGCAATTTACATCAACCTTTTCACGGAATATGAAGGTGTAATTGACAGTCCCATGGGTAAGGTCGAAGTGCTCATTGACGGCAGAGTATTCGGGGACGGAATTGCAAACATCACCGTTAAAACAGAGAAGCAGACAAACCTTAAAATAAGAATTCCCTCCTGGAGCCGAGAAACCTTTATTAAGGTCAACGGAAGTGAAATAAGAGCCGAGGGCGGAAAGTACTTCTGTCTTACCGTCGGCGGTGGAGAGCACAAAATTGACATAAAATTTGACATCAAAACTGAGATTGTTGACTATCCTTATGAGGTTGATGCCGAACAGCTTGAAGGCTATGACCTTAACCAGTATCTTATTCCAAGCTCGCCTTACGGTGCAGTCAAGGAGCATATGGCAGTAAAGAGGATGTCAAAGGTTATGCACGGACCGCTTCTTCTTACCAAAAGCAAGCTTATCGGACACACCGAGGAAGAAATGTTCTCAGGTGACACGATTTGCGGCAAAGGCTACAGTGTAAAGCTTACACACATTAACAGCGACAAAGTGGGTTATCTGTATGAGGCTGAATTTTCAAACGGCAGCGACAGCTTTACAACAAAGTTATGTGACTACGGAACGGGTACAAACTTTGAGCTTGAAAATGAAAACGGGTACTTTAACATATATATGTAACTGAATACACAATAGTAAAGACGACTGCCGTTGTTTGGCTGTCTTTTTGACACATCGAGCACTTATGGTAATGTATTTTTCAACGCTTTGGTTGGTGCTAATCACTTTTCTCTTTGCTCACTTTTTCTTTTTCGCAAAGTAAAAGCAAAAAAGACAGCCGTTTGAGGGTGCAACTTAGGGATTTTTAATCCCGGAAATAATCGGCATAGTCGAAAACAACATCGGCTATGCCGTTTTTTCATGTTCTGTGGGTGGTGTTTGAAAATCTCCTATACAGTTGTAAATAATCTTGATGCGTTGTACCTTTTTGCCGTCTACTCTTTCGCTTTGATACACATAAACCTTTTCCACAAACTCACGGAGGATTTCAGCCGTGAGTTCTTTTATGTCCGTGTGCTTTCTTACAAGCTTTAGAAACATCTCTGCGTTGTCGGTGTTTGCCTTGTCCTCAGAAATAACTCTCTTGAGTTCGAACACTTTTGTTTCAAGCTCCTTTTGCTCGGTTTCATAGTTCTCGGTCATCTTGGCAAATCGCTCATCGGAAATCTTGCCTTCAATGTTATCCTCATAAAGCCTTTGGATTATCTCGTCGAGTTTCTTGATACGAGCTTGTGCCTGTTCAAGTTCACGTTTACTGTCACGAAAAGTTCTGTCAATATCTGTACGATGCTTTTTTGTGACAAGCTCCACAAATTCGTTCTCGTGTTCTCGTGCAAAAGCCGTAATGCTGCGTATTCCATCAAGAAGTAAAGCTTCAACAACTTCGTTTTGAATTTGGTGAGAGGTGCAACCACCCTTGATTTTTCTGTATGTTGAGCACACCATATATTCTTTTTGTTTCATGGTAGTACACCGAACCTGGTATAACTTCTTACCGCAATCTGCGCAGAAAAGCATTCCTGAAAGTATTGGCATCTCGCCCATAGGTGTCTTTCTTCTCCTACCATCTCGTATACGCTGAACAATATCAAATGTTTCCCTGTCAATGATTGCTTCGTGTGTGTTCTCGAATATCTGCCACTGCGACTCATCATTTTTCATTTGTTTCTTGTTCTTGTAAGATTTGCGGTAGGTTTTGAAGTTCACTGTGTGTCCAAGGTATTCTTGCCTTGAAAGCATATGTACAATGGTGCTGTCCTGCCATGAATAATCATCGGTATATGTTCGGGTGTCTGGAACATTTCTGCCGTTCATTTTTGAGTGCGCCGTGGGATTTGGAATTTTCCTTTCCGTAAACACATTCGCTATTTGTGTAGGTCCGTATCCTTGTACACACATTCTGAATGCTTCTCTTACAACCACCGCAGCAGTTTCATCAACAATCCATTTGTGCTTATCTTCGGGGTCTTTAACATACCCATAAGGTGGATTGGTACACAATGGCTTACCGCTTTCACCCTTTGCCTTGAATACCGCTCGGATTTTCTTGCTTGTATCCTTGGCATACCATTCGTTGATTATATTAAGGAATGGTGTAAAATCGCTGTCTTGCTGATTGGCACTGTCAACGCCGTTGTTTATTGCTATGAAGCGGATGTCAAGACCGGGAAAGAACACTTCCGTGTAGTAGCCTACCTTAAGGTAATCTCTGCCGAGTCGGCTCATGTCCTTGACAATGACAGTTCCGACTTTTCCGTCTTCCGCAAGAGCAATAAGTCTTTTCCAATCGGGTCTTTCAAAGTTTGTACCGCTGTATCCGTCGTCAACAAAAACTTGAGTATTGCCAAAGCCATTGTCATCAGCATACTTCTGCAGTATGTTCTTCTGATTAATGATGGAGTTGCTGTCGCCTTGCAGTTCGTCGTCCTTTGAGAGTCTTGCGTACAAGGCTGTTATTTTATCTGTAATCTTCGCTATTGAAGACTGTCTTGTTTGTATATTCATTTGTTCCTCCTTTCTGACAATCTTCAAGCGGTACTACATATTACCGTATTATAGCGAAGATATCAAGATGTATTTTTAACTAAGATGCTGACTTGAAATTGGTTATGTTAGTGTCGTTTTTTATCAGCCTTTTTACCTTGTCGTAGACCGTTTCTTTAGCCGAAGAACTGAAGGCTGACTCAATGATGTACAACGTACCGCCGATTTCTTTTTCGGTGGTAAAAACTGTTTTTTCTTCCATGGTATTGTCCTTTCATGTTACCCATGGGGATTTGTATCTTTGTGCCGAAACATCCAAGCAACGGGCCCCTACCTTTACGCACAAATTCGCATAAGTTTTCATAGGAATAGGCTTAAAGTTTATATCCCCATGGGCGGTTAAATCTCAAAAGTCAAACTGTAATGCAACGGGTGCCTCCCGTCACACACAAAAACCGGAAATCAAAGGGGGTATTAACCCCATAATCAAAGAACTGTTATGGGGTTACCCGGCTTAGTGCTTTATGCCGTGATAAGCATTGTCTTTACCGCTTCTTTTCTTATCAGCTTTCCGTCAAGTCTTTCGTTGGCAATATACCCAACAGCACCTTCAAGGCTGAACTTTTCATAAAGAGGTTTTATGCAAAGTCTGTCACGCTGTAGAATCCAGTAGTAGGAAAGGTCACCGAAGAAGACTGGTTTGTTTCCGCTTTCGGCTTTGGGCATATGGTTTGAGATTTCAACAGGTCTTCCGAATATGGTATCGTTTGTACTGTTCCATATGTAGCTGCCGGAGTTGTCTTTGAGAGTTCTGAGTGCAAGAGCCGTTTCATCATTCATAACCCAGATGGCGTGCTTTCTGTACTCGGGCTTCAGGCTGAAGTACAGCTTTATGATTTCGTCGTAGGTTATTTCGGCTGCCTTTACACCTACATCTGCTGTGTGAAGTATACCGAGAGGCTGATTGTTTCCGTCACCGCTTATGAAGTATTTTTCCTCTGCTCTGCCGAACCTTCTTGCAAATTCGTTTGAAAGGTACTTTGTCACATTGAATGTTTTCTCGTTTACAAGCACATTTGAAATCTTACAAAGGGTTGCAATCTTGTATGATTCAAAGTTCATCATATCAAACTCATCAGAGTCCGCAGGATATGCTTTGCCTACATCCACAATGTCAGCCTCTGCTGTTGAACATACTGTGTTGATAATGGTGTCGCAATCCTTGGCATATATCTCCACACCGTATCTTCTGAAAAGGTTTTCCTTTTTGAGTGCCGAGTTATATGATGCGTTCATTTCTTTGGGGATTCTGTATGAATTGCTTGCCGGAGAAAACAGCTCCTTGATTGCTGCTCTGTCGGTTGTGTCTTTGCTTCTTAATGCATTTTCAAATGCGGTATTTACGATAGTTTCCATATTGTTATTCCTCCTAATGTTGTGTGCCGCACATATACGGCGACAGTATATAATGGTTTGTGGCGAGTCCGAAGCGTTCAAGTGTTTTACCGCACAGCGGACAGGTTATTCTGAAATCCTTGTAGTCACTGAAGTTCTTCGGTGTATTTGAGCACAGTGTGAATGTGCATTTGGATATTCTCATAAGGTAGTAGTCGAAATACTTCATCTGTTCCTTATTTTCACTTGGGAAAAGCGGAGAGTAGATTTTCTCGGTTCTGTTTACGCATATGAGAGGATGGTAGGTGTTTTTCAACTTCCGTTACCTCCGTAGACAGAGTAATAACGATTGTTGATTGAGCTTGCCTGAAGCTTTGTAATCAATCCGTGTTCCACTGCCCAATCGGTACATTTCTCAATGCTTTTGAAGTGCTTGCTTGTCAGTTCCCCGTAACGGACATTGAAGTATCCGGGTACACAGCTGCTCTTGGGTGCAAGAAACATCACCGCATATACATCGTTGACCGGAACGGCAGCAACAAGGTGGAATGAGTCAAAGTCAATACCTCCTTTGAGGTAGCCTTCAAGTTTTTTATCAATGTGTAAAACGCTCATATTAAACATCCTTTCTGTCACAGAGCTTGTCTCCGTTTTTGTCATAGAATCGACTTTTGCAAAAATCCATGGCATCCGCATAACTGTTGAATATCACTGTGGAAAAGTTATACTGTACCTTCCAGCGGTTTTCTGTTTTGTGTCTTGAGAGAATCACCGGACATTCTTTGTTTGTGTAGAAAACGGATACGCAATCATAGTGCTTAGTATCATAATCTTTTCTGTTAAAGACGGTCTTGCCGCCGTGGAAAATTCTGTAATTCATAGTTTTATTCCTTTCTGGTTTTGAATTGGTATTTTGTCTTGTTGTTTATGCACACGCTTCTGCAATCATAGGCATCACTCCCTTCATATGTGTGGGTGACACCGTTGACGGTCATTTCCATATCTTTTATATATGTCTTTTAATTTTTTTGACTATATAAAAATTTTATATATATGACTGTCATAGTCTGTCACCGATTTATTACGCAGCACGAAAATCGCTGATGCAAGGAAGAACTCTGTCTTTGATACGGAGTCCCAAGATGTATCTGCATTCCTTGGTGCGATGCTTTTTGTATCCGGCGTTTTCAAGAGCCGTATAAAAGTCGCTTGTACTTCTTGCAAACTCACCCATAGCGATGCAGTAACTTCTGTATTCAGAATACAGTTCGCTTGACTTTTCCCTGTAGCTTTCACCAATATCACAGCAATCTTCTATAAAGTGACCCAGCCAATCATTGTCTTGCATATATTTGCTGATAGCTTGCTGTACGCAAAGAGGTGTGTCAAATTTAAAGTTTTTCTCAATTACCATTCTTGCACCTTCTATCATCCAAGCAAGGATGCTTTCGCCTGCGTGTTCATAAAGATAATCGGCATAATTTTTGATGTCGGATTTTCCGCTGATGGTTGCATTAAACGGAATGACTATCAGCCTTCTCCATGTTCCCGAATCACTCGCACCTACCTTTGGGAGATGGTTTGTGTAAAGAACAAGGGTATGTGTCGGTGTGTAGCTGAAAGGGTCTTTGTACTTTTTCTCGGCAAATATCTTATCGGTGGAACAGAACTGTTTTACATTTGAGGTGCTAATTCTTGTACCTTCTTCAAGTTCGGCTGCAATGAGAAGTCTTTTGCCTCTTGCTTCTGCAAGCTCTGGTTTTACATTTCTGCGACATCCCACTGTGAGAGTGTCAGCTGATATGTTTCCGCTATAAGTACCAAGGCTTCTTGAAAGGACATTCCAAAAGGTTGATTTACCGTTCTTTCCGTCACCATATGCAATTATCAAGGCTTCAAGATTTACTTTGCCGATGGTCGCAAGTCCGGCAATCAACTGTACATATTTGATGAGTTCCTTGCCACCGCAGAAGAAGGTGTCAAGTGCTGACATCCACTCCTCCGAAACTTCTGTGCCGGGTGATACAGAGGTTATCTTTGTGATGAAATCTTCGGCTCTGTGTTCACGGAGTCCGTTCAAACCTTTTCGAAGGTCATATGTACCTTGGGGAGTGTTGAGCAGATATTCATGAGAATCCAGTTCTTCCTGTTCTATTTCAAGCATAGGTCTTGCTTCTTTCAGGGTTGCAGATATTGACTTTGATTCTCTGCGTTCAATTACATATTTTCTGTACTCCTGTTCTTTGACAAGTGTATTGTATGCAGCGGAT
>JAZNIM010000097.1:0-10563 GCA_045577475.1 Eubacteriales bacterium | reverse complement strand
TCGACACCGCAGTGTCGAAACACTCCTGCCAAACATAAAAGTAACTATAAAGAAAGAAAAGAAAAGTAAAGAAAAGAAAAATAACGTTTTTTTCCATAAAACCCCTTGATTACCCTCAGTATTTGTGGTATACTACCTTAGTATAATTATAAGCATAAGTGTGCGAAAAAACAGGAGATGTAAAAAATGGAATTCAAATTTTCCAATAAAGTCGAACCTTTAAAGCCTTCCGCAATACGTGAGATTTTCAAATCCCTCACAAATCCTAACGTTATTTCCTTTGCGGCAGGTAATCCTTCACCGCTGTCTTTCCCTGTTGATAAACTTCAGGTGCTGGCAAATAAGATATTTGAAGAAAGCCCCGCAGCTTCCCTTCAGTACGGTATTACCGAGGGTTATATGCCTTTAAGAAAGCAGGTTGAAGACAGACTTCACCAAAAGTTAAATACAGGCAGAGATTTTGACGATACAATTATAACCTCAGGCGGTCAGCAGGGTATCGACCTTGTGGCAAAGGTGCTGTGTAATGAGGGGGACACGGTTGTGTGCGAAACCCCAAGCTTTATCGGTGCACTCAACGCATTCCGCAGCCACGGTGCGGTTCTTAAGGGACTTGACGTGGGTGATGACGGTATTGACCCGGATGAGCTGGAAAAGCTTCTTAAAGAGGATAAAAAGGTTAAGCTTATATACCTTATTCCCACATTCCAGAACCCCGCAGGTATTACAATGAGCCTTGAAAAGAGAAAAGCAACTCTTGCAATTGCAAAGAAGTACGGCGTGCCGATTTTAGAGGATAACCCATACGGCGAGCTGAGATTTTCGGGAGAAAATGTTCCTACAATCAAGAGCATGGACGATGAGGGTGTTGTAATCTACAGCGGCTCTTTCTCAAAGGTGCTCAGTGCAGGTATGAGAATAGGTTTTCTCTGCGGTCATAAGGAGCTTGTTGGTAAGGTTGCGGTTGTTAAGCAGACAAATGACGTACATACAAACCAGTTCTTCCAGATGCTTTGCTCAAAGTTTATTGAAACCTACGGACTTGATGATCATATCAAGGGTATCTGCGACCTTTACCGTGACAACTGCAGAACAATGATAAGCGAAATGGAAAAGAACTTCCCCGAAAAGGTTAAGTTCACCCGTCCCGACGGCGGTCTTTTCCTGTGGTGCACAATGCCTGACGGAACGGATATGAAGCAGCTTATAGCCGACTTTGTTGCAAACGATATTGCAGTAGTTCCCGGCTCTACCTTCATGCCTGACCTTAACCGGGTGTCTTATTCCTTCCGTATGAACTACTCAATGCCCACTAAGGAGCAGATTGTAAAGGGCGTTGGAATTATGGGCGAAGTGCTTAAAAAATATTAATTGTGAGGACTTAGAACAATGAGCGAACAGAATACTAATACCCCTGCAGAGGTACAGGAAAACAAAAAAAGAATTTTCTCGGGCGTGCAGCCAAGCGGCGTGCTGACTCTGGGAAACTATCTGGGTGCAATCAAAAACTGGGTTACACTTCAGGATGACTATGAATGCCTTTACTGCGTTGTTGACCTTCATGCAATAACCGTAAGACAGGTGCCTGCGGACCTGCGGCGTCACACTCAGGAGGCACTTGCACTTTATATTGCCTGCGGAATTGACCCTGAAAAGAGCTGTGTGTTTGTTCAGAGCCATGTGCCTGCACATGCGGAGCTTTCTTGGGTGCTGGGCTGTAACACAATGTTCGGCGAGCTTTCAAGAATGACACAGTTCAAGGATAAATCCCAGAAACATGCAGATAATGTAAATGCAGGACTTTTCACATATCCCGTTCTTATGGCGGCGGATATTCTGCTTTACGGGACAGACCTTGTGCCTGTGGGTGCTGACCAGAAGCAGCATGTTGAGCTTGCACGTGATATAGCTTGCCGCTTCAACGGCGTGTACAGTGACACCTTCAAGGTGCCCGAGCCCTTCTTTGTAAAGACGGGAATGAAGATTTATTCCCTTACAGACCCAACAAAGAAAATGAGCAAATCCGACCCCAACCCCAAATCCTATGTTTCAATCATCGAAACACGTGACGAAACAATAAAGAAAATCAAGAGTGCCGTTACCGACTCCGACACCTGTGTAAAATATGCCGAGGGTAAGGACGGAATCAACAACCTTATGTCAATCTACTCCTCCTTTACGGGCAAGGATTATGCGGCAATTGAAAAGGAATTTGAAGGCAAGGGCTACGGCGACTTCAAGGCGGCTGTGGGCGAGGTTTGTGCAGACGGTCTTGAAAACGTAAGACAGGAATACGCACGCCTTGTCAAGGATAAGGCATACCTTGAGGACGTAATGAAAAAGGGTGCGGAAACAGCCAACTACCTTGCAAGTAAGACACTTTCAAAGGTGTACAGAAAAGTCGGCTTTTATTCTGTAAAGTAAATCTGAAAGGATACTGAAATGAACAATACAGTTACGGAAACTTTTTCAGAGGCAGTACAGACCTTTGATATTACACAGACAGCGCTGTACCTTGTTATTGCGGCACTGTGCGCATTCTGTATATCCGTTGCCTTTACTCCCGTAATAAGGGTGCTTGCCTTTAAGCTGGGGGTTACGGATGTACCCAAGGATAACAGACGCATGCATAAAAAAGAAATGCCCCTTATGGGCGGACTTGCAATATTTATTGCATTTCTCGTTTCAACTCTTATATTCTGCGTTCCCGATAAAAAGACGGTGGGAATGCTGCTTGGTGCAACACTTATAGTTGTAACGGGAATAATAGACGATAAGTACGAGATGCGTGCAATCATAAAGCTGCTTTTGCAGATAGCGGCGGCACTTATAGCGGTGCTGTCGGGAATACAAATGGATTACGTCAATCTGTTCGGCACAATTTTTGAGTTCGGACAGTGGTCGGGTCTTGTGACGGTGGTATGGATAGTCGCACTGACAAATGCTATTAACCTTATTGACGGACTTGACGGTCTTTCCTGCGGAATATCCACAATATCCTCCTTTACCCTGCTTGTGTCCCTTATTCATACCGATACACCCTTCGGCGTAATTGTGATGATTGGTATTCTCACGGGAAGCTGCCTTGGCTTTCTGCCCTTTAACTTCAACCCTGCAAAGATTTTCATGGGTGATACGGGAGCACTTTTCCTCGGCTATACCCTCAGCGTGCTTTCAATAATGGGTTACTTCAAGCTGAATGCCATCGTAACCTTCTGGGTGCCCTTCCTTGTGTTCGCACTTCCTCTTATTGATACAACCTTCGCCTTTGCAAGAAGAATTCTCACGGGAAGAAGCCCCTTTTCCGCCGACAGAGGTCACCTTCATCACAGACTCATTGACCGAGGCTATGACCAGAAGCATGCCGTGCTTATCCTTTATGCGGTAAGCGGAATATCGGGCATTGCGGCGGTGCTCATGTCCTTCGGAAAATTCATCGGCGGCGTTGTGATGCTGGTTGTGGCAATTGCAATACTTGTTATGAACATGGTGTTTACATCAGAAAAGGACAATGAAAATCAGCCGTCCTCACTTGATAAAACACAGGAATAATTTTACGGCTTAAGGAGGCTCATATGAAAAGTCACCGCGACATTCCGGGTGTGGTTATAAATATTTTTATAGCTGCCCTGCTGCTTGCCTTTATAATTCTGGGACTTAATAAAATGGGACTTTATGAGCTTCCCGAGGCAGTTGAAAAAATCATATCCCCCTCAAGCACCCACGAGGATGACAGGGATGTGGATGAGCAAAAGGTTTACCATTCGATAGGCTTTGACAATGACGGGAATGAGGTTGTGGAGAAAACAAGTATTTCCCATGAAAATGCCCGCAAGATGCTTGAAAAAGTGGAAAACACCAAAAGCTACCGCCATGAGCTGTCGGTGAAGATTGGTGACGGTGCTTCTTCTGCTGTGAAAAGAGTGGTGCTTGAAAAGAGCGGCACAGGTTTAAGTGCGGCAGTTTATTCCGAAAACGGCGTACTTCTTGAAAACATAGTTGAAGAAGGTGACAACATTACCGTTGAAAGAATAATATCCGGGGCACACTCGGAAAAGATTACCCATCCCAAAGGCTCATTCAGTGTAAGCGAGCTTTGCGGCGTTGTAACAAGCCACGAAAACTTCCTTGAAGGAGATTATGTGCTTGAGGAAGGAGATTTTTCCGTAATTCAGGGGGATTTCGGCATTGAGCTTGAAATTGTTTTTGATACGGTGATGGATAACTATAAGCAAAAAGAGGTCTACAGAATAAATCTCGATTACGGCATTGTAACAAGTGCAAAATGCTATGAAAACGACGTTGTTGTGTATGATATGCAGACGCTTTTGCTCAGAGAGCTGTAAAGCTCTAATCGAGAAACAGACAGCTCATCACAAGGGTAAACATGCTGTTTTCGCTGTCGGGTGAGCTGCATAGCAAAAGAAGAATAAGCAAAACCGTGTAAAAATCATCGTTGAAGGCTTGCTCTGATTTTGACAAGGAACTGCACTCTGATGTGAGCTTTTCCCGTGACGGCAAGCCTTGTGTAATGTCACACCGTCCGTTCATGACGGTATGGATTTTATCGGCAGCTTTGCCGACGGCGGCACTTGTCATGCTTTTAAGTGCCATTTGCTTTATTGCAGCCTTGTTGGGATATACCTTGACAAAGCCTGCTTTTGTTTCATTTGCGTACATAAATATCGACCTCCAAGGGGGCTGTCTGACCGTTTTTCATTCGGGTGTGCCGCCCCTTGTTTTATTTTTTTAAGTAAGTAAAAGACAGGCGGCTACTGCTTAAAGCCGAGTATGATTTTTGCGGCATTGAGGGCGTTTATTATTAAATCCGCTTTTTTTGAAAAATCCTGTCCGAACAGCGGCTTTAAGGCTTCAAGAATTTGAATTTTACGCTCCAGCATAAGCTGCTTTTCGCTAAGCGGTTTTTGGGCACTGTTTTCTTTAAGGCTTTGGGATGCTTCTTCGGTAAGGCTTTTGGCTTGGGATTGGTTTTCAACCTCCTCACCCATGTCCTGACTGACCTCACCCATGTCCTGACTGACCCCATCCCTGAGCTTTACGAGAGCTGCCGAAAGAGCCTCGCTTTTTTCCTTGTCGGAAAGAATATCATTTAAAATATCACCTATTGAGCCTGACACACTATCTTACCTCGCTTAGTATTTTTTCTATTCTTTTAAGCTCCTGCTTTGGAACAGAGCTTTTGATAAGCTGTATTTCCTCGGGTGTGAGAAGCGAAACCTTTGCTTTTAACATGGGGATGCTCCCGTTAAGGCTGTCAAGCTCACAGGAGGCTGAGCCTGTGTCGTCGGCATATTTTTTAAGTGCCTGTAAAAGCACCCTGTCCTTGTCCTTGAAATTGTCTGAATTATTCATAAAAACCACCTTTCTTTGGAGGAATTAAGCTTGAAAATACTGGTAGTGTCCGACACTCACGGAAACACTCATTTGCTGCATTCGGTTGTGAGTGCAAACAGAACATGTGACCTTGTAATACATCTGGGTGACCATTACGCTGACGGCGACGAGGTGATGCGTGATTTTCCGACAATTGCATATCTTTGTGTTTCGGGAAACTGCGACATCGGCTCTTTTTTGAACAAAACAAACACCGAGGGCTGCTTTACAGCAGAAAAAAGAAGGATTTTTTACACCCACGGTCACAAGTATAACGTAAAATACGGCACGGAATATCTTGCAATGCAGGCGAAGATGAACAAGGCGGATATTGCACTTTTCGGGCATACGCACGTTTCTCTTGTCGAGGAAAAGAGCGGTGTGCTTGTCATAAACCCGGGAAGTCTGTCTTTTCCCCGTGACGGAAGCAGCGGTTCTTACTGCGTTCTTGAAATAAACGAAGATAAGGTAAAATATGAAATTAAAGAGGTAACAAAATGACCTACAGACCAAAAAGCAACAGCAATAAGGAAAAAATTCTTGCAATTATTACGGCTATAGCTGCGGTGCTTCTTTTTGCCGTCGGCGGTATGCCCGTCAGCTTTCCCGCCGTCTATCAGATTACGGCAATTATAATGGCGGTGATTTCCCTTGAGCTTTACATGAAGTACGTGGGAAGCGACTATGTTTATGAGGCAGGAGAAAGCTCGCTGAAAATCCATAAGATTACAGGCAAGAAAAGTATATGCGTGTGCAGCCTTGATTATGAAATGTCCCTGTCCCTTGTGGTGAAAAGCGATGAGTATCTTGCAAACAAGGATAAATATCCAAAGTATCAGATTAACGTAAACTACGCAAAAAATCTTGCTCCGAAAGAGTACAGCGTTTATTTCTTTTACTTCAAGGATAAAATCTGCATGGCGAAGTTTGAGCCTGATGATGTGTTTACACAGTACGTAAATGAGAAAATCGGGGCGGCAATGGCTGCTGAGAACCACACCGATACCAATGAATAGCTTGGAAAGGAAAACAAATTATGTCACAGTATAATGAAGTTCTGCTTTTGAAAATGGGTGAGATTGTACTTAAAGGTCTGAACCGCTCATATTTTGAAAGCCTTATGATAAAGGATACAAAAAACAGACTCAGACGCCTTGGCAAATTCAGCTACAAGAGCGTGCAGTCGGTGCTTTATGTTACTCCCGAAAACGATGAGGCAGCAGAAAACCTTGACAGAGCACTTGAGTGTGCAACAAAGGTATTCGGCATTATGAACGTGTGCCGTGCGGCGGTGGTTGAAAAGAGCGTGGAGGCGGTTAAGGAGGCTTGCAGAGAATACGTAAGCGAGTTTCTTTTGACTGCAAAAACCTTCAAGGTTGAGTCAAAGCGTTCGGATAAGGAGTTTCCCCTTAAATCCCCCGAGCTTTCAAGGGAGTGCGGCGGTGCAATTCTGTCTAAGTTCAACCGCCTGAAGGTTGATGTTAATAACCCCGATGTTACGGTGCGTGTTGAAATAAGAAGCGATAAGGCTTATGTTCACGCAAATCCCAAGCAGGGTGCAGGCGGTATGCCTCAGGGAAGTGCAGGCAAGGGACTTCTGCTTTTATCGGGTGGTATCGACAGCCCCGTTGCAGGCTATCTTTGTGCAAAGAGAGGGGTTACAATAGATGCCCTTCACTTTGAAAGCTATCCCTATACCAGCGAGAGGGCGAGAGAAAAGGTTGTAGAGCTTGCCGAAACCATGGAGGAATACTGCGGCAGAATAAAGCTAACAATTGCCTCTGTTACCGACATTCAGGAGCATATAAAGAACAACTGCAACGAGGATTATTTCACCCTTATCCTTCGTAGATTTATGATGAGAATTGCCGAAAGGATTGCAATTTCACGTGAGTGCCGTTCGCTGATAACAGGCGAGAGTCTGGGTCAGGTTGCAAGCCAGACCATGAACGCCCTTAATTCCACCAACAGCGTTGTTTCCGAGATGTGCGTTCACCGTCCCCTTATTGCAATGGACAAGGAGGATATCATAAAAATTTCAAGAAAAATCGGAACTTACGATATATCCATCCAGCCATTTGAGGACTGCTGTACCGTGTTCACCCCAAGGCATCCCGTTACAAACCCAAAGATGGAAAATATAATAAGAGAAGAAAGCAAGCTTGATATTGAAGGTCTTGTTGAAAGAGCCGTAAACGGTGCATACCTGTGGGAGGGTGAAGTAAGTGGTTGCTGAGATTTTTTGTATAGGAACAGAGCTTCTTATAGGTGATATTGTAAATACAAATGCCGCATATATTTCAAAAAAGCTGTCGGAGCAGGGCTTTGACGTGCTGTATCATTCGGTATGCGGTGATAACGGCGAAAGACTGCAAAAGAGCCTTATGCTTGCTTTTTCAAGAAGCGACCTTGTTGTTACAACGGGAGGTCTGGGTCCCACCTATGACGATATTACACTTGAAAAATGTGCACAGGCTCTCGGCGTTGAATGTGAAATGAATGAGGCTGTTGCAGACAGCATAAGGGATTATTTTGCAAGAACGGGCAGAACCATGACAGATAACAATCTCAAGCAGGCACTTCTTCCCAAGGGTGCAAAAATCTTCATGAATAACTACGGAACAGCTCCCGGTATCTGCGTTGAAAAGGACGGCAAGGTGTTGGTTATGCTGCCGGGTCCTCCAAGAGAAATGAAGCCTATGCTTGATGAGCAGGTACTGACGTATCTTCGTAAATACTCCTCAAAGGTGCTTGTTTCCTCCAACGTAAATATATTCGGCATGGGAGAGTCAAGCGTTGAAGCACTTCTTGCGGATTTAATGAAAACATCAAAAAATCCCACCCTTGCACCCTACGTAAACGACGGCGAGGTAAGAGTGAGAGTGACGGCAAGCGGCAAGGACGAAAACGAGGCAAGAGCACTTGTCAATGAGTGCGTTGAAAAGGTAAAGACGGCTGTTGGTGCTCACGTATACGATGTTGACAGTCCGTCAATGGAAAGCACCCTTGTGAGAATTCTCGGGGAAAAGAAGCTTACCCTGTCAACCGCCGAGTCCTGCACAGGAGGACTTGTAAGTGCGGCACTGACAAATGTTTCGGGTGCAAGCGAGGTTTTCGGCTTTGGGGTGTGTACCTATGCAAATGAGGCGAAAATGAGGTTACTTGGCGTTAAGAGCGAAACCCTTGAAAGCTGCGGTGCTGTTTCACAGCAGACGGCTATGGAAATGGCAAAGGGTGTAAAGGAATTGTCGGGAAGCGACATTGCCCTTTCTCTTACGGGAATTGCAGGACCTACGGGTGGAACGGAGGAAAAGCCTGTGGGACTTGTGTATCTTGGTGTTGCAGCAGGAGAAAAGCTGTATGCAAAAAAGCTGCTTTTGGCACAGCACAATAAAAAAGACAGAAGCTTCATAAGAACCCTTGCGGTGAAAAATGCACTGAAGGCGGCAATTGATGAAGCATTGGAGATGTAAAGAAAATGACAGAGCTTGAAAAAACGCTGAGTGAAATTACAAGGCTTGACATAGTAAAAATGGCATTTTCCTGTCCCTACAGCAAGACACAGGAGTTTTTGAAGTGCAGTGCAAGACCCATTAAGGACGGCAAAATCTACCAGTTTGAGAGCTTTACAAAAACGCAGGCGTTTCATGACAATGTGGAAAAGGCTGCACTTTGCGAAAAGACGGCAAGCCTTCTTGAAACCACCTTCCGACAGGCTGAAATCTTCACTCCCGAGCATGTTTACGGACTGAAAATATCCTCCAAGGGCAAGCTGTTGCACAACAAGAGGAAGAACACACAGCCCCAAAGTTCGCAAAACGGCGGCAACAACAGGCAGAAAAACCACCTTATTGACCTTGATAACGCACCGCCCGTATTCACGGACATCGGAATTGTGGGCAAGGACGGAAAAATCATAAACACCCGCTATGACAAATACAAGCAGATTTGCCGCTTTTGCGAATTTCTCGACGACGTTGTGAAAAACGACCCGAGGGATGAGTATTTCATCGTGGACTTCGGCTGCGGAAAGAGCTATCTCACCTTTATTTGCTACCACTACATGACACAAATTGCAGGCAAAAAGGCACGCATTGTAGGTCTTGACTTAAAGGAAAAGGTAATTGAGGACTGCAACCGTCTTGCAAAAAAGTACGGCTATGAAAATCTCGACTTTTTGTGCATGGACATCAAGGACTACCGTCCCGACAGGCGTCCCGATATGGTTATAGCTCTGCACGCCTGCGACATTGCGACGGATTATGCACTGTACAACGCCTACATGTGGCAGACCGACTACATTTTTGCCGTACCCTGCTGTCAGCACGAGATGAACGGTGCTGTCAAGACGGAAAACCTCTCTGTTTTAACCGACTACGGACTTATAAAGGAACGCTTCTGTGCACTTGCAACGGATGCACTGAGGGGCAAAACTCTTGAATACTGCGGCTACAAGACGGACATTCTTGAATTTATTGACATAGAGCATTCGCCCAAGAACATTCTTATAAGAAGTGCACGCACCACAAAGCAGACCTCGGTTAAAAGGAATGCGGTGCTGCAGGATATGCTCCGCTTTGAAAAGGAATTCGGCGTAAAGCTGTTTCTTCACAGTAAAGTGGAGGAAAATGAGCAAGTCTTTACCTTGTGCGGCAAGGAATTTCACCTTATTCTCGGCAAGGCAAGCATGCTCTTAAAGGATGCAATGACGGTAAGAAGCGAAGTTTTCGGCAAGGAGCAGAACTACATCAAGGCTTCAAGCCGTGACGTTCATGACGAAACCGCAACTATTGTAAACATATACCATGATACCAAAGTCGTTGCAACTGCAAGGATGATTAATACGTGCGAAAACGAACGGCTTCTCGGCAGAATTGCGGTACTTGCCGAGTACAGAAAATACGGACTGGGAACAAGGCTTATAGCCGCTCTTGAAGGCTTTGCGGTGACGGAAAATGTCAAAAAGCTCACCGTGATTTCACAGACTCAGGCAAAAGGCTTTTACGAAAAGCAAGGGTTTAAGGTATTTGGCGAAGAATTCCGTGAGGAAGGCATACCGATGCTGCCTGTTTGCAAGTTACTTTAAAGGATTAGGTTATATTTTTTTGGAAGGAGCTGCTTCGGGCAGCTCTTTCTTTTCTTCTTTCTTTTTTTCTTTCTTTTTTTCTT
>JAZNIM010000096.1:0-6352 GCA_045577475.1 Eubacteriales bacterium | reverse complement strand
AGTATCCGTCCTTTTTGGGGAATACCGAGGAGTTGTCAAAGCTGTAATAACCTTTAAGAACAAGCCGTGCTTGGGGAACGCTTGTGCTGCCGCCGTTTGCATCAAAGGTGACTGTAACGCCTTCAAAAGCAGATGCAGACTTTGTGCTTGCATAGTAGCCGTTCTTGTCGATTGCTCGCAGGTATACGTAATTTCCTGCATAATCTGAATCACTGTCGATTGTCCAGCTCTTTTCTGTGGAAACATTCTTTCCGTTCACAATCCAGTTGTAGGTGTAATCATCGGGATTTTCAACATCAAGCACCGCTGTGAGAACCTCTCCCGGCTTAACTGTGCCTTCAATGGAAGCTTTTGCAACGGACTTTTCACTGTCCTGCGTTGGAATAATGTAAACTGCATGACCGAAATACATGCTGTCACTGAGGAATTTTCTGCCTCTTACAACAACCATATCGTTGTAAACCTGAATGTACATACCCGTGGAGTAGGACTTGATGTACTTTGTGCCGTTTTCGCCAATTCCGTCTGTTGGGTCAATCCATACAAGACAGCCGTCATTCAGATGGGTGAACTTGCTTGTCATGTCGCCTACAACAACGAAGTGTGAATCTTCATCGCCGATATCCGAATGGGAGTGTCCCGTACAGAAGATTGTGTTGGGGTGCATTGCGAGGATTTCTTCTATTGCCGCAGTATTTGCAATACCTGCCTGATAGCCGTCGGCAGACGGAACGTATTTATTAAGAGGCACGTGGGTGACAACAAATGCTGTCTTGTTGGAGTATTCACTCTCATAAAGCTGTTCGTCAAGGAATTCAAGCTGTGCTGTTCCCATTGTATAGGTGTGACTGTTGCCTTCAGCCTTTTCTTCGGGTGAGGACAGGAAGATGAACTTTGCATCCTCAATATCAGCCGCATACCAGATGTTTTCGCCGTCATGGGTGATTTTGATGTCGGGATAGTTTTCTTTGATATAGTCAAGCTGTTCAAGGAATACTGACTGAATGGGGTCATAATCAAAACCGCCGTTTGCATTGTCTGAATTCATGTATTCATGGTTTCCGTTGGTGAGGAATACGGGAATTGAATTTTTGTTGTAGTCCTTGTTGTTAAGCCTGTCGTCAAGATAGGTTCTTAAAACCTCGCCGTATTTTTCGGGACCGTAGTTGACAACGTCGCCGTTGATGAACATAAAGTCTGCATCCGATGCGAAAATGTCAGCCATGGCATTGTTACGGTTGACGGTCATTTCAGGCCAGTAGTCACTGTTGTAGTTTGAACCGCCAAGATGCGAGTCACTTGTTGCCCAGAATTTAAACTTGAGAGCGTGATTTTCAACGTCAAGTCTGTGTTCATCGGGAATTGTGTGCCAGTAGGTGATGTCATCAAGACCCTCAGCCTTGAATACAAACGCAAGTCTTGTAACACCCGGTGCAAAGCCGCGATTTCCTGTTACCGCATAAGTAGCTTTGCCGTCGGTGATTGTCATTGTTGCAAAAGGAGTGTAGTCTGTGAGAATTCCGTTGTCGTCAGCAAAGTATACTTCAATATTTGTGTGTGAAGCAACTTCATCGGGACAAATCACGGCGATTGTACCGTTTGCAATACCGGGAACACTGCTTGTATAGTCGTAGTTTATGGCATTTGCCGCTTCAACGCTTTCCCAGATTGCATAAAGGTTAACGTCTTCTCCGGGGACGGGTGTTACGGTTGTAACCTTGCTTGCACCGCCGTCCGTTAACGACCAGCCTCTGAAGAAGTAGCCGTCCCTCGTGGGAACTTGTGATGAAACGGTGTAATTGCCTTCAAGGAAGTATTCGGATGCAGGCAGGTTTTCTGCATTCTCTGCGTGATAGGTTACCTTGTAGTAAGGAATGAACACAAGGTCGTCGTAGTAGACCGTTCCGCCTTTTTCCTCTGAGTTCTGATTGTAGTAAAAGCTGATTGCATCCCTGTTGTCGGGAGTATAATCGTCTTTAGAGAAGGTGTAGGTTGAGGAGTATGTGAACCAAGTATCGGCATTCGCAACGTCCTGACCGAAAATGTGGTCATATTTTGTACTTGTTGTGCCGTCTGCGGCAGTTGTAAGCTCATAGTAGCGTGCATTTGAAGCAATGCCTGCCTTGTAGTTGGCACGGAACCTGTAGCCAACCTTGTACATTCTGCCGTTTTCCCAGGGAATGTAGTGTTGGATTGAAGCATAGCCTGAGCCTCTTACGTACTCAAGAATTCTGTTGCCGTCGGTGTCTGTAACAATGCTCACATAGCCGTGGGAGGGTCTTACGTCTATCTCCGTTCCCTCAAAATCACCGTTTGAGAATACGTTTATACCGGGCTTTATTTCTGCAGGCTTCCAAAGAGCATACAGCTTCATGTGGTCGGTTACGGTTACGATGTTGTAGCCGTGAAGCACCTTGCCGTCGGCTGTCTGCCAGCCGTAAAGCACCTTGCCGTCCTGTACTTCAAGGTCGGGAAGTGTTCTGTTTTTACCGCTTACAACATTGTAAAATGCTCTTAGAACATCTCCGTCGTAAAGCTCAACTGTTTTAATTGTGTCGTCGGGATTGTCCTCCCACACCGCATAAACGGTTAAATCTTCACCGGGAGTCATGGTGGCACTTGAGCCGAGAACCTCGGTGCTGTCTGATGAAAGTGCCCATCCTTTAAAGATACAGCCTGCCTTGCAGATTCCCGAGCCGTTATTGAGAGTGTAGGAGGCATTAAAGGTGTACTCATCCGCAATGCTTCCCGAACCGCCGTTTAAGTTATATGTAATTTTATAGGCGGGAACGATAGAAATATTGTCAAAATATGAGGTTAAAGCGGAGGCAGAGTAGTTCATAAAGGAGAGATTTGTGATATCCTCGCCGCCTTCATATTTAAGGTCGCCGCCGTTTAAAAGACCGTCCATGCTCTTTCTGCCTTTAGAGGTATAAGGCTTTGATGCCCACTCGGTGGTCTGACCGCCGCCGATGTAGTTGCAAAGAAGTGCCTGAAAGCCTGTGGTGTCGCCGTTCATAAGGACTCTTAACTGTCCGCCGTAAACATAGTCATAGGAATAGTTTACGGGACGTTCCTTTTCAATGGTCGGAAAATCCTTGAAATAGAAATAAGTTCTGTTTTTTGCAAGGGAAGCAGCCTTGTTATTGGGGTTGCTGCTTGTTGCATAGGTGACAACGGCGTTTTCCGTTTCAGTGGGTGTTCCGCTGAATACAACGCCCGATACGTCCCCTTCAAAGTCAAAGGCTTCGCTTGTTCCCGTAAGAACATTAAGACCGGGAGTAAGCTCAAGTGCAAGAGCACATACCGACATTACGCAAAGCATAATTGCCAGCACTCCCGTAAGATGCAGTATTCTTTTTGCCGTCATGATAAAAACTTCCTTTCCTCAGGTGTTTTTTTGATGTGTGTGGAAGTGACAAAATTTGCCTTTTCTTAAATATTTTTGATTACACACCTTCATTTAACCATATTGTACCATAAAATATGTTGACATTTCAAGTAAAATGAATTATAATTTACAGACAAAATTTGTCTTTTTGGAGGAATTATGTTTTATCAGCTTGAGCATATGGGATTTTCCGAGCATTTTCAAAAAGATTACAGCCGTAACTATTCCTGTCCTATACACCTGCATCAATCCTTTGAGCTTATTCTTGTTCTTGAAGGTGAGATGGAAATAACCGTGGACAGCAGAGGGTATACTTTAAAGTCCGGCGAAGCGGTGTTGATTTTTCCCCATCAGCTTCATTCGGTAAAAAGTGAAAAAAGCAAGCATATGGTTTGTATTTTTTTCCCTGAGATTGTCAAGGCATATGCGGCAAAGGTGTCAGGGCTTCTTCCGCAAAGTAACAAGTTTTTGCCTTCAAGTAATACGGTGAGAGCACTTGACAGGCTGTCAAACGACAGCTCGATAATCAAGAAAAAAGGACTGCTCTACATTGTTTGTGATGAATTTGACGAGGCTGCAAGGTATGATGAGCCCGGAAGAAGCGAAAGAACGCTTTTGTATAAAATATTTGAGTTTGTGGAGCACAACTGTCATAAGTGCTGTTCTCTTGAAGAACTTGCGGATGAAACCTCCTTCAGTTATTCGTATCTGTCAAGATATTTTAAAAAAGCTGTGGGTATTTCCTTTAACAGCTATGTTAACAGATGCCGCATAAGCAAAGCATGCTACAGTCTTACAAATACCGATAATACCGTTTTGCAGTGCTCTGTTGATTGCGGCTACAACAACCTTCGTTCCTTCAACAGAAATTTCAAGCTTGTCACGGGAATGACTCCGCAGGAATACAGGGAAAGCAAATGAATGATGCATTTGATAAGATACAAATACAGTTATTTCAAATTGACTTTTTGTATACACGGTGGTATAATAATTACATGAACAATCAGAAAGGAATTTGAAATATGCTTGAAACAGGAATGAAAGCTCCCGACTTTACTCTTCCCGATAAGGACGGAAACGCCGTGTCCCTCTCGGATTTTCTCGGCAAAAAGGTGGTACTGTACTTTTACCCCAAGGATAACACTCCCGGCTGCACAAGACAGGCTTGTGCTTTTGCAGGTGCTTACAGTGAGTTTGTAAGCAAGAATATTGTTGTCATCGGCGTAAGCAAGGACAGCACGGCTTCCCATGTTAAATTTGCGGAAAAATACAACCTTCCCTTTATTCTTTTGTCTGACACAGAACTCGATGCCATAAAGAAGTATGACGTGTGGCAGGAAAAGAAAATGTGCGGCAGGGTGGGCATGGGAGTTGTCAGAACAACCTATATTATCGACGAAAACGGTTTTATTGAAAAGGTTATGCCAAAGGTAAAGCCTGATACAAATGCGGCAGAAATTTTGTCTGAGCTGTAATACGGAATTAACGCTTCCAACAGGAGGCGTTTTTTGTTGCAATTTTAGAATTATTATGTTATAATACATCTAATAAGGCTATAAATTTCAGTTTTTTTACTTTGGAGGTGATGTGATGCATGTACCCGAAATTGCCGGCTGCGGGGTGTTTGACAGCAGAATTTCCTTCGGCGGAAAGACAAAATCAAATGTGCGTACAGTACGTTTTTTTGAAATTGAGTACTATGATGCCGACGGTAAAAGCTCGTTCATAGACGGCAATGAATATCCCATAGTAAAGGGAAACGTGATTATCGCAAAGCCGGGGCAGACAAGATACAGTCAGTTGCCTATGAAAAACAGCTATCTGTGGCTTGTGCCCGATGAGGGAGAAATATACTCACTTCTTATGTCGCTTCCCGACTGTCTGATGACATGTGACGGAGAAAGGTGTTCTTTTCTCATGTCAGAAATTCGAAAGGCAAGACAGTATCCTTTTTCGGGAAGCGAGCTGTTTATGAGTGCAAAGCTGCTTGAGCTTGTACTTCTTCTGAAGGTAGACAGCGAGCGTCTTGACAGAAGCAGAGCTGTCACTGCGGGAAAAGGCTTGTCAACCGATGGAATTATCAAAGCTTCAAAGTTTATTGATGCCAACTACACCCGAAAAATTACGCTTGAAGACTGTGCAAAGCAGGCAAACCTCAGTGCCGTCTACTTTCACAAGCTTTTTTCTGTGATTATGGGAAAAACACCTCATGACTATTTGCTTGACAAGCGCATGAGCGCGGCTATGGATATGCTGGTTTCCACGGAGTATGAGTTGTCAAGGATAGCATATGAGTGCGGATTTGGTTCGCAGTCGTATTTCAACAGCGTTTTCAAGGAGAAAACAGGACTTACACCAAGACAATACCGTGTTGAAAATCTTACAGATCCCGTTCATTTAAACAGGTGAGGGAAGGGTAGGCTCCGGCAAAGCTTTTTTATACAAACAAAAAACTCGCATTCGACACCCCTTAATACTTGCTTGCGCCTATATTCCTACAAGCAGAGTGAAATTGCTCAGAAGCTTGAATGTTTCATTGAATAGTACGTTTTAGTACGCCCAACAAAAAAAGAATCCCGAAAGCCTCGCATTAGTGTGGCTTTCGGGGATTTTTCATGTCATAGGACAATCAAAACTTTCCCAAAAGGGCAAATATTTTTTCTCTCTCCCTTTTCCTTTTCCCTTTCTTTTTTCTCCTCTCATTTTCTCTTCAGAAGAAGAGAAGAAAGAAGAAGATTTCTCCTCCCTAAAAGGGAGAGAAAAGAAGAAAAAGGAATCTTTTTTCTTTCAGTCTGTCGCAAAAGTCCACCATTTGGTGGACTTCAGTCTGTCGCAAAAGTCCACCATTTGGTGGACTTTTCTGCATAAATATGGTATAATAAAAGCGGTGATAAAAGATGTTGAACAAAGAAAAAGAAGACCGCTATCAAATAGAATTTTACTGCATAGATGATTTGGTGC
>JAZNIM010000095.1:0-21979 GCA_045577475.1 Eubacteriales bacterium | reverse complement strand
CAATAGGAGAATTCAAGCCAAAACAAAATGGATGCCTCCTGTATTATACAGGAAAGCATCCGTAAATGTTTGACTATTTAATTAAACAATGTGTCCAGAAAACTGGGTACATATCAAAAACGTGATGCAGCTTGAATTATTTTAACGGTTTTCGGTTGTCTTTCTTTATATTAAGCAATACAACAAGGCAAATAACCAATATTACGGGAAATACCGTGGCGGCGAGCAGTCCTGTTTTAAGATTGCCGCCTGCAGCTTCCGAAAGCCTGCCCACCATTGCAGGACTTACCGTAGCTCCTAAATCTCCTGCAAGAGCAAGAAATGCAAACATGGCAGTGCCGCCTCTTGGACAAGCCTCTGAAGAAACGCTGATAGATCCCGGCCACATGATACCGACAGCAAGACCGCAAAGTGCACAGCCTGCAAGTCCCAAAATCGGAGCAGCGGAGAGGGAGGCAAGCAAGTAACAGCCTGCTGCCATTACACCGCACACAAGCATAACATTGCTTAAATTCAGCTTTTCGCTGTATTTGCCGTAGGTCATTCTGGCAATTCCCATAAACATTGCAAAAAGACACGGTCCTGCAAGGTCTCCGACTGTTTTGGAAACGCCGATTGCAGATTCGGTAAATGCAGACGCCCACTGAGCCATGGTAGCCTCGGATGCACCCGAGCATATCATAAGTATTATCATCAGCCAGAATATAGGGGTTTTAAGAAGTGCACCGATACCCATGCTCTTGCCGTCACCGTCAAGCTTTTCGATGGGACAGCTTATAAAGTTCAAGGTGTTGTATAAGGGGACAAGTGCCCAAATAACCGTAAGAATTTTCCAGTTGTCCAGACCGAACAAGGTGAAGAACAGGGTAGAACCTAAAATTACACCCATTGCGCCCCAGCAGTAGAAGGAGTGAAGTGTGCTCATTACACCGTCCTTATTTTCAAAGGGACATGCTTCGACGATTGGACTTAACAATACCTCTATAAGACCGCTGCCTATGGAATAAAGCACAACCGAAATCAGAATTCCCGTAAAAGCAGAGGGAAGCAATTCTGGCAGAAACGCCATAGATACAAGACCTAACGATGACAATACTTGTGATGCCGCAACACAAGTGCGGTAGCCTATTTTATCCGCAAATTTTGTTGCCGCAAGGTCCACCAATAACTGTGTCAGATAGAACACCATGGGAATGAGGGCAATTTTTTCAAGGGTTATGCCATAGGTACTCTTGAAGGTTAAAAACAGAAGTGGAGTAAAATTTGCGGTAATAGCCTGTGTTACAAATCCGAGATAACAGGCTATGAGCGTTTTTTTGTAATTCTTTTGTGTTGCCATGGCTTTTCCTTTCGGGACAGATGTGATTTTGATACATTGCCGCAGATTATACCATAAAAGCAAGGTTATGTCAAGAGAAAAACAAAATCCCTGCACAGCAATTTGCTATGCAGGGAAATTCATTAATATGATTGTTTATGCTTTTGGATAAAGCTCATCACCATTAATTCCCGTTTCGTTTTCGTAATCGAGAATTATCTGATACAGCTTGTTTTGTGTTTCTTCATCAAGATCGCCTTGATTGATAAGTCCCTTTGCCGTGTCGTATACGTTACCTGTGGCTGCTTCGCCGTACACGATAAACTGCTTGCCGTCAACGGTTATCTTTGTATAGGTTTTGCACACGATATTTGTCTTGTAGTGAGAGACGGGAATACCATGAAGCACGCCTGTAAAGATTGTTTTTCCGTCAGAGATATCAAATATCACGTTTTTGCCGTCAGCCTTGTTATAGGCAACACCGCTGACGTACTTATTAAAGTCAAAGTTAAGCTCTTCGCCGTCAAGGTGGCTTTCAAGTGCGATTATAAAGCCGTATTCGTCGATGACAAAGGCTGTTTCTTCCGACTTTACAGATTCGGTTATACCTGCTCTGAAGCGGATGCCCATGGGAGAACTGAGTCTTACGGACTTCTTGCCGTCGGTGGTCATGTAAGAATCAAGACTCAGCTTTGTTGCTGTTTTTTCTGTCATATCAACGTAGAAATACTGGGTTTTAACCGTTTCTGCCGTGTTGGCACTTGTCTTTTCCACAATTTCAACGACAAGATTTTCTTCCCCGATTTCAACGGTGTAGGTGTCGCCGTTTTCTACTATTGCTGTTTGTACTCCGTTTATCTCGGCATATCTTACGTTTGTATCGGCACTTCGTGCACCTATATCAATTACTATTTCCGTGATTTCTGCTGCTTCACCGTCAATAACAAGCTTTGAAACATTGTCTTTGGTAATAAAGCTGTAAACGCCGTCTGCTGCGGTAAGTACGGTGTCATTTGCCGAAACAGAGGTGAGGGTAAAGTCCTCGGACGGAGTAACGGTGAAGGAAACAGCCGTATTCTCAAGTGCATAGTTTTTTTGGTTTACTATAGTACTACCCGAAGTAAAGCCTACGGTTCCGTGCTTTTCTTCAAGATTGTGTGAAATGAGGTAGTAGGTTTTTGGAATACTTGAAACAATGTCAGGAACATCAATGTATACTGTTGCAAGCGAGCCATCGTAATAGTTGGAGCTTTCATTGTAGCCAACAAGTGTTGTATCTGCATTATTTACAAGACTGCCGCCTTCAATAAAGATGTTTACACCGCCCTGTATGCCGGATGATGCAGGCTCGCCGTAATGTACTACTCCGTTTGCGTAGTTGGAAATAAGCTTTGCATTATCTTTAAGTGTAAAATGTGATGTAATGGCAGGGTTGTTTGATTCAACCTTTACCGCTGCTGCATAATCTCCGGTTGTTTCAACAATTATGTCACCGCCGATAATAAGCTCAGGATAACCTGCACCTGTTCCTGCCGAGTTCTGCTGTGCAGACACATAAAAAGGAGAATAAACATTGTATCTTGAGCCTGCCCTGTTATAGGTGATTTTGCCGCTTCCGACAACGGTAAGGCGAGCAAAGTCGTAATCGGTCTTTTTAGACTTTGTAACATTAAAATAGTAGCTTGACGAAAGTGTTATATTATGTCCGTTAAAATCAAGGGTGATATCGTCACCGTCATTGACGTAACAGCCTGAAAGAAGCTCGTCAATATCTCTTAAAAGTGTTATTGTGGCTTTTCCTTCCACCGCATCAAATGCTGCGTTAAGCTCAATATAATATGTCGGCTCTGTTTCGCCGTCAAGAAGAACCGTGGCACAGGCAGTTGCATTACATATTGTACAGTTATGGTTTTCATCTTCAACATGACTGCCTTTTGCTATGCTTCCGTAATTGGATTTGCATACACCGCAGTAATTGGGATTGGAACAGTTTGCGGCAGTGGTTTGTGTATGCCGGGCTTTGCTTGTATTTCCGCATTTATCCCACGACACTGTATGGTAAGAGCCGTTCTCATATGTGTATGAAACAGTACAGCTTTCATTATGTTTTGATGTGGAAACCTTTCCGTAGCTTGTATCGCAAACCTCACAGTATGCAAGGTTAAGACAGTCTGCAGGAGTAGTTTCTGCGTGTACTTCGTCGTACACCTCTTTACAGATACCGCAGGTTACCAAGTGGAAAGAATCTGTAGTTCCTTCATAGGTCTTTTCACCGTCGTGCTCGCACACGTCAATGTAAACCTCGCCGCTTGCTTCGTCTACAAGAATTTTGTTGTATTCGGGGTTTTCATCGGGAATGAAATAATCGTTGGGGTCGGCATCTGCCATGCTTGCTGTCCAGTTATAGGTAACGGGACCGTCTATGTCGTAGGCAAAAACACCCAGCTTTGCACCTTCTTCAAGTGTACCTACGCTGATTCTTGTTTTGCCTTGCCACTCGCTTGTTCCCACAAATATATTAGCTTGTCTTCCGAGAACATCAAAATTATCATAAACCACGGGCTTTCCCGAAACTATAAATGTTCCTCCGCCGCCGAACATGGTTGAAGGGTCGCCGGGACGTAGCCATATTGCACCGCGGGAAAAGTTGTTTTTGCTGAGTGATGTGTTTTGGGTAATAGTGCCGCCGGTCATGGTAAAACCGCCATAGCTCTTTCCGCCGTAGTTATAAACGGCAGAACCCATGTATGCGGAATTGTACGTCATGCTTCCGCCATGCATATTTATGTCGCCGTTATTGTAAATTGCACCGCCGTCGGTAGCAGAATAATTGTTATGCAAGCTTCCGCCGTACATGTTTATAATACCGTAATTGTTTATGCCTGCACCTCTGTTGGTTCCGGTGCTGTGATTTTCGTTGTAGCAAATTTCGCCGTCATAAAGGTTAAAGGTACTTTCACTTGTTACGGCAACACCGCAATAGGAATCACCTATATGATGGGAAACAACACCGCCGTACATGTTAACGACAGCTCCCACATTTGAGGTTGTGCTTGTTACAATACCCATCCTGTTACCTGCAATTCTTCCGTCATGGAAATTGAAGGTTGTATATTTGCATGCATAAACACCGTATCTGTAGTGACCTGCAAGATTACCGCCGTACATATTAAAGGTTACGGGAGTATCTTCGGATGTTACAGCTGCAAGATTTACAAGAGCTTTATAGCTGTATGAAGAAGATGTGGTAGATGTATCAAATCCGTCAATAACACCGCCTTCAAGGTCAAGCTCGGTATAACCTTCGGGAACTTCTTCTCCCTGCATCCACACAAGTCTGCCTGTAGTACCAAGCGTGCCTAAATAGCCGTGATGAATTACGCCTTCAGAGCAGTCGCAAAGGTTTATATCCGTGTTACCGCTTGAAGTGGTGAGAAGAAAATCATAGCTGTTACAGCTTATCACTTTTCCGTTTAAGCAGAGATTGAGTGTTGTATATGAAGGAACGGTTATTGTGCTTGCCACCGTAATATCCTCGTCAACATACAGGCTATAGGTCTTTGGAGCATCGGCTGTGCCTGCGGCGAAGACAAACTTGTAGCCTGCATCCGACATTGTAACGGTCACGCCGTCCAAGGTTGAAGCCTGTGTTATGGGAGTATATACAATATCTGTTTCATGGCCTGTGTGATTTTCGTCTGTGCAGGAGGACACACCGCAGATTTTATGAGTGTGTGCTTCAACTGCCGCATCTTCAAAAAGACTTGCCATGCCGTATTCATCCTCTATGCTTTCAACTACCGTGGCGGCAGTAGGTGCTGCAAGGGTGTTTATGCTTAAAATGAGTGCGAGGCAAATAATTGCCGTAAAAATGTTTTTTATGCTTTTCATGGAAGTATTTCTCCTTAAAAGAAAGTCGGGAAAGAGGGGTTTAAAAACCGAAATCGTTGTTGTCATTGGGAATTTCGGTGTCGTCTGAGTCGGGAGCCCAGCCTTCAAAGCTGAATGTGAGAATATCTCCTGCAATAAAAGGAGTGGTATGTATTTTAGGCTCAGTATATGTTTTTCTTTTCATTCGTTGTCCTCCCAACGTAAATTATTCCACAATATACGCCTGACACAATGGTGCAAAGCTTTCCGCATCTTTCCACAGCATAATCTTGTCGCCTGTGCCGAGCAAATGGAACTCATTATCGACATATACATAACCCGTCGATGATTCCATACAAATATCGACACCTGTAAAATAAATATTCGCAAGTATTGATTCTTCGTAATCTGTAATAACAACCACAGCTTCACTGATATCATACGGTGCTAATATATACACTTCCGAAGTTTCTGGGATATACTTGATTTCAAATCCGTTTGCTGCAATATCAAAACAAGCATCACAAATCCAATCATCGTCTTCGTCTATATGCATAGCCGCTGAGCAGAAATCACAATAGCAGTTGCCGTCTTCGTCTATATGTACAGCCGCTGAGCAGAAATTGCAAAAACAGTCGCCGTCCTCGTCTTCATGAGTAGCTTCTTTGCAGATGTCGCAAACACAGTCGCAGTCATCGTCTACATGCAAAGCGGCTTTGCAGATGTCGCACAGGTGGTCGCTGTTTCCGTCTGTACACCAGCTCATTAATTCATCACAGGCGTCGCAGAAGTGGTCGCTGTCTTCGTCAAGGTGGTTATCGGGATTTGCAGGTATTTCTTTGCCGCCTTTTATATACTTTTGGCAGGTTTCGCAATACCAACCGCTCTCATTTCCGCCGGCAAGACAGGTTGCCTGCTGTGCTTCCTTATGTATGCAAAAGTGTTTGTCGGCGGCGTTGACATAACTTGAGTTACCCGCACCTATATTGATTGCACCCCATTCTTCTTCCGTGCCAAGATAATGTATTGTTTCAAGATTGGTACACAATGTAAGTAAACTTCTACCAAGACCGGTTATTCCGTTTTCTATGGTTAAGTTTGTAAATTTACCGATATAGTCAAACCAAGGGGATTTAGCAAGGTAATCCTTGGTAGCACCCGTTCCCGAAAGGGTTATCGTACCTGTGGTTTCGTTAAAGGTCCAGGTTACATTTTCGCCGCAGCTTCCCGAAGCAATATTGCATTTGTCACATATACTGTCGGAATTTTCATCAATGTGTATTTCTGTTTTGCAAACGTCACACACACAGTCTGCGTCTTCGTCCTTGTGGGCTATGGAAGTGCCGCAAACGTCGCACACGCAGTTTTTGTCCTCATCAGAGCACTCACTTAATTTTTCGGTGCAGACGTCGCAGATATGGTTATTGTCTTCGTCCGAGCACTTACTTAATTCTACGGAGCAGACGTCGCAAAGGTGGTTTTTATCCTCGTCTGCACACTCGGTAACAATCTCTTTGCACACGTCGCAGGTGTGGTTTTTGTCTTCGTCCTTATGGTCGGGAAGTGTTTCGCTTACTTCTTCGTTGCTGTAAACCTTTTGGGTAGAATTACAATCTTCATAGCCGTAGTAAACCACGTCGCCGTCAAGGATTGGATAAGCATCCGTTCCGATTTTCTGACCGAAGGCTTCACCTAACTTGTAAGCCACCTCACCGGAAGCCATCTGCTGTGGGGTAACGGTTGTAATGCCGTTGGCATTTACATTTTCGGTTGTGAGGTACGGTGCGGAATCAATAGTGTAGCAGTTTGTCACAACTTCTTCGCCGTTTAACGTACCGAAAGCAGAGAGATGTGCTTTGTTGCCAAGGTCGGTGTCATCAATGAAGCTGCCTGCCCAAAGATTGTTTTCAAGGACTGCCTTTGTACCCGACGGGCTGTAGGACAGCACGCCGCCGATGTAAATGGTATCGTAATTATTGTGAGTACCGCTCTTATAGGAAGTCTTTATTGTGCCGTAAGCGACGCAGTTGCGAATGGTAACATTGGATTTATCATAGAGTCGTCCCACAAGACCGCCCACACCGCTGTCTGCACGGTAAATGCCAAGGTCGAGTGTGCCGTACCATGAGCAGTTTTCGATAATCGATTCGTGGTTGGCGTAACCAATAAAGCCACCTATAAAGCTTGAACCGTGTGCGTTTTCTTCAAGAGTTACATTTACATACGATGTAATATTACGAATTGTTGCACCGTTATGGTCGGGTACATCTGTACCGTTTGCACCGGGAACTGAGCCGATTACACCGCCTACATAGCTGCAATCGGAGGTAAGCTTTACATCGCCGTAAATGGTAAAGTTTTCAACAGTACCAAGACGTACTTCTCCGAAGAGTCCCATTCCTGCTCTTTGCTCGTCAATATAAAGGTTTGCGATTGTATGATTTCTGCCGTCAAAGATACCTCGGAAGTTGTTGCTGTTCTCGCCTGTAGAGCCTATTGGTATCCACTTTCTGCCTGTGCCGTCAGACTTTCCTTCAAGGTCGATGTCATTCAGGAGAACAGCGTTTGCCGTTCTGTCAACGTTGTTTATGTGGTTTGCAAACCAGTAGAGGTTACCGCCGTTTTTGATTTGATAGTAGTTATCTTTAAGCTCAGGTTCTTCGTATGCACCGCAAACAAGGCAGAAGCCGTTGTTTTCATTAAAATCACAGGGGGTTGTTTCCTTACAAATATCACACTTATGGTCTTTATCCTCGTCAACGTGATTGCCGCCGCAGGTAACGGTATACAAGTGAATCATAAATCTCTCGTGAACCATCGAAGAAATATCTGTCTTTTCTGTGTATGTATCGATTATTTCTGTGGACTCTTCGTTTAATTTTGCAATGATTGCGCAAAACTCCTGAGGGGCAACAAAAATGTTCTTCGTAATGTTATCGTCCGCTGACCAATTGTAATCTGTATCACCTGCACCTATACCTCTTGTATAATGTTCGGGAAGATTATATCCTATAGCGGTTACCGTGCCGCCTGAAATGGTGATGTCTGTTCCGCTGCCGTTATGTCCGCCGCCGATACCTGCTGCATAGTTACCGCGCTCGGCTATTACAGTGCCGCCCGTGATGGTTATATTTGTTCCGTCACAGTTGCTTCCGCCGCCGATGCCTGCTCCATACATACCGCCTGTAGCAGTTACCGTGCCGCCCGTAATGGTTATATTTGATCCGCCGCAAGCAAAACCGCCGCCGATGCCTGCTGCAGAGTTACCGCCTTTGACAGTCAGCGTACCGCCCGTAATGGTTATATCTTTTCCCTCACCTCTCTGACCGCCGCCGATGCCTGCTGCGTCAACGTCACCTTCAATAGTCAGCGTGCCGCCGCTAATGGTTATTTTTCCGTTGCTTTTATCCTTGTCACCGCCGATTCCCGCTGAAGAACGGCCGCCTTCGATATACATTGAGCCTGTGGAAGCCTCGGTTATTACAAGCTCGGCACCCTCGGGCACACTGATTCCCGCCAACCAGTATAAGGTGGATGAGTTGTAAATTTTACCGTCACCCTTTATGGTGAGATTAAGCTTTGCTCCTTCTGATACAAGAATATTGCATACCGTAATAGAATTGATCGTAACATTGTGCTCACCGCTTTCAATTATCAGCATATTTGCTAATTTTGTGTCGCTGTCGGTTACGTTAAGCTCACCCGAATAGGCTGTGTCGTTTGCGTATTTTACACCGCCCGCCTCGGTAACGGTTATATCTCCCGATGCAATATCAACGGAAAGTGCACCGACTGTTACCGCTGTAAGTGCGACTATTGCAAGTGTGAGTAATAAGGTTAATAATTTTTTTGTTTTCATGGTCGTCCTCCGTATTCTTAATGCATTTTGCATTTACTTAAGTCTTGAAACAAAGTCACTGAACACCTTATTTCCGATTGCCGTAAGGTCGTTTTCAAGCACCTTTTTGATGACCGATTCCCGTTCTTCTTTGGGGATTTCGTATATTTTCATGATTGAGTCGAGAGTGAGGGTGATTTTGTCCTCCAATGTATAATACCTGTCACAAGGAGAGGTGAGAGCAGACAGCTCAATGCTTGTGCAGACGTTTTCCATTATTCTGAAGTCAGCCTCCGACAGGTGAGGAAGTCTTTCGCCCAGCAGGTGAAAATTTTTCTTTGCCGTCCAGTCTTTAATCATTTCAAGTATATGCCGATGAGTGTATGCCGAATGATACAAATCCCACGCCTTGTCATTGTTTTCGCAAAGTGCAATCTGAATTGCGACTTCCATGGCACAGGACAGCATTGCATCACCTGTTTTTTCATGGGTTTCTTCAATTACATTCAGGTGAAAATCCATTATTTCCTGAACGAGGATGTACAACATGTCCTCCTTGGAACGGAAGTAGTAGGTTATGTTACCCAGCTTTACACCCGTTTCGTCCTGTATCATTTTTATTGTGGTTGCAGAGTATCCATTCTCTAAAAACAGCTTTACCGCACCTTTTATAATTCTTATTTCCGTATTTGACAGCGGTGAAAGCTTCTTATTTCGCTCGATAATACTTTTTAACATTAAAAGCCTCCTGTATACAATTAGTATCTGTACTAATTTTATCATAGACACATTATGTTGTCAATAGTTTTTTGCAAAAAAATACCGCCTTGGCATACTTACCAAAGCGGTTGTTATTATAATTACGGTTAGCCAAGCTGACACTCGTCGGCTGTGCAAAGCGGAACAAGGGTTGTTGTCCAAAGCATTACCTTACATTTCGTACAGCCGTTGGGGATTGCTGTTTCAAATTCGTCTTGTGCAATAACATCCTCACTCTTAACAACGAGTGACGTAAGAACGTCCTTATCATTATAGAATGCGATATAAATTACAGGTGACTTTGCCAAATCAGATGACGTTACGGTGTATTTTACGGTGCAAGTGCCTGATGAGCCGCTTTTTGTCACGGCAACGGAGGTTTCGGCAGGTGACTCGGTTTTTTCAGCTATTATATAAGGACTGAAGCTGCTCGATGTAAATATCATAACCGCAGACTCCCCGTCTGTTTCCACTGTAACATTTTCAACCTCTTGTGCCGTTCCGTCTGCTAATATGTGGTACAAGGCAGCCTCGCCGCTTTGAAGTGCCAATGCTTCCTCCATGCTTACAGGCACAGTTACCGTCAGTTCTTCTCCTTCGTCATACCACATATTAAGGGTGTACGGGTATCCTTCTTCGTCAAAAACATTGATGTTATAAAAACCCATTACATTATCTGCACCTACGGCTTGCGTTGTGTTAATGATAAAGGAATTGGAGGGTGTTTCTTTAACTTCAATCTTTTCAACAACCACGTTTACTATTCTTTCTGTGCTTTCAATAGTCATTTGACTCTCAGATTCAACCGTAACCTTATATTCGGGAACAGAGGGTTCATCGCAAAAGCATATGTTGGTTATATCATAACTCATCTGGTCAAAATTACAGGGCAGCATTTCATCTGTAACTGTGCAGAGGCCGCATACTGTGCAGGCGTGCATACAGGGAATGATGAGCCTTGACATATAATCGGCTTTTGTAATATAAACCACCCACTGTTTACCGTCTTCAAAGGTGAGTGTAACAGCGCATTCGATTAACATCTGACCCTTGCCGCCCAGTTCCCTTGGTTTTTCACCGATAAAGCTATTGATAAAAGCTTTGTTATCTTCATTCAGAATGTCGTCAAGCGTTATGCTGTTGCTGTCTGAATTGACTGTTCCGTAAGCAATACCGTAAATGGTACCGCTTGGCGCTGTTTCGGTCAGAACATCCGCTTCCTTGGTTTCGTCTTTTTCAAAGTAGCCGTACCACGTGCCGTCTTCATCGGTATCGTAGCCTTCCTTTATGAACTCGTAATACCAGTTATACTCTGTCTTTACAGGTTCATAACAGCCCTCATACGCAGGAGCGACATTTACCGTAAGTGGTGCTGTTATAGGTATTACGGAAAGGTTATCATATTCCGATGCCGATTCAAAGATATGCTTGTCATACAAGCTGTGAGAGATGGCTTCAAAACTGAGTTCAGTGTAGTTGGTACTTCCCCAAGAACCACTATATTCCACTTCACAGGAAACCCTTAATTCAAACTCCAAGTTGTTTATGGTAACGTCGCCTAAAGTTTCGTCCTGTGCTTTAAGTGCTTCATAGATTTCCTTTACCGTTCCGTCAAGTGAAAGGTTAAGAACACCGCCGTCTTTGCTTATTGTAAAGAAATCACTGAGCTCGTCGTAATAAGAAGAAATGCTCCATTCACCGCAACCCTCGTTATATGCGCCATCCAATCCGTATGGCGCATACTCATAACTTGCTTTGCTTCTAAATTGGAAGTCGTAGTTGTTAATCAAAACTCTTGCTTGAACATAAAAAATTGCACCGTTGTTGTTGTCCTCTAAAGCCTTGTAATGCTCACGATCCCCGTCCGGATATTGGGTATCTATAAAGTTGTTATAGACCTCAACGGTATCATTGATATTGAGGCTGAAGGACTGGTCAAACTTCAGTTTACCCGAGCCTTCTGAGTCGATTTCATTCCACAGGTCACAGACATCACTTGTATATTCACCTTGACTGAGCACAAAGGTTGTGCCCGGCTTGTTGACAATGTTGACTGCATACTCTTCAGCCGTCAAAGCGGTCTGCGAAGGCATTGCAAAAACAGCAGCAGTCATCAGGAACAAAATCATTGATAAGACAAGCAAAAATACTGAATTTGTTTTTTTCATAGCTTCCACTCCGATTATTTTTTTATAATTATACTGCTTTTGCAAGAAAAAGTCCCCACACTTTTGGCTGTTTTTTTGAAAAAAGTGTGGGAACAGTGTGGGAAATATTCAAATTGCAGAATAATGCCTACGAAATTTTGTGCGTTGAGTTCTTTAAAAATCACTTATACTGTGAAAATCGTCGGTGGTATCAGTTGTGCACAATAAGATTACACGCATAATTCTCTGAACCCCTAATTTTCAAAGTTAGTTTTTGGGATAAAGCTCATCGGCATTAATTCCCGTTTCGTTTTCGTAATCGAGAATTATCTGATACAGCTTGCCTTCTGTTTCTTCATCAAGTCCGCCTTGATTGATAAGTCCCTTTGCAGTATCATACACGTTACCTGTAACTGCCTCGCCGTATACGACAAACTGCTTGCCGTCAACGGTTATCTTTGTGTAGGTTTTGCACACGATATTTGTCTTGTAATTTGCCACGGGTATGCCGTAAAGTACGCCGGTGAAGATTGTTTTTCCATCGGAAATATCAAATATCACGTTTTTGCCGTCTGCTTTATTGTACGCAACGCCGCTGACATATTTGTTAAAGTCGAAGTTCAGCTCTGCACCGTTCAAATGGTCTTCAAGTGCGATTATAAAGCCGTATTCGTCGATGACGAAGGCGGTATCTTCTTCCTTTGCCGCTTCTGTTATCTCGGCTCTGAATCGGATACCCATGGGAGTATTGAGTCTTATGGACTTTTTACCGTCGGTTGTCATATAGGAAGCGATATCGCTTATGTTGACGACGGCTTTGTAACGCTGTCACAGCCTGTTGAAAAGCTTGACGGACTTGTTTTTGTTCCCATGAAGCTTATTTGCGATACCTTCGGCTATAAGTACACCGTAGACGGCAACGATATTTCCATAAATGTAAGAAATGATGTTTCTTCGGAGCAGGTAAAGCTTGACAATCAGTTTGAATTTAATACTCCCGGTGACTTTGAAGGCTTCAGCCTTGTAAATGCAACAGGAATTGTTTCGGAAGGTATGCTGGGTATGAACTCAACTTCCGCAGACCCTTTTATGGTTCAGGAAAAGCTGAATATTAACACCGAGTATTATCGTGAAATAGAGTTAAGATTCAAGCCATCCTTCAGTGCAGGTGACAATGTATCTGCCTCGTCCACAATATATTTTGCAACGGATGCAGAGCCTAATCTCAATGAAGCAAAGACCTTGAGAATGAGTCTTGCAGATGCACAGAAGGATTCGGAAGGCTTCTATATAATGAAGTTTGATTGCACACAGAATGCTGCTTGGACAGGTGTTGTAAACACAATAAGATTTGACCCTGCAAATGAAAACGGATACTATGAAATCGACTACTTAAGAGTAAAGCCCGACAAAGCATCCGAAGCCTTTCTCCTTGAAGAAAAACAGCACCGGCAGAAGATTGAAGAATTGATGATGCAGGTTGACGAAGGTGCACCCTTCTATATTGAAAATGCAGATGCCGAGAATGTTAACAGCAGGGCAAACCTTACCACAGGCTCAACAACCGTAACAATCGTTGAGGACGACCTGAGAGAAGGTAACCACGCATATCTGCTTGTGCCTGATTCATCAAAGAAAACCTGGTGCTATTTCAAGGCAAATACACGCTTTAAAGCAGGAGCTACCTATAAGGTTGAATTTGACCTGCGTATTCTCACCGATCAGCACGGTGCTGACGGCGTTAATGTAACAGCAAAGGTAAATCCCAAGTATACCGATATTGTAAATGGAGAAATCAGAAGTGTTACCGACCACCCCATTGAGGATTGCGTATTCAAAGCAAATGCCTCCGACGGCTGGGTGAGAAGAAGCATAACCTTTACAGTCGGCTCAAGTATTGATGTAAGAGACCACGACCAGTTCACACTTTTCGTGGATCCTCAGGACAGAAACGGACAGTTCTATAACTATTCTGCCATGATAGACAATATCACGGTATCGGTTGTAGATTAGTACGGTCCGTAAAACCATCGAGGTTACTGCAGAAAGTACGGGCGGTACTCTCTCCTTTTCATAGTAATATGTTTTTTGCCGCATTGTTGCCGTGCTTTCTGCATTTCCTGTATGCACTGTCTGTAAAGGGCAGTGCATACCTATAAAAAAATAAGCCTGTATGCCGCAATGACGGTATACAGGCTGAAAAAGAGTATTGAAAACTATTTGTTTTGCCGTGAACGGAATTTTGTGGGAGAAACACCCGTTTTTTTCAAAAAAGTGTTTCTGAAATAGTGCTCATCGTAGAAGTTGAGGCTTTCGCCAATGTCTTTTACTTTCATTTTTGTGCCCACAAGAAGATTTTTTGCAACTTCAATCCTTTTGTCAAGATGATAGGCGTAGGGTGTCATGCCGTACTCTTTCTTGAAAAGGCGTATTATCTGAGACCTTGATTTCCCAAACTTTTCCTCAAGCTCTGAGAGAGAAAATATATCCGAAACGTGCAGGTCAATATATTCACGTATTTGCATGGCAGTACTTGTATGTGTCTGCCGTGAGTTGTACTCATACATTTTAAGCAGTATTCTGTTGATTATTTCGAGATACTGAATTGTATGGTCACCTGTTGCATTTTTTGCGGTTTCGATTATTTCAAGAAGCTCTGCTTTTATGTCAAGTCCCGGAAAATGATGGGATTTGTTTAGTTTGAAAACGTCCAGCAGTTTTTTGAAGTTGGAGCCTTTTATATTGATCCAGTATTTTTTCCACGGGTTTGCTTTGTCTGACCAGTAGTACTGGTTTTCACCTACGTGCAGCATATATGTGTCACCCGCCGAAGGATAAAAGCAGGTGTTGTCTGCGTGAACGACTCCTTCACCGCTTTCCACATATTCGATGCAGGAAAGAGTGCAGTTGTTCCTTTTTAGCTTGTAATTGGGATGAGGATATGTTATTCCGCATTCCTCAAATGTAATAAGCTCTGCAAACTGTGATGACTGAATAACAGGATAAATATCTTCGGAGCCGTACTGTGATTGTTTTGGTCTTGGCATAAAATCACACCTTTACACTTTTTTACATAATACGCTGTAAAATAACGTTTGTTTTTTATAATTATAGCATAATATTACCCATTTGTCAACCAAGGAGAAAATAATGAACAACAAATTCAGACCAAGTGCATACCCGCTAATAACGATAGACCCGTATATTTCAATATGGGCAGACTCCGACAGACCCGACTCATCCTATACAAAGCACTGGACGGGAAGAAATGTTCCCGTGTTTGCCTCTGTAAGCGTGGGACGCAAGCAGTATATACTTTTTGCAAGAAAAGATGACGGCTCATCCTTTGTTGACGGAAGAAACAGATTTGAAAACATAAACGTGTCTGTGTCACCGCTGTCTACGAAATATACCTTTGAAAATAATGAGGTAAAGGGAAGTGTTACTTTTACTACTCCGCTTTTACTTGACAAGCCTCAGATTCTCAGCCTTCCCGTAAGCTATGTTGAATACGACCTTGAAAGTAAATGTGGAGAAAAAGTTGGGTTTAATTTCGGTATTTCTCCGGAAATCTGCGTTAACGCCGCAGATGCCAAGGTGAAGCTCGGAAAAAATGAAAACACCTGTTTTTGCGGAAATGTTAATCAGAATGTACTTGGTTTTTCGGGAGATAACGTTCTTATTGACTGGGGATATTTACACGTAGTTGATAAGGATTGTAAAATGTTTTGCTTCGGCGGAATAGGTACGTATGAAGCAGCCGGTAAATCGGAATATAAACCGTCATCGGACAACGTGTTTTTCGGATGTTCAAGAAAGAACGAAAAGGGCGTAATTACGGTGGCTTATGATGAAGTAAAGCCTATAGAGTATTTCGGACAAAAGCTTGACGAATATTATAAAAAGTACTTTTTATCCTTTGAGGAAATGGCGGTGTGTGCCGATAAGGACTACGGAAAAATCAAGGCTTTGTGTGACAAGTTTGATGAAGAACTGACATGCGAGGCTCTAAAGCTGGGAGAAAACTACAAAAATATTGCTACTGTTGCATACCGTCAGGCAATTGCGGCACATAAGCTTGTTTGCGATAATGACGGAAATCTTCTGCTATTGTCAAAGGAGTGCTACTCCAACGGCTGTATCGGAACACTGGATGTTACATATCCTTCAATTCCGCTGTTTCTCAAATATAATCCGAAGCTTGTTCTCGGTATGTTAGAGCCAATTATCAGATTTGCAAAAAGCGGAAGCTGGAATTTTGAATTTGCACCACATGATGTGGGACAGTACCCCAAAGCCAACGGTCAGGTATACGGAAAAACGGAGCACGGCTTTGATGAAACGGAGCAGATGCCTGTTGAGGAATCGGGCAATATGCTTCTTTGCGTTGCTGCTTGTGCAAAATACTGTGATGAAGGCAAGGCGTTTTTTGACGAAAACAAGGCTCTTTTCAAAAAATGGGCAGACTACCTTCTCGGCTTCGGATATGACCCGGGAAACCAGCTTTGCACCGATGACTTTGCAGGACACCTCAATCATAACTGCAACCTCAGCATCAAGGCGATACTTGCTCTTTATGCCTACGGCAATCTGACGGGTGAAGAAAAATACTGTAATAAGGCAAAGGAATTTGCAAATAAGTGGCAGAATGATGCCAAGGATGAAACAGCTTCAAGGCTTGCCTTTGATAAGCAAGGTACATGGAGTCTTAAATATAATATGGTTTGGGACAGAATTCTCGGCTATAATATATTTTCCGATGAAGCAAAGAAGAATGAAATAGAGCTGTATCAATCAAAGCTTAACCGTTACGGCGTGCCTCTTGACAGCAGAAGCAGTCAGACAAAACTTGACTGGCTGATATGGTCAACGGCAATAACGGACGACAAGGACTACTTTGACAAGGTATGCGAGGCTGTTGTGAGAATGATAAACGAAACGGATGACAGAGTTCCTCTCACGGACAGATATTGCACAAAAAGTGCTATGTATTATTCCTTCCGCAACAGAAGTGTTGTGGGCGGTGTGTTTATAAATATGCTTCAGGTAGATTAAAAGTGTACAAATTGAGCGTATCGGATGGTTTTCCGATACGCTTTTTGTATCAGTAATTATACAGTATTCAAGGTTATCCTTTCCAAAACAAACGGCACCCCACTTAGGCAGTAAAGCTTAGCCAAGTGGGGTACAACTTTTTTTGCGTATTCTCCTATTTATGATTACTACTATACCGTCAACCGTTTTAATGCTCGGTATTGACAGTAACCTTTTCCCACACCTGCTTGCAGTAATCACATTCATGACAATTCTTGCTGCACGTGGTTGTTCTTTCAAACCAGTCGGCAGGAAACCTTTCGTTGTCAATTACATAGGGTGCAAACAATGGACCGTGTCCAGGCTCAAAAAGGTCGGCAAGATTGCCGTAATAGCGTCCTCTTGTGTATGCATCAATTACCATTGCTGGAAGTGCGTGCATTCTTGTTGCAAGCTTTATGCAGTCGACTTTGCCGCTGAAGTTGTGCACGTCTTCGGGACGAATCCAGGTATTCTGTAAAAATGCGTGCATGTTTTCTTTTTTGGAAAGATAACCTCTGCAACCGCTTGCTCCTGCCCATGACAAATTTGCTTTTGTCATTATTCCTTTTTCATGAGCTACGGCGTTGTCGTGAAATGTTTGCATTGAGCAATTACGTAAGCATCCGCTGTTGACAAGCATGCTGATACCTTTACCTTGTTTTTTCAGATAATCGGAAAGTGTGTCAAACTCGTCGGGACATCTGTTTATGTCACGGCAAATGCAAAAAGAGTCAAATAATTCCTCTAAATACTGTACTCCCTTTACGGTGGCAATTCTCATGTTGACGCTTGCTCTTACGTCAATTTCACTGCTGAAATTGTGCACAATACGGGCAGTTACGGGAGAGGTTGTTGTAACAACATTCGGGCATAAGCCTTCTGAAGAAAGACATTCCAATATGGAAATCACATTTCTTTCATGAGCAATACTTAAAGCATCGTCACCGCCGCAGTTTGCATTGAGAAGAAGGTCGGTTTTTATTCCCATGGAAGCAATTTCTTTTAAATCGTACAACAATGCTTCAAAGGCAAAATAATCCTTATAACCGTTTTCGCTTCCGTAAGCACTTCTTCCGCTGGGGCTGTCGGGAAAAGCGTAGTAAACCTCGCCGATTGCGTCCTTGTACTTTTTCACAACATCTGAAAAAGGTTCTTCGTTTGTACAGTTATATCCCACGCACAAAGGTATGCCGTGGTGTTTTACGTCAGTCTGCTTCATGGCTGTTATTTGAAGGCTGCTTGTTAGCCTCGTTTTCCTCGTTGTACTTAAAGGTTTCGGGATTGCTCCAGTCTACTGACCAAGGCTTTCTTCTGCGGAAAGGCTCCTTGAATTTATTCTTGAGCACGCCTCTTGCCTCAAGGCTTATCATGCAGGCTCTTGTACATCCCATAGCTCCGCAGATTGCCTGTCCCGAAGTATAAAGCTGTCTCGGACGCTTGAAGAATGGCGTATGCCAGCCTCGTTTGATGTTCTTTCTGCCGTCGTATTCTCCGCCTTCATTGGGATTATCTGTTCTCATACCGCCGTAGAAGGTGTCGTCACACTTCTTGGTGTCAATATCTCCCCATTCAACCTCGTGTCCTGCAAGAGTAACTTTTACTGTCTTTGTTTCGCTGATACATCCGCCCGGGCAGTTTCTTACACAAGCCATACATCTATTACAGAGCTTGGGACCGTCATATATGGGGTCAGGCTCAAGCTCCATTTCGGTAAGTACAACGCCTATTCTTACTCTGGGTCCGAATTCGGGTGTAAGAAGCATTTTGCTGTAGCCGATTTCGCCGAGACCTGCAAGGTATGCTGCAATTCTTAAATGAATCATGATGTCGGGTGCAGGTTTTCCGGGTGCTACGGGAACGCTGAAATCCTTTTTCAGGTCTCCTTCGTTGTCTATACCTCTCCAGTCACTCTGGTGACCTATAGGAATAGCTTCATAGCCTTCATCCTCAATGTGCTTACAAAGATTGATGACCGTCATGGGAATATAAAGGTATGTAAGTCCACCGTAACCCATTGCGGAATAGTTGCTGAAGAAGGTTCCTTCCTCAATTCCTCGAAGTGAGCCTCTCATAACACGAAAACCCATAACAATCATGCTTTTTGCTTCGGGCATAATGTATCTTGGGTCCATTTGCTTTGGAGCTCCCTCAAATCTGTCCATGGATGCAATGCCTACAAGGTCTGCACCCAAACTTTTGGCAAGTGCCTTTACTTCTTCTTTAGTCATTTTGGCAAATCCTTTCATTTACGTATTTTACAACAAGATTTTAGCATTGCAGCAAAGGCTCATCAATGCAAATTACAGGCATTTTTTTATAAAAAACGATTTACCGTTGCATTTCATAATTCCCAATGTTATAATGAGCACAAGGAAGTCACACGGGAGGTGATTGAGATTTTTGAAAAAAACGACGATTTTACCGTAACGGAAACAACCTTTTGTTACTATAAAAAAGTAAAAAAGGATTATGTTCTTGAAATGAACTGCAGAAACAACCACGGTCTGACGGTTATACTTTCGGGTAAAATGAAGCTGATTTATTCCGACTGCGAATATAATGTTGAAGAAGGAGATATAATTCTCCAGCGAAACGGCGACAGCTATATTCTGAAGGCAGACGGCTGTGATGCAGAATATATTGTCACATCATATATGTGTGAACCCGAAAACCTCATTGACACTTGTTTTGGAAATCAAAAAGTATTCTCTCCTCTGCATATACGGCGGTATGCCGACTCATTTGGGAAAATGGCGGATGCCTTCTTTAATTCAGGTGCATTTTCAAAGCCGTTGTTGAAGGCACTTACACAGGAAATTCTTTGCAACATAATAATGGATTCTCAAAGTGCCGTTGCAGGCGACAAAGGTAATTTAGCCGTCATTTCAAGAAACTTTATCGACGAGTACTATTCCCACTTCATAACAGGCGAGGATATTGCCAATGCTGCAAGCTGCTCGGCTTCCCACCTGAGGAAGGTGTTCCGTAAGACTTTCGGTGAAACGCCCAACAAATATCTCAACAGGGTACGGGTTGAAAAAGCCAAGGAAATGTTGTCATCGAGGCTGTTTACCGTAGAAGAAACAGCACTTTCCTGCGGCTTTAGAAACGTCTACTATTTCAACAAAGTCTTTAAACAGTACACCGGCACAACTCCCGGTAAATATTGACAAAGGAGAACTTCAAAAATGTGCAAAGACAAGCTCGGATTTACAATGGACATATTTGACGAGTACGAAAAGCGATTATGCGAGAAAAAAATGAGCCTGCCAAAAAGAAAAATGTGGCAGGACGATGACAGAAAACAGGTACTTGAAACAGTAAAAAAAGTTTTGAGGTTCGACGAAAAGCTTATTCCCGAAATAAAAATACATGACGAACAACAGGACATAATCGACGGAGTAAAAATAAAGCATCTTCTCTTTGAATCATGGCAGGATTTTTACGGAATAAGCACCTTATTTATTCCTGACGAAACACTTCCGCGCCCACTGCCTCTTGTTATTGTCTGTCCCGGTCACGGAAAAAACGGAAGGCTTTCTTACGGCTACCCTGAAATGGCTTTGCAGCTTGCAAAACAAGGCTCATATGCTTTACTTCTTGAAAACATCGGTCAAGGCTGCCGCGAAAAGTTCGGTCATTGGGATGTGCCCGAAGCATTTTACTGCGGACTAACCCTTCAGGGAATGATTATTGCCGAAACAATGGCATGGATAAAGTATATGAAATCGCAGGAGTTTGTTGACAGTACAAAAATAGGTGCTTGCGGAAATTCGGGCGGCGGAACATATACGCAGTTTTTATCGGCACTTGAGCCGACCCTTTCTGCCGTTGCTTCCTGCGGTTACCCTTCGGAATACAGCTATATTTTCGAGAAAGAACGCAAGCATTGCGACTGCAACATCCTTCCCGGTGTTATGGGAAAGCTTGAAATGTGGCAGGTTTACAGCCTGTTTGCACCAAAGCCGCTGCTTCTTGACTCAGGTCTTAATGATGCTCTTATTCCCGTGGAATATTTTCACCGCAACGCCAGAAAAGTTAAGTATGTATACGAAATTACAGGACACAAGGACAACTTCAAGGCGGTTGCCACAAACACACTGCACCCGTGGGAAACGGTTGACATACAGAAAATATCCGACTTTTTTGCCGACAGCTTCGGTATCAAAAAAATGCCCGTTCCCGACAAAGAACTGAACTTATCATCAAGGGATGTAAAACTTGAAATACCTGAAGGTGCAATTTCAACAGCACAGGCGGCACAGAATATAAGCAAGATTCAAGCACCCGAAAACATAAAACTTTGGGATATTTTCAAGCCTGTTTATAACGGCAAGCCCATCAATCCCGAAGAAATAGTACCCGATGTGGGCAGAGGTGATTTGATGCGGGTATTTTCACAGTTTGAAGCGGTGCTTGCTGATTGAATTTGAGCACTGTGCAAACAAGTATATACTTGACAATACAAACAGAAGCCCCACTTAGGCAGTAAAGCTTGCCCAAGTGGGGTACAATTTTTTGCTTGATTTTCCGTATTTACTCGGTAGTCCATGCACCGTTGTTTGGTGCAAGGACGGCTCTTCGGGAACTAAAAATATGCCAACCCGAAAAACTTTCTGCGAGAATCTTTTCTTTTTGCTTACTTTTTCTTTTCAGCAAAGAAAAAGTAAGTGGTGGAGGCGGCGTTGAACTACTGAGTTTCGCGGAAAGGGGTATATGATGTACTTGGCATCATGGGTTTGATGCATGGGATTGCCTCGATTGCCTATGAGCGAGTTTTTACAAAAAAGTAAGAGACAAGAAAAAGACCTATGTTTATGCACATAGGTCTCAGTCTGTATCAAAACCCCATTTCCGCAAAGGGAATGGGGTAAAATAATGTAAAAAAACAGAAACAAGAGGAAATTTGAGAAAAAGCAATTCTTCACCGAACCTATGAATTGCATATTTTTTGAGATTCATGGCAGCAAA
>JAZNIM010000094.1:0-3358 GCA_045577475.1 Eubacteriales bacterium | reverse complement strand
AGCCTTGATATAGTTTATAACATCCGCAACATTCTGATTTGCATTCTTTTCCACCATAGGATCAAGCACATCTTCAAGAGTTGCCTGTGTGCCTTCTATCTGAGAGGAAAGAAGCGCTTCCTTACGGACATACATTGATACAAACAAGTTCATATTGGGAATATATGTTGACATTGTATCAAGAGCAGACAGTGATTTTGTAGCAGAAGTCAAAAGCTCTATCATTTCCGCATCCATCTCTATTTCCGGAGGAAGCGGTGATGGACGGAAGGATTTGTATGCTGCTTCACCTGAAAGATTAGATACATATTCGCCTGATCTTTTCATACTGTTTACCTCCAAATTTGAAATTACACTGATATTATATCACTCTTATTTCATTTTGTCAAGAAAAACTGAAATAAGCAAGTTTGTTATTTCATTATATTTCAAATTTATGAAACATAATCATATCTCATATTAGTATATTTCAAATTCGGTTTATTATGAATTTTACGGCTTAATAGTCGCAAGTCCGTCGAGAAGCGGTCTTACATAAGCAAGGAATGCGCCAATGCCGTTGATAATAGCCCAAGCAATCCAAATACGCTTGAGCCAGTCAACACTCTGGTCTACCTTTTGCTGATTGTTTGAAAGCTTCATACCTACAACACATACGGTAGTCATAAGAGCCGCAAGGACGGTACTTATTCCTGCAATATGATTGTAGACGTCAACGATAATTCTGTCGGCAACTACCCACATATCATCTACGGCAAATACATTTACCGCAAACAGCGGTACAAGTGCCAGAATGAACGGGAGTGTCTGACAACAGAACTTCATTATTTTGTTTTTCATTAGCATCTTCCTTTCTTAAAATGGTTGTGGGCTGCCTTTTGCGACAGCCCACGGGAAATGGAGTTTAATAGCCGGTTTTCGGCATTTCGATATAGGTATAGCTGTAAACCTTTGTAACGAAACGGGAAATGGTTGTTATCCACTGACCATTGTATACACCGCCTACATCAGCAGTATTTACAAAGCTTGAGCCGTTTGCAAGTCCCTTGACTGAGCGTGCATAAAGGTAAGGAGTTTCAACCTGTGCAAAGCCTGCTCTGACACTGCCGAATACATACATGATTTCTGTGATGTACTTGTTATCCGCAAGACCGAGAGCGATGTTTGATACATCAATTACATAGTTCTTGCTTGTAGAGAGGTTGTCATTGATGGTACGGTATTCGCCGTTAGAAAGGTTGGTAAGATACACTATCTTGTAGGACAGATTCTAATTGGATGTGCCTGTCACTATCTTTTCGGCACGGATAGCCGAAGGAAGTGTATCACGGAAGTAGAAGCTGTCAAGAGATACGCTTGAAGTGTTTGCAATATTCTTGAAGCTGTAAACAATGGGGTTATTGGGCATTACTTCGTTGTAGCCGTATTTTGTTACAGAAACACCAACTGATACCGACTTATTAAGCACCTCGAAGGACATTATCTGACCGTTAAACTCAAGATGTGCTGTCATAAGTGTTCCGTTAGGTGTGTAGTAAGTAGGAGCAACCGTCTCACGCATTGTATAAAGACCGAGAGGAAGAAGCTTTGATGCAGCTCTGCCGTTCTTGTCTGTCTTAATGGTGTCAACGATATTTCCTGCCTTGTCGTAAATTTCAAATACAGCACCTTCAAGAAGTGAGCCTGCGGGAAGTCCGTTAATGGGGTTATCGTCTGCAGATTTCTTTACCACCTGAATCTGTGCCTGAATGGGAGTGTTGTACCAAGTGATAGATGAGGTATGACCGTATTCAACGTAGAAGGTCTTAACCTCGTTATCAAGCACATAGCCATTCGGAACTGCAATCTCACGGATGTAATACTTACCGTCTTCAAATTCGTTATTGTCGGTATATACATATCCGTTCTGATCGGAAACGTACTGTGCAAGAGGTCTGCCGTAGCGATCTGAGATAAGGAATGTTACACCGCTGATACCTTTACCCGTTGTAGAATCCACCTTATGAATGAGGAAGGAGGAGTTCTTACGGTTTGTAATAGTAACACGGGTTATTTCTCCGTCAGTTACTTCAACGTCGTAAGGTTCTGCATCAAGAATGTAATCGTCAGCAGCCTTTGTTTCAACAATCGTGTACCAGCCGTTAGGAAGGTCATCAATGTTGATGACACCGCTTGCGTTGGTAGTGTATGTACCGATGCGTTTGCCGTTCATGTACTCGACTTCAAACTTAACACCCTTGATAGGCTGTCTTGTTTCTTCGTCAAGTTTTGTAATACGGATACCGCCGAGAGCTTCATTAAGGAAAGTAAGCTCGTGTGTCTGTCCGGACTTTACCTTAACCGTCTGAGGCGCACCGTCAAGAGTATATCCCTCGGGAGCAGTTACCTCTGTTACAACATAGGTGTCGGGAGCAAGACCTGTAAGGTGTATAATACCGTTTCTGTTAGTGGTATATCTGCCGTTTGCATTGCCTACAACTGTTCCTTCGCTGTTTGTAACCTTGAATACAGCACCGTAAAGTGGCTCACCCGTCGCCTTGTCAAGCTTTGTGATGATAAGCCCGCCTTCAGGAGAGTTGTAGAATGTGAGGTTATGAATCTTACCCGATACCACATTTATTGTCTGAGGCTCACCGCTGATAGCATAACCTGCAGGGGCTTCAACTTCAGTAATAACATAAGTTCCGGGAGTAAGTCCGTTTACCTTGATATTGCCGTAAATGTCCGTTGTGTATCTGCCGTTTGATGTTCCTACAACTGCACCTGTGCTGTCGGTTATTTCAAAAACTGCTCCGTAAAGAGGTTCTTTGGTTTCCTTATCAAGCTTTGTAATGATAAGTCCGCTGCTTGGCTTGTTGTAGAAAGTAAGAGTCTGTGTGTCGTCTGCATCAATCTTGACAGTCTTTGAAACAGTGTCAATTACATATCCATCGGGAGCCTTTGTTTCGGTAACGACTACCGTTGTTCCTGCCTCGATGTTTGTAATGTGTATCTGTCCCAGCTCATCTGTTGTATAAATGCCGTTTGATGATACCGCACCGCCGTCTGTTGCAATAAATTTGCCGTCAGATGTTGTTACGGTAAATTCTGCACCTGCAAGGGGCTGTTTTGTGATACTGTCAAACTTACGGATGATAAGTCCGCCGTCCTTTTCATTTTCAAAGGTAACGGTGATTACATCCTGTTCCTTGCCTGTGATATACACAGTTTCGGGAGCGTCGCTGATGATGTAACCATCGGGAGCTTTTGTTTCCTCAATTACATATGTACCTGCTTCAAGTCTTGTGATTACGATTGTACCGTTTGCAGAAGTTGTATACTCTCCAATAACAGTACCGCCGCTGCCGCTTGTTCCGGA
>JAZNIM010000093.1:0-4340 GCA_045577475.1 Eubacteriales bacterium | reverse complement strand
GACAGACTGAATAAAATCATTGATGAACAGGGACTTACAAAAAGAGCGTTTGCAAAAACCTTGGGTGTCAGCGAAAACTACATCTATCAGCTCACAGGAAGCCAAGAAAAGCTGACCACCATATCTGAAACTCTTGCAAAGTTAATTGCTCTCGAATATGGATATGATAAGGACTGGATTATTAACGGCGATAAAAACTAAAATATATGATGAAAGCCTCCGAGGATTTCTCCCCGGAGGCTCATTTTGTTTTTATAGATTATTTATTCGCTTTGATAAAGCTGTGAAAAGTATTTTACTTTTGTAAAGACAGTAACTATAAATAATGTTTCGTACGATGTAGATGTTGATTTGCTTTCCGGAAAATATGACGGTGATGGCGGAGCAGTAAGTAAGCATATAGACGGAATAAAGGCTTTGCAAGCTACGGGAGGCTTTTGCCTTTGAGTTCCCGCTTAAAGAGGTTAAAATTGATTACACTCGTCCGGATGGTGTGCTTGATAGCGGTCACGTGAGAGTAATATCAATTATTCCCTACATAGTAATGAAAACAGCGGCTCTCGGAAGAGGTAAGCCCAAGGATGCATATGACATTTATTACTGCATCAATCACTATGAGGGTGGAATTAAGATGCTTTTGAACGAAATGCTTCCGTACAAGGATAAAGGACTTATAAAATCCACCTGCGAAAAGCTCTCAGAGAAATTCGCTTCTCCCAATCATTCAGGACCAGTTGATATTGTAAGTTTCATGAATATCGTGGATGATGAAGAATCAGAGCAGATAAAGCAGGATGCTTATCAGAAGATAAAATTCCTTGTGGAAGGACTAAGTTAAAGGAAAGTTCAAAAGCTTGATGATATGTGTCGGTAAAAGTTTTTTTCACTTTTTGGTGATTAATTCTCGTGTTATTCGCACCTATACTGTTGTATGTTTCATATATACGCAATTTTGCTATAAACAAATTATTTTTTGCCACCCACTTTTTTAACTCCTGCCATTGCAACAGTGATTTTTCTATGATAAAATAAACTCGTTAAAACGGTAGGCAGTTAAGCAGGTATTGGCATATGCCTTTTATTAGGATAGGTGTGTGCATTTATACCTGCTTTTTATCTTTTTCAGGAAAACAAAACGATTATTGGGGTACTGATTACATATTAACTCGCTGAAACACACATTTTCTTAAAACAATTTCTGAAAAATACCCCTAAATTTTTCTCCTGGTCTTGTAAGGCGGGAAAAAGTATGATAAACTATGTGTGTAAAAATGGTAAGCAGTTAAAACGGTAAGCAGTTTAGATGGTTTTTAAGGGTAAACAAATTTACTCACAAAGCCGTCGGGGTTTTTGTGAAACCTTGTATTAAAACGAGGGTGCACAGAGGCTTTTTCGACGGGAGAGCTATGCCCAAACGCCTCTTTTCAAGGTGTTTGGCAAACAAATTTTCGAAAGTCAAAACAAACTATTTTTGTATCACGAAAAAACAATTTTCAAATTTATATTTAATTTAGCGCAACCTCTTCCAATGAGGATTTACATATGTTAAAATAGCATTGTAAAAATGGTAAGCAGTTAAAACGGTATGCAGTTAAAGTATTTTTAAGGGTAAAAAATATTACTCGGAAATGTCGGAGTTTTGTGAAACCTTGCAGAAAGTCAAGGCGACTTAATCTTTTCGACGGATGAATTATACTGTAGTGCTTTTCTGGGCACTCGGCAAGTAAACGGTATGACTGAAGAGTAATTACGCTCATTTGCAGTCTATGGAGTGATAAAGCTACGGGATATTTATGCCCTGAGCCTTTATCTAAAAACTTAATATTACTGGAACAAAAAGAATGTAGGTTTAGCCTTTAGGGGCTTATTTCTGCATTCTTTTTTTATCTAAATACATTGTGGAAACCAAAACTTTTGAAGAGTTCTATCGGCACCTTTTGCCCTGCTCGGCAGGAATGTGTACGGACAAAAAATTGTGGAACAACAAATTAAATGTGCAAGCTTTTAACGGTTTTCCTTGCACAGCAAAGTCGGGCGAAAAAAGAGCCTCACTTTGTTACTTAAAATCCAGGATGTGAGCAGACATCCGGACACAGTAGCGGCTGTGAAAATACATTCATATGTCACCGCTTATGGCATATTTCAGCATCGGCAACTATTGCACCTGAGTTTAGCAGGTTGATGCTACCGCAGGACTTTTTTGAGTCCAAACAATAAAATTGCGGTAATATTACTAACCGGGCAGTAAGCCTCATACTAAAGGGAGACAGAGATAAGGAAAGCACCCGAAAGTGCCGTAACTACGCTGTTTTCCATTAAGTCAAACAAGGAAATACAGAGGTAACAGATACAAAAAGCTCAGTGCTATAGCTATGCCCTTGCGAAAGAAAGGTTAAAAATGAAAACAAACATATACAAAAATTTAGAAGTTCAGTACAACAAGTTGTTCCGACATCTGAAGGTTGGAAGCTTTAAGACGAGAGAGCGTTACGGCAAAGCCTTCAAACGCTTCATGGTATTTCTGGCACGAGAATACCATTTGCAAAAGCTTTGCAACATTTCCGAAAAGCATATACTCGCGTATGTGTCGTATATGCAAAGCAAAGGCTTGTCGGCTTCGACGATTAAGACCGAGCTTGCCGCCATTCGATTCTTCCACGACAATATGCCGTACACCAAAAACGAACTGCCGACTAATGAGGACTTGGATCTAAAGAAACGTTCCTTTGGCGGTGTGGACAGAACATGGAGTAACGGAGAGTTCAACTTGATGCAACTCGCCGCAATGGACACTGACCATAAAGATTATCTTGCCATTATTTGTCTTGCACGATACGCAGGTCTTCGCTTGGAGGAATGTTTTCGCATTGATACAAACGATGCAAAAAATGCCCTTGATACAGGTAAACTGCTTGTCAAGGGCAAGGGCGGACTTTGGAGATATGTTCCTATCAATGAGTCTATCAGAATTACATTTCGTGATATGTTAAAGATCACTCCTCTTGGAGAAAAACTGTTTGTGCGACCTTACGATAAGACGCATCTCGCAATGAAACGTTTACAGTGCTTTATCGCATATCACAGAAAAAGATTTACTGAAAACACCATTACATTCCACGGACTTCGTCACACCTTCGCTCACGAACAGTACAACAAATTCATTGAAGAGGGTTATTCCGATTTCGTTGCTCGTAAAAAGGTATCAGAGCTGCTTGGGCATCACCGTGATGATGTGACAAGAATCTATTTATCGGGCGGTGATGATGTATGACCAAAAAGAAAAATATTAAACACGAAAGCAAGAATCCTAATGTAAACATCAAACGAAAGATCGGCTCCACTACATATATGGTGACAGCTCACTTCAATGATAAGCACAAAGACGATATTGCCACTAAAATCAAAAAACTAATCACAAAAGAATAAAGTTTACTCTTACATAATTGAATTTGACGGTCGGGTATGGTATAATGTATACACTACAATATTTATCATATCCGGCTGTCGGAAAGGAGAATTTATAAATGATAAGACAGTCAAATGATGATAAAATAACTGCTCTTTACTGCCGATTATCGCAGGATGACGGTCGTGAGGGCGAAAGCAACAGTATAACAAATCAAAAAGCAATTCTTGAAAAGTATGCAAAAGACTACGATTTCACACCTTACAAGTTTTATGTAGACGACGGCGTGAGTGGAACCACCTTTGAACGTGACGGATTTAAAGAAATGCTATCTGATGTCGATAATGGACTTGTGTCAACGGTTATTGTTAAGGATTTATCCCGTTTCGGTAGAGATCATATTATGGTCGGTTATTACACCGAAATGTATCTGCCCTCAAATAATGTGAGATTTATCGCTATCAATGACAATGTTGATACGGCAGATGAGCGAAGCAATGAATTTGCACCATTTACCAATGTCTTTAACGAATGGTATGCAAGAAGTGCAAGCAAGAAGATTAATGCGGTATTCAAGGCAAAGGGCGAATCGGGACAACGCTTGGGTTCTGCAATTCCGTATGGCTACAAGGCAAATCCAAACAATCCCAAAGAGATTATCATTGATGAAGAAGCAGCTAAAATAGTCAGATACATCTTTGAACTTTGTATGTGTGGTAAAGGACCCGGCAAAATTGCAAAGCAACTTACTGAAGAAGGCATTTCAACGCCTATGATGTATTTCAGAGAACATGGGATGCCCTGCAGAACAAAAGTCAATATGAGTAACGTATGGTGTAACAGAAGTGTTGCCGGTATACTCGAAAATATGACCTACATAGGACATACGGTGAATTTCCGTACTGCTACCGTCAACTACAAGACTCACAAAAAG
>JAZNIM010000092.1:0-7653 GCA_045577475.1 Eubacteriales bacterium | reverse complement strand
CGACACCGCAGTGTCGAAACCTCCTGCCAAACATAAGAGTAATTTTTTATCCAAGAAAGAAAAAGCACTCCCCTGCAAAAGCAGAGAGAGTGCTTTAATAGAAAAGGAGAGTTTATCCTTTAAAGGATAGCTAAATTACGCCTCAACACCGCAAATTTCAAGAATGTCTGTTATAACCTTCTTGCCTGCTGCATCAAGATCCTTGTAGCCTGCCGCTTTGATTTCCTTTGCAACATCAAGAACGCTCCTTGACATGGGTGTTCCGTAGATTGTTTCGCCGTCATACTTGATATAAGGTCTTACAACAATGTTTTCTTCATAGTTTTCCTTTGATGCCGTGATGCCGTATACAACAGCTGTGAAATATGTGAAGGTGCTGTCGGTATCGAATATGCGGTCAACGTCCTTGCCTGAGTTTGCATCATAACCGTAGTTCACGCCTGTTACATACTTAACGTCCGTCTGCTCAAAGGTGAGGTAATCGGCTGAGTAATCACCCAGAAGTGATTCGAGTGTTACGATAAAGCCGTATTCCGCAGTCTTTTCATCAGCCTTAACCTTATTGGTTACTGCTGACATAAAGCGGATACCCTGAGGGTCGCTGAGTCTGATTGAGTTCTTATTGATAGATTTTGGAGCAACGCCCTGAACAACGGCTGTAAGTGTTACATCGCCTGCAGCTGCAAGAGTATATTCTCCGCCAAGGTCATATACCTTTTCGCCGTCTGTCCAGCCGATAAGTGTATCAATACCTGAAACGGTCGCTGTTTCGGGAAGATAGATTGTAACGTCCTTTGCCGCAAGTCTTGTTTCAACAACCTCGCCGTTAACTTCAAGATTTACGTTATACATCTTCTTGATTGTGAAGTTCTTGAGTACAAAGCCAAGACCGCCTGCGCCCGTTACTCTGCTGTTTGCCTTGGTATCTGCAAAGAGAGATTTTCCACCGTTAAGGTCAAGCTGAAGTGTTACTGCCGGGTCTTCAAGTGCGGCATCTGTTTTAAGAACTGTTCTGTAGTTACCCTGATCTATACCCAAGGAATCAATACTTGCATGGAAATTGTTCTTTGTTGTCATGCCCTTTATATATTCGGGACGAACCTTATATGTGTTTTCGGTTGCCGCAAACTTTGTATCGGGGATATAAACATAGAAGTAATCGTACTTGCCTGCCTTATAAGGATTGGGGGTGCCGTCACTGAGTGAAGGCTGCTTTACGAAGTCCATATCAATGTCGATATAGTAATTTGTATTTGCTTCAAAGTCAATCTGCTTTGAAACAACACTCAGCCAGCAGTAATAGGTTTCAAGGTTGTCCTTGAGTTCAAGGTTAAATGCACCGTCTGAGATTGTTACAGGCTTGAACTCACTTGCCAAACCGGTGAAGGGAATGAAGTAAGGATTTGACACATCGCCGTTGGGAACAAGGTTTTCGCCGTCCTCGGGAACAGAGTCAAAGGTATATGTCTTACCTGCAACGCCTTCGGGAAGTGTAACTGAAATATTCTTTTCGGCAGTCTTATAGGTAATTACGGAATTAAGTGTTACACTGCTGTCCTTATAAACCTTTTCTTCGTAGAAGGAATATGTAACAGTGCCGTCTTCGTTTTCGGTAAGAGTACAAGCCGCATCAAATACTCCTGTTGTCTTAAAGAACAGCTCGTAAGCCTTGTCTGCGGGAATTCCTACGTTTTCACCGAGAGTTATGTCAAACTGACCTTTTCTGTAGTCATATGCGTTGACTGTAACCTCAGGAGTATATTCCTTCTTGGGTGCGTTATAGTAAATAACCACATTGTCAAGACCGAAGGTACTGCCCTTTGTTGCAACGTTATCTGTAATAAGTGTAATGAAGTTATTGGGAAGCTGTCCGTCAAGGGTTGAGGCTGTTACTCTGTAAGCCTTCCACTCGCTGTCATTGCCTGAGAATTTCACAACACCTGCAGGAATATTTCCTGAGAGCTTCTTCATCTGTGTTTCATAACCATTATTTCCCCAGCTGCACATATCGTTGAAGTCAACAGTACCGCTCGTTCCCACATAGTCATCCATTTTTACAAGATAAGCAAATGTATATGTACCTTCGGGGAAGCCTTCGTTGTTTCTGAACTTCAAGAAGTTATACTGTGTGCCCGTCTGCATTGCAATATACTTATTGCCGTTATCCTCTGCCTTAACAGCACTTTTTGCAGATGAAACCCCCGAATACTGAATGCACATATCATCAAATGAAGCATAGCCCTTTGCAGGATAATATGCATCGGCATAGGCAGTACCCAGCTGTGAGCCGATTTCACTGCTTTCAAAGTTAAGGTCTATAATCTTTGTACCGTAATCCCAGATTGCATAGAGTGTAGTATCTTCCGTAGGAGTGAAGGTTGCCCCGTCAATTACATTGCCAAAAGGCTCAAGTCCCCAGCCGAGAAATTCTACGCTTTTCGATTCTGCCTTATAGTCGGAAAGTGTGATTGCACTTCCCTTGGCAACTCTTATGTTGTTTGCAATGGAGGTACATTCCGCACCCATACCGCCGTCATTGAAGTTTACGGCGTACTTACCGTCTTCGTACCAGATTTTGATGTTGTCTATATAACACTCATTGCCGTATTTGCCACTATTGTCTGTAATGAGATAGTCAAGGTTTGTAAATGTCTTTGATGCATTTGTCTTACCCTGAACAAATATATTTGCGTTGTCGCCGTTATTGAAAAGGTTAATATATCCTGAACCGTTATAAGTGTCAAGACGGTTTGACAGCCCGTTCATGCCAAAGAACACCGATTTTGCCGTATCGTTGCCTTCGCCTCTTGAAATAACCTTAACATCGTAGCTGAAGGTATATGTGCCCTGCGGGAACGCTCCGCCGCTTGAACGCTGTATAAACGTCTGTGCATACGTGCTCGTTGTTTTGTAATACCGGTAGTTATTACCGTTTTCATCGGTTGCTACGGTACCTGCTTTTCCTGTAAGGATCAGGTCTTTAAGTTCGGAAGGAACGTTAGGATTTGTCTTACCCGGATATTCCCCGTCAACAAGAGCAACATTACTACCTGCTGTCTGTGACTCAAAATCAAGATTGACAATAAGCTCGCCGTAATCCGCTTCTGCTTCAAGCCCTGCTTCCTCAAAATACACACCGTTGTCAACAACCGCATCCTCAGCGGTTGAGTCAAACGTGTCAGCTGCCTTAGGTGCTGCAAGTGTGCAAACAGAAAGAAGCATGCATGCCAAAAATACGCTTAAAATCTTTTTCATGTGTTTAATCTCCTTTATCAGTTTTGTTCATCAAAAAGTCCGCTTCCGTCTATAAGCACGTCACTGCCCGACAGAATGTCTTTTTCGGATATTTTTGTGATGCTAAGTGTTGGGGTTTCATAGTTTTTTTCAGCCATTGGAACACTCCTCCGATAACAAATTTTACAGCCATAATTTAGCATATCATATTTTCTTTGTCAATGGAGTTTGCCGCGTGTTTACAAAAAATAACATAAAAATGTTCATATTGTTTTCACAAATAGACAAAAAATAAAATCTTTATAGACGAAATATAAAGACCTTTTCAGGCATAGAAAAACGGCGTACAGATTTAATCCGTACGCCGCAATTATTATTCAATTAAAGAGCAACAATCTCAGCACCGAGAGCAGGAACAACAATTTCCTTGCCGCCAATCTTTACGTTAACATCCTTAAGAGTGTGGTTAACAAGAACCTGTGCCTTTTCGCCGTCCTTTTCCCATGCTGATGTATAAACATCGGGAATAACGGTGGTCTGATTGCCGTACTTGGGATATTCTTCGCTTGTGCACTCAATCTCAAGAGGCTTAATCATCTTGCCGTCATACAGGAACTTGAATGCCTTTTCCTTATAGAACTTCTGCATATTAGCTGCAAACTGAACAGCTCTGTCCTTATCGGGAAGTATGTCAAAGTTGTGGTTACCCCAGTTTGTCATAATCTTACCGAAGGGTGTAAGAACGATTGTCATACAGTCGCCTGCGGTGAAGGAGTATGCCATTCTTGCACACATGCTGTCCTTGCCGTTTGTAAGAGGACAGGATACCTGATTGCCCATGAAGTTACGCAGATATTCATGGTAAATGTAAGAGTAAACAGGCTCGGGTCTGCCCATGTTCCAGCAAAGCTCAAATCTGTTATCGCTGAACAGAAGGTTTCCGATGTAAGGCTCTGCAGATGCGGATTCACAGCCGAACAGCTTTCCTTCGCCCATCTTGTTCCAGCCGTCAAGGAGATTTCTCATATTCTTTGTCATCCACTTACCGGGGCCGTGAGGATGACCGTGATTCTTGCTGTAGCAGAAATACTGGCTTCCGCCGTGGTTCTGGTCAAGAATCTGGCAGTAGTCTACCTTACTGTTAAACAAAGGCAGATATGCTTCATCAAGAAGCTTTCTTCCCTTTTCGGAAGCCGCACAGATGTCATAGCCTGAACGCTGACCGGTACAAATGTTGGAAATTTCAGCAACACCTGCAGGAGAAGCACAGAAGGCTTCCTTGAGGTTTTCCTTTTCAATTCTTTCTTCGTTATTGTATTCAGCAATAAGGTTGGACTGCTTTGTAAAGCCGAAGCCTGAGCAGTATACACCTAAGATATGGTTTCTGTCATGAAGCTTATCCGCAAAGGCATTGAACATATCCTCACCGCCGTAAGGAGGCCATACGTAAGGAGGCGCCCAAGGTGCTGTACCCTCCCAGTGCATGAGAAGAACAAGCAGACGGCTGTCAACCTTCTTTGCAATTTCATCAATTGTGGGAAGTGCGTTTTCATAGGGGAACAGCTCGTTGGGGTCCATCTTGTCCATATCGTGAATACCTCTTACGGGGTATGTGATAACAAGAGGAGAATCCTTATACCATTCGGGAATTGCAGGATTTTCGCTTACCTTCTTAACATTATCGGGAAGATTAGCTTCAAACCAGTCCTTATAAATCTGAACACCGTCATGCCATGTGCCCTCGTAGCCCTGCCAGATGAAGGGATATTCAAGGCTGAAGTCATCGCCGTAGTTAAGACCGGGGAAATGTCTGAAGTACATATCAACATTCTTTTCCTCGTCATGCTTATAGAAGTCGATACCCTTAGGTGCTCTGTCTGCGTCATGTGCACCGAGATACAGACCGCTGCCCTTTGTCTGGTAGCACATAAACTGACCGAAGAGCATGTAGGGGAACATAAAGTATGAACCGCGTGAAGGATATTCGGGAGCTATTGTGGTGGGATGACAGTCAATATTTTCGCAAAGTGCACCCTCATTATATGTACAGATAACGCTTCCGTCGCCGCCGTTCAGGTTAAGAGGCTTAAATACTGCATCAGGGAATATTACCCATTCTACAAGCATATTTGTGTTATTTTCAATAGCAATATGCCACAGTGCTTTATCGCTTCCGCTAAGGGTAACGGTTACCTTTACATCAAATTCAAAGCCTGAGTAAACAGCCTTACCGCCGTCAGACACGCAATTCTTAGCATCAAAAGCGTTAAACTCATGAGCAACTGCCTGTTCATCTCTGAGTCTTACGGTAAAGAGAGGCTTTTTGCCGCCGATAAGCTCTTTTCCGCACACATTAACTGAAGAAACCGTAGCGCCTTCCCAGTCAACCGCAACGTTTGCGTTTTTAGTCTTAAGTTCAAACATAATTTTTTCTCCTTACAAAAATCAGTTTATTTTAATTTTTGCTACTGCCTTGTAAGTTACCCCTTCCTTACCTGCAATACCGGGACGGTGACCTTCCTCGGGAAAAAGGATTGTAAAATCTCCGTCATTTATACAGGAAGTGGAATACTCACTTGTTTCATTATACAATGCAAAATCGTCTGTGTCAAGTTTATTTTCAACTATTTTGAGAAGTGACACATCTGCACTGTCGATATATTCCTTGCCGCAAATCATATACTGAATATCACAGTACACATCGTGGGACTCGAACTTTGCTTCTTCTCTTGTCTTGCCTTCATACTGCTGAACATTGATAAAAAGCTCGTCATTTATTTCGTATTTACCGGGCTTTACATCTTTATCCAGCTTTGCCAGAAACTCAAACGCCGCCTTAAAATTTTTATTAAGCGCATAATAACGCTGTGCGTTTTTAATGTTATCCGTAATCATAAGCATCCGCTTCCTTTCATATTTCTACCGCCAATTATACACTCAAAAAAAAGCATTGTCAATGACTATGCCTTTTTTAAGCAAAAAAACACACAGCTCCGAACAATTTCCGAAGCTGTGCAGTGCTGTTAAATATCAAACATAAGGTCGCTGTATGTGGGAACAGGCCAGATTGTTTTTGGAATAACGGGTTCTATTTCATCAACTATTGCACGCATTTTCTGCATAACCGCAAACACCTCATCCCTGTAATAAACTGCCTTTTCATAGGTTTCAATAACAGGCACGTTTGCCACGGCTTCTTCAAGAATCCTTATAAGCTCATACAGCTTTTTATTGAGATCCGAAAGCTTTACAAGAAGCTCTGTTTCAGGGGTTGCATCAATGAATTCGCCCACCGCCTTCTTTGCGGTTATATCACGTGCAAGGTGTGCGCTGTACTCGCAAATGGCGGGAATAATCTGCTTTTTCATCATATCAATAAAGGTGAGTGCCTCAATATTGATGGTCTTTGAATAAATACCAAGCAAGATATCAAGACGGGAATACATTTCCGTTTCGCTGAACACCTTATGAGTTGAAAACAGCTTAACATTTTCCTTATCCACAAAGTGAGGCAGTGCCTCAACGGTGTTGGGATAGTTATGAAGCCCTCTCTTTTGAGCCTCAGCCTTCCACTCATCGGAATAGCAGTTGCCGTTGAAAATAATCTTCTTATGGTTTTTGATTGTCTTTTTAATAAGAGAAGTAAGTGCCTTTTTAAAGTCCTTTGCACCCTCAAGCTCATCGGCAAACTGTCTGAGCTCTTCTGCAACTATGGTATTAAGCACGATATTTGCATCAGAAATAGACTGGGACGAGCCGCACATTCTGAACTCGAACTTATTACCCGTAAAGGCAAAGGGACTTGTTCTGTTTCTGTCGGTGGTATCCTTGGGGAAGCTGGGAAGAACATGAACGCCTATTTCCATGGTCTTCTTCTCTGCCCCGCCGTAGCTCTTTCCCGCTTCAAGTGCTTCAAGGATTGCCTGAAGCTCATCCCCGATAAACATTGAAACAATAGCAGGAGGCGCTTCGTTTGCACCGAGTCTATGGTCGTTTCCTGCACATGCAACGGAAATTCTGAGTGCATCCTGATACTCGTCAACAGCCTTTATAACTGCAACAAGGAACAACAAAAACTGTGCATTTTCATGAGGTGTTTTACCGGGGTCAAGAAGATTTACGCCCGAATCCGTACTCATTGACCAGTTATTATGCTTACCGCTTCCGTTAACGCCTGCAAAAGGCTTTTCGAGAAGCAGCCCCACAAGTCCGTGCTTTGCGGCAGTCTTTCTCATAAGCCCCATAATCAGCTGATTATGGTCGGTTGCAAGGTTACTTGTGGTAAATATGGGAGCAAGCTCATGCTGTGCGGGGGCAGCTTCGTTATGCTCTGTCTTGGCATACACGCCCAGCTTCCACAGGTTTTCGTCCAGCTCCCGCATATAGGCGGCAATGCGCTGCTTGAGAGAGCCGAAGTAG
>JAZNIM010000091.1:0-20007 GCA_045577475.1 Eubacteriales bacterium | reverse complement strand
GAGCAGACAAACCTTACAACTCACCCCTATACCTCTCAGATGTGTGAGCTTGAGCTTGGCATGATTTATGCAGACCGTACTCCAAAACCTGTGTTAAAGGAAACCAAGAAAATCGGCGGCATTATCAGAGGCTTTGACTTTGAGCTTCCCAAGGCTAAAACAGATGCGGTTTGTATTCTCACTCTCAGGCAGGATCACTTAGCCGCAGGCTTCATGACATATGCTCTTGCTAAGCAAGCAGGTCTCAACATCGAATTTGTGATGGGAAATGACGAAATACCTCACTCTGATATTTACATCCTGCCCTCAATCTGTGCTCAGATGATTATGAAAAGAGAAAACTATCTCGAAATTATCCGCAGAGTTAAGGAGGAAGGCGCAACACTTTACATTTCAAATGAAACGGGACTTCTAGCCGAGTTCAACGCTTTGGCCGGTGTCAAGGTAATTGACTGTGAGTGCAGCAGTGACAGAGGTGAATACGATTGGGATGGTGAAAAAATTTCCTATTCAAGAAACCGTCGGCTTTACATGGAAGCTACGAGTGCCAAAGTTCTTGCTTATGACGCAGACGAAAATCCCCTTATATTGGAAAACTCTCTTGGCAAGGGAAGAGTTATTTATGTGAACTATCCGCTTGAAACGGCAATTCTTAACGACAAGCTTGCTTTTGAAAAGAAGAACTTCTATCTTGTGTACAAAAAGCTCTTTGAAAGCAAGGTTAAGACTCATGAGGTCAAGGCAGACAACAGATTTGTTGGCATAACCCTCCATCCCGCCGAGGATGGAAGTATTTACTGCGTTGCCGTTAACTATTCTCACGATTCACAAAAGAGCGGTATCACCGTTGATGCTAAGTATGAAATTGCCGAGGTTTACTACGGTAATACCGAAGAAATAGACGGATTTGACGGTGCAGTATTCAAAATTGTCAAAAAATAATTAAATCCGATATTAAAACAAAAGCTGAACCATAACCTTAGACGAGTTTTGGTTCAGCTTTTTATTGTTTTTTAGACGGTACACTCTCATATTTCAATCAGAACTTTAAAACTTGAAATAAGCTAAAGCCGTTTTTATATTTTCCTTTTCAAGCTCGGAAATATCAGGATAATCCTTGAGTATTCTTTCAGCCACATCTGCAACAAGAGCTTTATCAACACTCCTCGGCACGTTGCCGTAAATACGTAGGAAATTCCCCTTGCAAATGTCATACATAGCATCCTTTTCCAAAGCAAGCGGACGAATCGGATTTTCACTTAGAGTAGTCATAAACGGCTCGCTCTTTTCCAAGAAACTTCGAGTCTGCCAGTCACGGTTCGCAGCAAAATTTGTAACCTTGTTAAATCCGTTATACAGGTCTGTACCGTAAATAATACGCTTGCTGTACTGCTTGAAAAACGCCCTTGCTTCGTCATAGTTTTCAGTAAACTTTACAAACATTTCACCGCCCGGTGTTATGTCAAAGTAAAGGTTGGGATACTTTTCAAACATCTTCGCCGCCCTGTCAAGGTCATCAGACATGAAGTAAAAGTGAGCAAGAACCATTGTAATATCAGGGAATTTTTCAAGTGTATCGCTTACCCAGCCTCGTATTTCTTCACGGGTTGGCTCATGGGGCTCAACATACCAGCCTCGGCTGAGAGCATACTCCGACATTTTCGACTTGTCCCAAAAGGTGTCCGGATCGGCAACATGCGAAAGAATTGGAACCCTGTTTTCCTCGGCATAAGCATAAAACTTATCAAATACTGTATCATTAAGCTTAAGACCTGTTTTTCTGTACTGACTGATTTTGCCGTCAAGCATTTTATAGCCGTCAGCACCCATTGCACGGTAAATCTTTGCCTGACGTAAAAATTCATTCTGCACGTCAGTCATTCCCTTTTCATAATAAAGACCTGCCGAAGCGTATATATTTGGCGAAAGTTTTGATTTGCAGTAGAAAGTATTAATATTGTGGGTGACACTGTAGCTTATAGGAATTGAGGCAATATTAAAAGCAGAATAACCGAAATATTCCAGCAGGTTCTTAAAGGCATCTGCCGTTTCGTCAACAGGCTTTTCAAAGCATAGATGTACATGACTGTTGATTATGTCATCGTATTCAAGACCGTATTCCCTTGCAAATTCACTCATTTTCGTCATCTCCTCTTTTTTAAAGCTCCACGTTATTATCGTGAATCATGTCAAGACCTTCCTTGTACAGGTGTCCCATATCCGAAAAGCACAGCATTTTTGGAGAGGTATAGCCGTTTTCGTAGTTTTTGAATTCAAGTACGGTAACTCCCGTATGGTTGATATTGACACTCGACCACCAAAGGTGAACGGGAACATGCAAAAGCTGACTTAGCCATGCCTTTGTAAGTGCAGCATGGCAGAAAAGTGCAATTCTTTCTTCGTTTGGTTTTATAATTTTATAAATACCGTTTTCTTCTTTATAACCAAGTCTTTCAAGGAACTCTCTGCCGCCGTTTACAACTCTGTCAACACCTTGCTTCAAAGTTGTATCACTCAAAACGTGACACTTATATGTATCCTCATAACCAAGGTCAATATCACCGTTTTCGCGGAAAGCGGAGGACTGCACATATGTTATTGACTTTTTTACACCATCGGGATAGCTTGTAATTCGTTCATCACCGATTTCATATGCCCACGGTTCGATATTTACGTCAAGTCCAAGAAGTTTTGCGGCTGGCTCGGCAGTCATTCTTGCCCTGCCCATGGGAGAAGAATAGATTTTATCAATCTTTGATGCGGCAATTCTTTTACCCACAGCCTCAGCCTGAACCAAGCCTCTTTCGGTAAGTGAGTCGGTAGAATAAACCGGGTCACCGTGTCTTACTAAATATAAAAGCATTTTGGGATTCCTTTCAGCGTTTACTTTATGTACAATGAGCCGTCCTTTTCGCATATTTCAAAAAGTGCCGGTCTTTCTTCGGGAGTCTTATTTGGGGTATGAGCGATAAAATACAGCTTTCCGTCAAAGCTTTTGAATATCATGCCGTGACCGCCGTTTTTCTCAAAAAGGCATCTGTCATCGCAAACCCATTTTCCATCTATTCTGTTGTTATCGGGATAGGAAATCAGCTCGCAATATCCGCCTTCCTCGGAAAAGCTTGACCAAATCATAAGAAGCTTTCCTTCGGCGGTTGTGTACATAAATGGACCGTCAGTAACGTACCAGCCGTCCTCACCGTCACCTCTGTCCTTCACCGTTCTCACCCTTTTAAATGAAGAAGCCTTAAACAGCAGCATAGGCTCACCGATAGCCGCCGTCAAGTCGTCTGTAAGACGCAGTGCACACATTTCACCGTCTTTGCACTGCACCCATTCATGGCAGAACACAATGTAAGGAACACCGTCCTCAACATATAATGTTCCGTCGAGGCATTCCCATTCTGAAGGAGTTACAGGTCCGTCGCTGATGGGAGCAAAGGGACCCATGGGACTGTCTGATTTTAAAATCTGTGTACCTCTGTGCCTTGTCTCACTGTTAAAGGATGCAAAAAGATAATATGCTCCCTTATACTTATGCACTTCGGGTGCCCAGTAATGGAGATTTGACCAGAAAGTACCGTCGTTCTCAAAAATAGCTGTGGGAGCTGACCAGTTTTCAAGGTCATCACTCACATAAACGTCAAAGCCTGAAGCAGGTCCCCAGCAGGTTTCACCTCTTGAACCGTAAAGATAATATTTGTCATTCTCCGGCAGTATAAAGGGGTCTCTGATGTGAATATCGCAAAACTTCATGAATCTCACCTTTCTTGTCATTATAAAAAAATTCAAAGTTCTATTGTATTTGTTCCGTCCTTGGTTACATAATGTTGCTTAACGCCCAGTATATCCATCCATTTTCTTGTAACAGCTGTACCGTACATACGTATTCGCCCCATTTTTGTAAGTCTGTCAACATCAGACAAATACGTCGGCACCTCAACCTCATCATAAAGCCAGTCGGGACAGCACCACATACACGCTTTTGGCATAATCTCGGCGTAAACCTCCATAGAAACCTTCATATGACCGTGATGTGCCATTTGAACAATATCGCTCTTAAGCAAATGACGGGACTCGCGAAACAGTACATCTCCTCCATCAGGGCCCAAATCCCCCAGAAACAGCACGGAAGCATTGGGCGTTATCACCTTAAAAACAAGGGAACTGTCATTCATAAGATTGCTTGTAAGATGGCGGTGGTAGGAAAAAATAAAGTCAATTTTACACTCATCCACCTGTATGCTCTCGCCCTGATACGTCTTGTGAAGCTTATTGGACAGCAACGGCTTGATTTCTTCAAAAGCAGGCAAAATCTCATACAGCTCTCTTTTGAAATAATCAATATCAGGTATATAAACATCGGACGGAATTTCAAGGGATGGAAAGTTATAATATACCTTTTCTATGTCAAAATCCGCTCCGCCGTTTTTTCTTATTTCATCTACAAAGCCGCTTATGTGGTCAATATGGGCATGAGTCAGAATCCACGCCGAAATATGCCTTCCCGCAACATATTCTTTTAAAAGAGGCATATCCTCGGGACGGCCGCCGTCCACAATTATCAAATTATCCTTCTTCGTGACAATAACAAATGACATCATAAACTTGCTTGTTTCGCTAAGCTGATACATAGTCGTTTTTTTCATAGCTTTCCTCCGAAGCTGCTCAACAGTATTTATTATGTAATGCCTTTCATTAAAACTATATCCTTATAATTTTACAAAATTAATTCTAACATTTTATGATTCTATAGTCAAGTATTTAAAACAAAGTAATATCAAAAAACATTTTATCATAAAAAATCACCCCTGCATAAGCAGAGGTGAATGTTTCTTATCATTCAAAGCTTTCAAACTCGAAATAATAATCATTATCGGTAATACAATATGTTGCCTCAATGAGAGTCCAACCGAATACTTTTTCAAACAGAGCAGACGGTACGTATACAACATCATTTTCAACAAGTACCTTTCCGCCAAGCTCAATCTCAACTCCGTCAACAACCGCTACGGAAGAATCAGCCGTAAGAACTATACTTCCAAACTCAGTAAAGTATTTACAAGTCATTGTAATACTGCCATCTTGCTTTGTAAAAATAACGCTGTCATCATAGGCATCATAAATCATTTCCTCAAGGGGAATGTATATACACGTATCAGATGAGGGAACATATTCAGCATAAATAGACGGCCAGTAATAAGGATATTCAAACTCGTAAGGTTCAGTCTCATACCAAACAGTAAACATATCTGTCGGATAATCATAAAAAGCAGAATCAAGAGAAAATCCGAACACGGATACAAAAAACTCAGTAGTAACATAAGTAGTTCCGTCAACAAGGATTATATTACCTACTCCAATTTCCTTTTCATCCGCAAAAACCTTATTATCACCAACGGCAAAAGAAAGCTTTTTAAAATCAACAAAGTAATCACTTGTTACGGTTATAGCACCGTTATCATAGGAAATTACAGCAGATTCGCCATATGCCTGCTCCATAACTTCACGGAACGGAACATAAAGCTGTCTGTCAACAACAGGAAGAAAGTCAGTTTTAATGAAAACCTCTTCATTGGGATAATAGGTTACTTCCTCTTCGTAATAATCGTCATCGTCATAGTAATCCTCATCGTCCCAGTCATATTCATATGGGTCGGTATCAAACTCAAAGTAATATGTGCCTTCAATCATATCGTATTCAAGGTCATACAGTTCCCATCCGAACACTTCCTTTATGAAGCTTTCACTAACAAATACAGCATCTTTATCATAAAGAACCGCCCCTTCAAACTCAACACTTGTTTCATCAAGAGAAGCAACCGTTGAATCGAGAGCAAACTTAAGAGTAGCAAAGTCCTCAAAATATTCAGAAACTGCCGTTACAGTACCGCTGTCATAAGTAATTTCAACCGTATCACCGTAAGCGTTTTGCATAAGTGCCTCAAAAGGAACATATACGGTTTCTCCTGCTGGAATATAATCCGTTCCAAACTCCACCCAATAATAGGGATACATATGTCCGTCACCAAGCAGCTCATCCATCAGTTCCATAAGAGTTACACTGTTTTCTTCGGTAAGAGAGGGATATTCAACAGTTGTTGTTCCCACTTCAGAAATCTTTTCAGTGCCTTTAACGGTAAATTCAAGCGTGATATCCTCTTCAAGGGTGTACTCCTCATCCATAATTTCAGAGATATTCTTGAAGCTGAGTTCTATATCACATTCGTACTCGCATGTGCTGACATTTTCACCGTCAAGAGTGAACTTAAGAACATATCCGTTCTCACCGAGAAGCTGTAAACCGGTATCTGCTATAGACGGTACATCAAAGGTTTCCTCTACAGGCTGCCCCATTGACAAAAAGCCAACCGCCTCATTAACGATAAACACAAGCATATCGTCAACAAACTTCAAAAAGCCTTCGTTATCGAGCTTTACCGTATACACGCCGTCTTCTTCAGTAACTGTTCCGTACATTTCATATCTTTCGACAACATAGTCATTTACGGAAGAAACAAATTCTTCATTAAGGAAGGAATAAAGTATGTACATAAGCAGCATTCTGTCATCCTCTTCCAGCATGGGAAGAAGAAGTTCAAGAATATCAAAATACACATAATCCTTAAAAGCAGGACTTGACACAACCACCTGACACTTTGGCTCCATCATGTTTGCAATATCAATATCAAGCCAAATTCCGCTGTTTGCATCAACAGAAACATTCAGATTTTCATTAACGTCCATTGAATACAAAGAATCAGATTTAATCGCAGCTTTTATCTTTTTATAGTCCTCGCTGATATCGGACTGAATAAAGGAAGTCTGATTTCCTTGTGCCAATGAAGAAAGAAGCATTTCAAAATCGACCGTACCATTTTCTTCAAATAACTCCGTGTCCCCCAAGAGTTCAATAGCATCAAAGAACTCCTCAGCGTTATCAAAGCTGATTGTCACCACGGACTCGGATGTGTAATTAGTGTAAGGCTTTTTGAGAAAATCAAGAGAGAGTGCACTTGCCGAAAAGCTTGAAAACAGCATTACAAGGCACAAAACAAAAGCAATTATTTTTTTCATGCAAATCATCCTTTCATATTTTTTACAATAAAATTCTACCACACGCCTGTTTAATTGTCAACATTTTTCACGCAAAGATGTTCTGTTTTTTGCTAAATTCACACTGAATTTATACAATGTTCCCTCCGCATTCATACATTTCGCAGTAAAAAGCATATTTTGACTTATTTCACAAGTCATATTACTGTTATGACAAGGTTTATATTTTTGCAGAATGCACGTAAAATTAAACTAAGATAATTTATGCGGAGGAACAGTATGGATAAGGAGTATACGAAGCAGTACAAAAACCTGGGACTTAACATATCATTTTACAGAAAAAGCAGAGGCTACACTCAAATGGAGCTTGCAGAGCTGCTCAACATTGACAGAAGTCACATGAGTGCAATTGAGCTTGCAACAGTAGGCGTTTCGTTGGATGTAATTTTCAAGCTGTGTGAAGTGCTTGAGGTGTCACCAAAAGAGCTATTCGACTTCAGAGGTTAATACCATGGACAAGAGATTTATACAAGGAACAAAAAACATGATATACCGAAACGAGCTTCTTAAAAAGTATATTGGCAAAGAAGTTCACATCGGCATTGACAGACCTATCGGGTACATTCACAAGAAGGAAAAATACACTCTTACTTATGCAATAAACTACGGTTTTATTCCCGATGTACTCGGAGGCGACGGCGAGGAGCTTGATGTTTACCTTCTCGGTGTCAACGAGCCTGTGGATGCATTTGACTGCATCATTATCGGAGCTGTCAGAAGAAAAAACGATATTGAAGATAAGCTGATAGGTGCTCCAAAAGGTCTTAGCTTTTCAAAAGAGGAAATGTTTAGAGCAGTTGAGTTTCAGGAAAAATACTATGACAGCTATATTATCACAGATATAAAAGAAATATAACAGGCAAAAGGAGCTGCGTCTTAATAAGAAACAGCTCCTTTATTTTTTATTCGGTTATATCGAGAACCTTACATTCAACACCCTTGAGCTCAAGCACGCATTTTCCATTGTACGACAAAAGCTCTCCCGTCAAGGCATCTTTAATATTGTTATATGGTGCGGATATAACAGCATTGCCGTCAAATTCCGAGTTTATAGAACCGCATATTGCAAGTATTCTGCCTTCAGCCTTATAAATACTTACTTTTACTTCATCATTATCGGAAATCACAATATCATTTCCGCCGTAATATGACAGCCAATTTGCTTTTTCAACGGGAAACTCATCAAAGATTTTCCAAAGCCTACTTGTGTATTCAAGAGGTGCAGATATATCAACAGGCTTAGGAATTGAACCGTAAAGAAGTGCAATTGCTGCACCGCTTTCATATTCCCACACACCCTCTCGTGAATAGCAAAGCGTGTACATGGGAACACCCAAATCACGTGCCGAGAACATTGCACGCATTATGCTTTCAGGCACTCTTTTCACGTTGCCGTTCAAAAATTGCGATTGCACCGTTTCACCCTCCCAGAGAGAGGTGCAAAATCCGACGCATGACATATTATACACGCCGCAAGAGTGCATGTTAATTATAAGGTCATTTTCATCGGCATAACTGTAAATCTTTTTGAAAAACTCACGGATTCTGAAGTTCTGATATGTTGGATGAACATATCCGTCCTTATCACACCAACCGCAGCCGTGTTCTGTGTTAGCACATTGATGTGGGGCATTGGTTGAATCAAAGTAAAAGCCGTCAAAGCCAAAACGCTTGTGCAATGCAACAAGTCCTTCATAGAAATAGTCAAGAAAATCACTGTTCAGACAAGCTCTTAAATCTCTCTGATATGGAAATCTGTACCAGCTCCAAAGAACATTTCCTGACATACGCTTTTTTTCATCACGTATTATGCACATATCCCCGTATTTCTTAAAAAAGGGTGAAACGGTTGAAACCTCATAGCCAAAATACGGTACGACCTTTATACCTCTCTTGTGACATTCTTCTATTATAAATTTAAGCCTTTTTGCCGTTTCTTCTGTAATTTCGGGGCTGTTCTGTATGTCGTTCCACTTTTCGTGAATGTACAGCGTATCAACGCCAAGACGTTTAATTCTGTCAAAGCCTGTTTCATCCGCATTTTCAAGCACATTACCGGAAAAATACTCATCGTACATCATTTCACGGGGTATTTTACAGTAGCAGTCCACGTGAAAATTCTTTTCGGTGAAAAGACGATTTTCAGGCAGCTTAACAGGTGTCACCTGCATGCCGAAGCGGTACTGAATAGGCATTAAGTCACGGGAAAACCTATCGTCATTTCCTTTATCAAGCCAGTAGTCCGGCGTTCTGTCGAAAAATCTGATACGAAGAATAATTTCGTCTTCCCTGTTTTCAATTTCAAAAGCGGTATCGTTTCTTGTGAAATGGAAATTCTTGTCGCTGTCAAAGAAAAAGCCTATTCCTTTACTGTCGCCGTTAAGATAAATCTGAGACTGAAACGGTCCGTGCAGTCCGCTTTTCGGTATAACACCGTTTCTGTTGAAAACAATCGTATCAGGCACACTTGTGTCCTTTTCATCGGGATTATTAAACACAACGCCTCCAACGGGATTTACATTAAAGTACTTTACGGCTTCCTTGCGAAGCGGCACTTCCATATAAAGAGTATCAAGCTGAAAAGCAGTCGGGTCATACTTTTCAATTCCAAAGCACTCTGCAACAGTTCTGCCTTTTGGCATAACCGCAAGAGTTATTTCATCACAGCCGTCATACTCTACGGTATGTGAAACATTTATGATTGCAAAGCCTGCTTCATAAGTAGAGAAAACTGTTGCACTTTCACCGCCGACTGTGTCCTCCATTTTATAGCTTAGAGCCTTGCAGAACTCATGCTGTACTTCCCCGCTTTTTGCAACAAAGCGTATTGGTGAAGCAAGCAGTTCTTCTCCGTCGGAAATAATAGACGAAAACATTGCACTTTGTCCGCTAAGCGTATACTTTCTGTTAAGAACATTTATTTCATAGCCGTCATTTGATTTTACAACTGAAACAGGTGTCCATGGTTTTGGTATACTCATAATATTCTCCTTCTTAGATTGTAAATTGAAGTTTAGTTATTTTCAAAAATCAACAGTTTACACTGTATACCTTCAAAACGCAAAGAACATTTACCGTTATCCGATATAAGTGTTCCATTGAGAGCATCGGTTATTTTTCCGAACTTTCCGCTTATAGTAACATCACCAATGAAATTCATGGATACGGATGTGCATATTGCAAGAATTTTATCCTTTGCTTCATATATGCTGACTTTTACTTCATCATTATCGGAAAATACACTGTTATTTCCGCTGTAGTAAGGAAGCCACTGTGCTTCTTCAAGCGGAAATTCGTCAAACATTTTCCATAGCGCACTTGTGTATTCAAGAGGTTTTCCAATGTCAACGGGCTTTGCAATTGAGCCGTAAAGAAGTGCCACACCGCAACCGCTTTCATAAGACCATTTTTCACCGCTGTAGCAAAGAGTATATGTTGGAACACCAACATCGCGTGAAGTGAATTTCGCCATCATGAGCTGTTCGGGAATACGGTCAATTCTGTTATTGAGAAGTGCAGCCTGAATATCTTCGCCAATCCATGAGTGATCGTAGAACGCACAGTCGCATAAAGAACTGAAAGCGATATGTGCTTCAACGGTCAGATTGTTTTCCGATGCATATTTATATATTCTCTTGAAAGTTTTGCGAAGCTCAAACTGTTCAGCCGTAGGTTGAAGGATTCCGTTTCTGTCAAAATATCCGCAACCGTGGTCACGGTTTCCACAGCGTGAAGCTATCAAAGCTCCATCAAAATAAAAGCCGTCAAAACCGTATTCTTTTTGAAGAGCAATAATACCGTCTGCAAAAATATCACCGTATCCGCTGCTGTAACAAACCTTTATGTCTCGCTGATAAGGGTATCTGTACCAATTGAATTGACTTTCGGCACGTTTGCCTTTATCAATTGAACCCATAAGATATTTTCTTCCTGTCTGCTGAAACACAGAAGAAAGTGTTGAAATTTCATATCCGAAATAAGGAATAACCTTTACACCACGCTTATGACATTCGTCAATGACATATCTGAGCCTGTCACCTGTTTCTTTTGTAAGCTCATAGAAATTCTGAATATCATTCCATTTTTCATGCAAATAAAGGGTGTCCACGCCCAATCTTTTTATTCTGTCAAATCCAATTTCGCTATCCCAATCAACAACTGTTTTTGAGAAGAATTCATCGTAATTCATCTCTCTTGGAATTTTAGTAAAGCAGTCTATATGGAAATTCTTTTCGCTATAGGGTCTTTTCTCCATTGTCTTCACAGGAGTAACATTCATTCCAAAGTGATATGTTATGGGAAGCATATTACGTGACATTTTGTTATTTGTTCCCTTTTCAAGCCAGCAATATGGAGTTTTGTCCAAAAGCCTTATTCTTAGCAACCATTCATCGCCGTTATTTATTACTTCAAACACTCTGTCATTTTTTTCATTTTCAAAGTATTCATCAGAAATAAAGAAGAATCCCAAGCCTTTATCAAAACCGTTAAGATAAATCTGTGGTGAAAAGCTTGTGTGTATACCACCCTCAGGGATTATCCCGCTTCGGTTGAATTCAGGCATTTTATTAAATTTATCAGCTTCTTCGGGATTATTATAAATCGGGTCAGAACAAACATTAAAATATTTAATTATATCCTTTTTCAACGGAATTTCAAGCCACAGCTTATTAAGGTCGAAAGCATCCATTTCAAAAGGCTCAAGACCGAAACAAGCGGCCACACTTCTGCCTGTAGGCATTACAGACAGTGTAATTTCATCGCAACCGTCAAATTCTATGCCGTGAGAAACATTGACAATAACGTACTTTGATTCCATGGTTGAAATGAGATTAATTCTCTCGTCATCACTTTTGTCCATAATAAATGTTTTAGTTGAACAGAATTCGCAAGGCACTCCCCTGTTTTCTGCAAAAATTCTCATCGGCGAAGCAAGAAGTTCTTCACCAAGAGAAATTATTGACGAAAAGAACGGACTTTGCTCCGTCAACTTATAATTTCTGTTAAGCACCGAGATATCGTAACCGTTATCTTTTTTTACAGCCGTCACAGGTGTCCACGGTTTTGGTATACTCATAATAATTCTCCTTTATTTTTGCGGATGCATTCTGAAGTCAATACTGTATGGAACGGGGTATTCTTTTAGTACTTCAATATCCGACAGCGTTTCGACTGAAACGCCTCGTTTTTCGGCAAGTCGTCTTTTCTTAATCATCACCCATACGTTTGACATGGAGTATTCACCTTCACGTACATCGGGTACTACAAGCTTGTCATTTAAGTATTCTTCAGCCTTATCAAGCATATCACGGCAGCAGTAGCACTGTGAAACATACATCTTCATTCTTCCGCTTTCTTTGATGGAAGACGGTGCATTTTCGTAATACGCACAGAATGCTTCATACTTTTCGGCTCTGATTGCGATTTCTCCGTAGGTGCACGCAAGAGGATAGTAATCGGGTCTTTGTTTTATAGCTTCATTAACAAGAACATACGCTTTTTCACGATTACGGTAACTGCTGTCCTCGTAAAGTGCAAGTGCGGACAAATTAAGGTAATGGCGTTTTTTCTCAACAGACTTATTCAAAAGCTCATATGCACGTTCGGCATTGTCCTTTTCGTATTCGCCAAGAGCCAGAATGTAATCTTCAAACCAGCTTGTGTTCTGCTTATTTCTGAGGAACTCAATAACTGCTTCATCACTTGTGAAGTCAGTTTCAATTGATGCTTCACTTTCTACGCCATTGAATAAGTCGACATAGAACTGTCTGCTTTTACCCACACTCTCCTTGGGAAATTCAAAGCCGTCGCAAATATTCTTTCCTCTGTAAAGGGAAGCAATATATCCTCCGCCTGCGCCAAAATGCCAAAGAGGACAAGTATTCTTAACCTCAAAGAGCTTTGCTTCTTTCTCGACATCAACAAGGTAGTAGGAAATTTTATCGCTAACGCTGAAAAATTCACCCTCATTTGTTCCGATATCAATGCCTTTGTACACCTCTGTCCAGCTTATTACATCATCCTTTTTCATGGAGAAGTGCTCAAACTGCGTCTTTAACAGTCCTGCCTGAATTTCATAGTAATCTCTGCCAACCGTCAGCCATTCATTCCAATGACGTCCGCCTGCGTTCTGTCCCCACAAAAAATTCTTTCTGCCGATAAGCTCATTTGTAGAGGTGTGAAGAAGTCCCTGTCCGTTTTCGTCAAGTGAGCATATCCATTTTTTATTTTCTTTTGGTATGTCATAAAAATAATCAATGGCTTCCTCGGCACTTGCACAGGTGCTTATTTCTTTTCCTTCAATAAACGGAATTTCTTTATGAAGAATGTAATATCCGCCTTCACGGTAGCTTGTAATATAACTGTGCGGAGCGGGCACAAAGGTACGTGTGTTATCAGTTTGAGCAACTGCAATATTGCTCCACCAGTACATAAATGTATCTTTACCCGAAACATTATGTATTTCGGGATGAATGAGAAGCATGTCACCGTCAAGTGTGGCATTAATGCAATACACAACGCCTCTTTTTTCTTCATATTCGTACATCTGAAGAATATCGTTACCGTTTGCACCTTCTATCTTGCGTGTAAACAGACTTCTGCATCCGAAGGCACTGTGTCCACGCATACCCACATTGAATTCAACACCGCCTGCAAACCACACATTTGAATATCCTAAATTTGCAAAAATAACGGCATTATTTTCATAAACAATATCCCGTCCCGCCTTTTTATCATAACACTTCCAAAGACGTCCTCCCAGTTCAGGAAGAAAAACAGCTTTAAGACAGTCATTTTCAAGAATTGCTGCCTTATACTTTTTTTCTTCAAGAGTTCTTGTATACATATTCTGTATTTTATAAGGAAGGGTTGTCTTAACCATACCTTTTCCTAAGTTTTCAAGAGGATAATCCTTCATGCTTTCATCGCAGTTAAAGAAAGGATTTGCAGATGCGTCATGAATGTCCGGTATAAGACTCTCCTCGCCGAGAGCTGCACTTTTCAGAATTACATCGGTAAATGTAAGCATTTTATCACCTCAGATGTGATTATAGCATACACACACACTGTATACAATGTAAAATCAAATTTAAACAATGTAAAATACGACTGTCATTTATTCTAATTTTGCCCGATTTTACGTTTTATTCTATTGATTATTACTCATTTTTGATGTATAATTATACTGTAGGCGAGGTGTTAGATATGGAAGGCATACTTGATTTTTACATTTCTGATATTTACACAATCATACAAAAACGTGAAATTGGAGATTTTCACTTTGTTAACCCCAGACGTCAGTGGGACGGTTTTGTACTGTTTACCGATGGAAACGGTACTTTCAGTGACAGAAAAGGTGACAGATATTCTTTTTCCAAAGGAACACTTCTTCCATTAAAAAAAGGTGACAGATACGAGATACATTCAATCGGCTCTTGCTGCTATATAACAAGCGCCTACGATATTTACAGCACCGACGGAAAAGAAATTCCTGAATTACCGTCAAAAGTCACAGACAATGAAAAGCTGTACCGTGCAATTGAAGAAATATGCGAAATATGGCAGAGGCATACCTGGGACTCAATTATTATCTGCCGGGCAAAGCTAACTGCTTTGTATATTGAAATTTTCCGTCAATTACGCAACATCGATGAAAACAATGACAGTGACATTAACAAAGCACTCCGGTACATTCACAAGAATTTTGATAAAAACTACTCCTTTGACGAGCTTTGCAGGCTTCTTTCGATTTCTCCGTCCTACATGCGTGCAAAATTCAAAAAAATCACGGGAGTAACAATTTCAGAGTACCGTGACAGACTCAGGATAAGCTCTGCACGTGAAATGCTTGAAAGCGGTCACTTTACCTTAAAGGAAATTGCCGCCAATTTAGGTTACTGTGATGCTTACCATTTTTCAAAATCCTTTAAGGCAAATATTGGTTTTTCACCGGGACAGTATAAAAGAAACCGTAACTAAGCAAAGTACATTTTTACAAAAACATCATTGCAATATACATTGACCGCTAAATTTATTCTATTTATAATAAATCACAGCAAGACATTTCCGCTTAATGCAAAGGAGGTAAAATCATGAATTACATGATTGGATGTAACTACTGGGGTTCAAAATACGGAACCGAAATGTGGGCAAATTGGGACGGCGAAAGCGTTGACAAGGATTTGGAAACACTTGCAAAATACGGCGTAAAATACATGAGAGTATTCCCAAACTGGCGTGATTTTCAGCCTGTTGAAACCCTATACAAGGGACAAAACACAAAGAGAGAGTACAGATTTCACGGTAAAACAGTTCTCACGGATGAATTCTGGCTTGACGAAGAAATGATGGATCATTTCGAAGAATTTTTGGGATATGTTAAAAAACACGGCATGAAGGTTATTGTAGCCGTTCTTACAGGTTGGATGAGCGGAAGGATGTTTACTCCTCCCGCACTTGCAGGAAAAAATCTTATTCTTGACCCTGAAGCCGTAATGTTTGAAATCAAGTTTGTAAAAGGCTTTGTAAGACGCTTTAAAAACAGTGATGTTATCGAATACTGGGATATAGGTAACGAGTGCAACAATCTTTCCGCTGTTCAGACAAGAGAACAGGCTTATGTATGGACTGCCACCATCACAAACGCAATCCGCAGCGAGGACGACACAAGAAAAATTCATTCGGGTCTTCACGGCATCTATTCGGAAGGCGTCTGGAACATTCCCGACCAGGCTGAAATATGCGACATTCTCACACCTCACCCCTATCCTTCTCCCACAGTTAACGGTGACAAGGATGTTTTCACGGGGCCTCGAACAAGCTATGTTACAACTCAGATGGTTGAATATTATTCAGGTGTAGGTCAAAAGCCTGCTATGGTTCAGGAGGCAGGTACTTTCTCGGATATGGTGGGCGAGCCGCCTCTTGCAGCACAGTTCGCAAAGATGTGTATGTACTCGGGCTGGGCAAACGGTTCTCTCGGTTATCTTTGGTGGTGTGCTCATGAGCAGGTTCTTTTAGACTTCCCGCCCTACAGCTGGATAATGATGGAAAGAGAGCTTGGCTTGCTTTACGAGGACTTATCTCCTAAACCCGTTGCACTTGCCATGAAAGAGGTTCAGGACGTGCTCTCGTCCATGCCTTTTGACGAACTTCCTGCCAAAAAATACGATGCTGTATGCATTACAAGAAACGAAAAATACGGCTCATCTTTAGCAGAAATTCAGATTCCTTACATGCTCTGCAAGCAGGCAGGACTTGAAATGACTTACCGCTATCAGAATCAGGAATTTCCCGATGCGGCACTTTACATTGTCCCCTGTGTTGACGGTTGGGGATGTCTTGACATTGCCAACTACAACAGACTGCGTGAAAAAGCAAAGAAAGGCGCATCCGTTCTCTTTACGGTTGGCTCTGCCATGATTGGCGAAAGCATCAAAACCCTTGGCCTTCGCAGCCGCGGAATGAGAAACAACAACAAAACCTTCCTTGTTGACTTTGACGGCGTAAAGCTTCCCGTACGCTATGAAAAAGAGTATCTCATGTATGCTGAAACAGCCGAGGTTCTTGCAACTGACGACAATGGAAATGTTGTATTCTCACGCAACAAGTACGGTGAAGGCTACATATATTATCTTGCATTCCCAATGGAAAGACTCATAGCAAGCAGCGAAGAAATCCCAAGAGATGCAGAAAAATATCCATACTACAAGATTTATGCAAAGTGCGCTGAAAAAGCAATCGAAGCAAAGTTTGCAAAGAGTCCCGTTCCCGATGTAGGTGTTACCGAGCATTGGTTCAATGACACAGAATGTATTGTTGTTGCAATGAACTACTCAGGCAAGGATGTAAATCCCGTTCTTGACCTGAAACCTCATTCAAAATGTGAAGTTCTTCACGGAAGTCTTGACTGTATTCCCATGTGCGATATGACGGTGCTTAAGATTACACTTTAATATGTGCTTTACGGCAATCCCAAAGGGTTGCCGTCTTTTTTTACCGACAAGGTCTAATTTTTGTGTTGCATTTGTCACTAAAATTGTATTGACAAACGATTTAATTAATTTTATAATCAAATAAACACTACAAATATTTTCCGACAATAAGGAGGAAACGGCTATGAATTACATGATAGGCTGCAACTACTGGGGCTCAAAGTACGGCACTGAAATGTGGAAGTACTGGGACGGAGAGAGCGTTGACAAGGATTTGGAGGTACTTTCAAAGTATGGTGTAAAATACATGAGAGTTTTCCCAAACTGGCGTGACTTTCAGCCTCTTGAAAAGCTTCATATGTATGAAAATTTAAAAAGGGAATACAGACTTCACGGTGAAAAGCTGATGACTGACGAATTCGGTCTTGACGAGGATTGTATGAACCACTTTGAGGAATTTCTCGGATATGTCAAGAAACACGGAATGAAGGTAATTGTATCGGTGCTTACAGGCTGGATGAGCGGCAGAATGTTTGCGCCGCCCGCAATCCACGACAAAAACCTTATTTCAGACCCCGAAGCATTAAAGTTTGAAGTAAAATTCGTAAGAGGCTTTGTACGCCGTTTTAAAGACAGCGACGTTATCGAATACTGGGATTTAGGTAACGAATGCAACTGTCTTTCAACCGCCAAAACCGAAGAAGAAGCTTTCATGTGGACAGCAACCATTGCAAATGCAATCCGAAGCGAGGACCACTCAAGAAAGATTCAGTCGGGTATGCACTCACTTTACACAAGCGGCGTATGGACAATTCAGGATCAGGCTGAATTCTGCGACGTGCTCACCCCTCACCCATATCCCTCCCCCACAGTTAACGGTGACAGAGATATTATGACCGGTCCCCGTACAAGCTATATTACGACTCAGATGCTTGAATACTACAGCGGTGTAGGCGGAAAGCCTGCTCTCATTCAGGAATGCGGCACCTTCAACGACATGGTGGGCAATAAGGAAATGGCAGCACGCTTCATGAAAATGTGTCTGTACTCAGGCTGGGCAAACGGCGGTCTTGGTTATCTGTGGTGGTGTGCTCATGAGCAGGTTCTTCTGCCCTATCCGCCTTACAGCTGGAGCATGATTGAACGTGAGCTTGGACTTCTTTATGAGGACTACTCACCAAAGCCTGTTGCACTTCAGATGAAGGAATGTCAGGATGTTCTTTCCTCAATGCCTTTTGATAAGCTGCCTAAAAAGGAATATGATGCAGTTTGTATTCTTACGGGCGAAAACAAAGGTCCTTCCTTAGGTGAAAAGCAGATTCCGTACATGCTTTGCAAGCAGGCAGGTCTTGAAATGACTTATCGCCAGCAGCACCAGACACTTCCCGATGTTGATTTATACCTCGTTCCCTGTATTGAAGGCTGGGCATGTCTTGACCTTGAGTGCTATAACACACTTATTGAAAAGGCAAAAGGTGGTGCTTCCGTCCTCTTTACGGTAGGAAGCGGCATGCTTGCACAGGCTGAAAAGGTTCTCGGTCTTACAAGTGACGGCATGAGAAACTCCTTTGGAATAAAGAAGATTGAAATTGACGGCGATGTTTTAGACCTCAAGTACGAAAAAGAATTTATCATGCGTCCTCTTACCGCAGAAGTTCTTGCAAAGGACGAAAACGGAAACGTTGTATTCTCACGCAACAAGATCGGAGAAGGATATATTTACTATCTCGGCTGTCCCATGGAAAGACTTCTCTTTGGTACCGAAGCATATATGCGTGATGCAAACAAGTTCCCATACTACAAGATTTATGCAAAGTGCGCTGAAAAAGCAATTGCAAAGAAGTTTGCAAAGAGTCCCGTTCCCGATGTTGGTGTTACCACTCATTGGTTCAATGAAAAAGAATGTGTAGTTGTTGCTCTTAACTACTCAGGCTCGGCAGTTGATCCACGTCTTGACATCAAGTCTTATTCCAAGTGCGAAGTTTTACATGGAAGCCTTGACAACATTCCCGAATGTGAAATGACGGTTCTTAAAATAACTCTGTAAATATAAGTTAAGCCTCGGAGATGGTTTCCGAGGCTTTTTATATGGGAGCTGTTTTAATCCTCACCTCATCCGAGATAAGCACCGTTTTCAAGGAGTATCTTCTGCACCTCGGCATGGGGAACATCAGCGGCATTTACATCTGTTTTAGCTGCAACAGAAGCACAAATACCGGCAGCCTGTCCCATTGCAATTGACGGAGGTATTACGCGGACTGCAGCAAATGCATACTTATCCGCAGACAGACACTTTCCGGCCGTAAGAAGATTATCTATATCCTTTGAAATAAGACAGGACAAAGGAATTGTATAGTTTTTACCTGTGTGAGCTGTATATGCTACACCCTTCTTCTGATGTATATCAACTGAGTTTGCACATACCGCAATTCTGTCCTCAAAGAATCTGCCCGTAAGAACATCATCAAGACAAAACACGGTTTTTCCAACCATTCTGCGGCTTTCACGGATTCCGAGGTCGCTTGCAGTTGATACAAGCTTTATATTTTCAAGTCCGGTAATATTTGCACGCAAAAAATCCACAATTTTCACTATCTGCTGACGCTGGCTTATCTCGACCTCTGTAACCACCTCGTTGTCAAGTTCGTTTATCTGCTCATCGTTCTGAGCCATATTGACAGTCCAAGTTCCGTCGGGATTTTCAAATATGCGAAGCTTCAGAGTTCCGCAAGGAAATTCTCCGCTTTCGATTCCCGTTTCAATGACATCCATAAAGAAGCGTTCTCTCATTTTAGTATTTTCGCACATATGCTTGTCAAGCTTGTGCTTATCAACACCTGAAATGGTGAAGAACATGGAAGCAGTCTGTACCATTCCCTGCTCATCACCGCGCATTGTTTCACCGCCTGCCTTTGCAGTAAGGGATGCGTTACCTGTTGCATCTATAAACATTTTT
>JAZNIM010000090.1:0-6118 GCA_045577475.1 Eubacteriales bacterium | reverse complement strand
CATCATTGCCGCCTGTGGTGTCATCGTTGCCACCCGTGGTGTCATCGTTACCGCCTGTGGTATCATCGTTGCCGCCAGTGGTATCATCGTTACCGCCTGTGGTATCATCGTTACCGCCTGTGGTATCATCGTTGCCGCCTGTGGTGTCATCGTTGCCACCCGTAGTATTATCACCACCGGTGGTATCATCACCGCCGTCGTCGGGATCTTCTTCTTCAAGAGTCTTGAAGCTGATTGTTTCTTTATCGGATTCGATTCCCGAGAGGAGAATGTATGCGTTTACAACATATTTTGTGCCGGGTGTGAGTCCCGTGATGGTGTATGTATCTTCGCCGACTTCACAGTTCTTGGACTTTTCAATGCTTTCTGTACCGTCAGAGGATTCAAGCTCAAAGTAAATTCGTCCTGCACTGAGAGCCTTATATTCAATCTCTACGCTTGTTTCATCAACTGAAGCAACGTCAATATATTCAAGCTCAGGCATTGATTTTACTGTTGTAAAGTATGTGCTCTTGGAGGCTACCTCTGTTTTTTCATCGTTGTATACGAAGCAGTCAGCCTGAATCCAAATGTAATACTTTGTATTAAGAGCAAGTGATTCGTCGGGAACGATTGTGAAGGTCTTGCCGTCATCGCTTACTTCAACCGTAGCACCAACCGCCTTGCTTGTCGCCTTTGAACCTTTGCACAGAAGAATGCTTGATGTAGCATACTTATCTGTTACTTCCTTGAAATTATCCTGAAGCACCTTTGTCTTGAAGTGGATTGTGGGATTGAAGTTTGTAGGAACGCCTGTGTCTGCGTTTTCGGGATCAAATTCAATAGTCTTGTTGATTTTGCTTTCTGTTGTGAAGGTTACTGAATAAGATGAGTTAAGATCTTCATTGTCATTCATCAGCGTTCCGCCTACAAGTACGAGGGTGTACTCTGTGCTGCCGTCAAGGTCTTCATCGGGAGTTACGGTAATTGTAGTCTTATCGGAACTGATTGTTGCTGAGAATTCAACCTCTTCTCCGCTGTCATCGTCGCCTACATAAAGTCTGATTACTTCATTTGCAAGGTAGCTCTTTGAAATACTTGAGCCGTTCTTATTATACAAAGCCTCATCAAAGGTTATTGTAAGCGGATCATCAACGGGAACATCCTCGTCGCCGTCTTCGGGATTGAAGTCGGGAACCATAAGCTCGTTTGTTTCAAAATAGGTTGTTGTTGCGGAATATGCCTTCTTGCTTTCGCCATAGAGCTTTGAGCCCTTGATTACTACATAGTATTTATAGTCAAGTGCCAGGTCATCTTCGGGAGTGAGGGTTACTACCGTTCCGCCGGAGTTAATGTCAATGTCGCAAGAAATTTCTGTGCCTGCGCTTGTTTTTCTTCTGAGAGTGATTACCTCGTTATCTTCCAGATAATCAACGGTAACTTTCTTTCTTGTGGAAGTGGAGGCTGTTGTGTAAAGACCGTCGCTGAAGGTGATAACGATTTCTGTATCTGTAGGAACGCCCTTTGAGCCTGTCATGGGTGAAACTGTAGGTGTATTGGAACTAGCTACCGTGAAATATGACAGATATGCATCATTTTCAAGCTCGCTGTCTTCGCCCATGAGAGTATCTGCCTTGATATACAGGCAATACTTTGTACCTGCTGTAAGGTCTTCGTTAGGAACAATGTAAATCTTTCTGCTGTTGGAGCTAACAGATGCGGTAAATCCAACCACAGTGCCTGTCTTGGATGACTTTCTGAGTTCAACAACATCATCCTCGATATATTCATCCGTGATCGCCTTGCCGTTTGTTTTAACAACCGCTTCGGAGAATGAGATTTCGATTTCGGGCATTGAAACAATGTTCTTTGAGCCATCCTCGGGGGTTACATCTATCGAAAGGGTGTCGCTGTCTTCATCGTCGTCATCCGAGCTTGTTGATGTGCCTGTTGTTGTAAAGTAACTGGTCTTCTTTGCAAGACTGTCGCCATCGGAGTTTTCAAAGGTACCACTGGGGATTATTACATAGTACTTTGTACTCTTGTCCAAATCGTCTGTTGGGGCAATTGTAATCTTCTTGCCTGTGCTTGCAACGGATGCTTCAAAATCAATGGTTGTTCCTGTTGAGGACTTCTTTCTGAGTTCGATTTCGTCTTCAACATAAGAAGCTGTGACTGACTTTCCGCTGGAGGTGTAAATCTTTTCGGAGAAGGTGAGTGTGATTGTATCATCAACATCAACCTTTGTAGCACCGCTCTTGGGGGAGAAGGTTACTGTGAGTCCTTCTTCGTCCTCGTCTTCATCCTCGTCATCATCATCTTTTTTGCTGCTTGATGACTCCTCTTCCGTGGTGAAGTATGCGCTGTGCTTGTCAAGTAATTGTCCGCCTGAGTTCTGAATGCAGTTCGCGGGAATTATAATGTAGTATTTTGTATCCTCATCAAAGTCGTCAGTGGGAGACATTGTTATTCTTGTTCCGACACTGGTAACAGCTGCTTTGAAGTCAAGCTCTTTACCTGTTGTTGAGCCTTCTCTGATTTCAAAGTGATCCTCAACGTATGCAGCCGTCAGAGATGCACCGCCCTTCTGATACATTCTCTGAGAGAAGCTAACGAGAATAAACTCATCAACTGCAACATCTGTTTCTTTGTGTTCGGGGGAGAAGGTGATTTCAACGCCGCTCTTATCTTCAAAGTCACCTGTGGAGGAGTCATCGCCCTCGTCATCGTCATCCGATGAGGTTGTGGTGAAATATGAAGTAAGCTTGGGGTTGGTTGCACCTGTTGTGTAAGAAAGAATTCCCTCGGGAATTACAAGGTAGTACTTGGTGCCGCTTGAAAGGGTGCTTGTGGGATTGATGGTGAACTTCTTGGTTGAGTTCACGGTTGCCTTGTAGGAAACCTTTGTGCCTGTGGAAGAACCCTTTCTCAATGTGATATTGTCTTCGATATAGTCGGCGGTAAGCTTTTCGCCGTCTTTATCCTCAACAACAAGGTCAAAAGTAAGAATTATGTTTGAAGAAACAGCAACGCCCGTCTTTTTGTTAGCCGGAGAAACTGTTACTTCTTCAAAGAAAGCATCGTCAACCGATTCACTGTTGCCGGAGTTTTCAATTCCGCTTTCATCTTCACCTTTGGAGGTGTTAGACTTTTCACCCTCTGTTGTCAAAGGTGCGGTTTCGTAGGTTACACCTTCAACTTCGTTTACGGCTTTCTTGATTTCGCCGAGTCCTTTATAGGAGGCAGCCGCTTTATTAACTGCTTCGTCAACGCTTACCTTCTGACCGAGTGTGATTACGGTGCCTGCAGCGTTTTCGTCAACATTGACTGTTCCGATTTTTCCTGACTGAGCAACAACAACAACGGGCTTTGTGATGTTAAGCTTTGCAATTTTTCCCTCGGCAACCTTGATGATTGCGTTGCTGTTAACCTCGACCTCAGCGATGTTTCCTTCAAATTCAACAGTTCCTGCCTGAAGGTCGTTTCCGTCAAGCACAATCTTGGCGTATTTGTCGCCCGATATATACATGGGATAATGAACGGTAAGAGTATCAACTGAAGAATTTGCATCAACCATGAGGGTTACATCATCGGAGCTGTTATTTATAATGCTGTCTGCAACAGTATTTCCAAGACTCAAAAGAACCATGCCGCTCTTGATCTCGACGTTGCCGAGAATTCTGCAGTCTTCAAAGAAAACGTCTGCATTTTCTTCGCAGATAATTGTTACGCTGTCTGTGAAGATAGTCTGGGAAAGTGTCTGGCTGTTTTTAACCTCAACAACGCCGCTTACAACATTTTCGTTCTTAATCAGCTCGCTGATGAGCTTGGCTGCTTCTGCTCTTGTAAGGTTACCCTTGGGAAGAACGTTGCTGTTCTGGTCGCCCTTCATGTATCCCTTATGGGAAATAAGAGCAACTGCATCCTTTGCCCAATCCGCTATTTCGGAAGCGTCCTTGTATACATCAAGGCTTGCTCTTTCGGAAGTGGGAATCATGATTCTTGAGAAAATCACTGCCGCTTCCTGACGGGTAATGGGGTTATTGGGTCTGAAGGAATTATCTTCATCATAACCCTTGATATAACCTGCATATACGCCATGCTTTACCTGGGATGAGAACCAGTCCTCGTCCTTTACGTCGATAAAGTCCGTTACAACGGTTCCCGTAATCTTCATTGCGCTGTTTAACATTTTTGTAAACTCAGCACGTGTTACGGTATTATTGGGACGGAATGTGTTATCCGTATAACCGTTAATGTAGCCTTTTTCAACGCCGTATTCTATGTATTCCTTAGCCCAGTGGGTTTCAATGTCTGTAAGATTAATTTCTGCAGCAAAGCCTACTGCGGAAAGAAGTGCTGTCAGACAAAGAATCAAACACATAATTACGACTTTTCTTGTGTTTTTTTTCATTTGTTTCATCCTTTCGGTTTTGATTTCGACCCTTTACGAGTCGTTACAACTGTCCGAATATATGATACACTATTTTTTTTCATTTTACAAGGCTTTTTTGATATTATTCACAGATAGTTTTTTCTTTTTTTTACTTTATCATTTATTAGTGGATTTGCAGATGATTTTCACTTATGTTTCTTAGGGGATTTCGCTGTCTGCGGACAGCGAGTTGCTTTTATGCTTGGCAGAGGGTTTCGGCACTGCGTTGCAACCGATTACTGCTTGGGACGCAAATGAATAATTGGTTTTCTCTGCCAACGGACATTTCGTGAATTGTCCCTACAGGCAATTATAAGATTTTCTGCGCGTTACACGAAGTAAAAACGTCCGCCGTTGTTTGGTGGACGTTTTGGCTATCTGTGCACCTGTGGCACAGTTTTATTCTGTTATTCCGTCGGTGATGCACTGAGTTTGACCGCTTGCGTTTATGGCGGTCAAACGGACTTCCATTCGGGCATTGATGGTTGGACGTAAATCCACGGTGTGGTCACGTCACCGCTGTCGGGCGTACCCGACTAGTAGGCTTTGCCCCAGTATACGAGTTTTTTGGCGGGTTTGCCGCAGCAAACGCACTTGTCGCTGAGGGTTTCCTGCTCAAAGGGGATACATCTTGAGCCGACGCCTGTTTCTGCCTTTACGGTGTCTTCACATTCTTCCTCGCCGCACCACATTGCACGAACAAAGCCGTCGCCGTTCTTTTCAAGAGCTTCCTTGATTTCGTCCATTGTTGTGCAGTTGTATGTGTGCTTTTCACGGTTTTCCAGAGCTATGTTGTAAATACCTTCTCTTACTTCTTCAAGCTTTGCAAGAACGCCGTCCTTGAAGTCTTCCAGCATATTGTCAAGAGAAAGGAAGGTCTTTTCGCCGTTGTGACGGGTAACTGCAACGCACTGTCCGTTTTCAATGTCACGGGGACCGATTTCTATTCTTACGGGTACACCCTTCATTTCATACTGTGCAAACTTCCATCCGGGGCTGTTGTCGCTGTCATCAAGCTTAACTCTTACTCCGCATGCTGAAAGCTTGTCATAAAGCTCATTCGCCTTTTCAAGTACACCCTCCTTATGCTGTGCAACGGGAACGATGATAACCTGAATAGGTGCAACTGCAGGAGGAAGCACAAGACCGTTGTCATCACCGTGAGTCATGATTATAGCACCGATAAGACGGGTTGTTGTACCCCATGAGGTCTGGTGAGGATATTCGTCCTTGTTGTCCTTGGATTTGTAGGTGATGTCAAATGCCTTTGCAAAGCCGTCGCCGAAGTAGTGGCTTGTTCCTGCCTGAAGTGCCTTGCCGTCGTGCATGAGTGCTTCAATGGCATATGTATCCTCAGCACCTGCAAACTTGTCGGAGGGAGTCTTGGGTCCCTTAACTACGGGCATTGCAAGGTCGTGCTCGCAAACGTCTGCGTAGATGTTGAGCATCTGAAGTGTTTCTGCTCTTGCTTCTTCAGCGGTAGCATGCATGGTGTGACCTTCCTGCCAGAGGAATTCTCTTGTTCTCAGGAATGGGCGGGTTGTCTTTTCCCATCTTACAACGCTGCACCACTGGTTGTAAAGTACGGGAAGGTCACGGTATGAGTTGATAATTTTTGCAAAATGCTCGCAGAATAATGTTTCGGATGTAGGACGAACGCAAAGACGCTCGGTGAGAGGCTCGCTGCCGCCGTGTGTTACCCAT
>JAZNIM010000089.1:0-23604 GCA_045577475.1 Eubacteriales bacterium | reverse complement strand
GGCAGCTTTAACGGAGTGTATTATGCTACTCAACACGAAAAAATCGGCGGTATTTTTGAAAGGTTGTTCAAAAAACAATGAGCATATTTTTTCCGCCGTATCAGGAGCTGCTGTTTTTGTGCTTTGCCGCTCTCGGATTGTTTCTTGGGGTATTATACGATGCTTTTTCTGTAAAACGAATTTTGTTTGGGTGTAATACCGTTATATGCTTTATTGATGACATTGCCTTTATGTTTATAAGCGGTTTCATGTTTTTGATAACGGCTTTTTGGTTTAATAACGGCATTATTCGCTGGTATGAGTTTTTCTCTTGTTTAATCGGTTTTATTGTTTATAAGTTAACTGTTTCAAGACTTGTTATGCTTTTGATGAATCTTGTTGTCAAATTCGTAAAGCGGCTTGTTAAAAGGCTTGTAAAAATTTCATTTGTGTTGCTTACTCCGCTTTCTTTTGTTTTATCTGTAATTTGCAGGCTTGTTAAATGGTTGCTTGAGCCGCTGAAATCCTTAATTAAATTGAAATTAACGTTATATAAAATTGAGTTCGAATATAAAAAATGTGCCTGACAGGGAAGTGAAGATATGAATTATATTAAGCAAATAATATTTATTTTCGTAGTTGTTTTACTTATGATAGTGGCTCTCAGAGTTCAGATTACCATAAACGAATCAAATCGCACAAAGCAAGAAAAAATTGAAGAAAACGAAGCTTTGGAGCATGAAAACGAAAAAATGAAAAATGAGCTTGAAGCTCCTATGGATGACGAGTATATTGAAAAGGTCGCTGAAGAAAAGCTTGATTATAAAGATCCTGATAAACAGTATTTTTATAATGACATGCCGGAGTGAGAGGTATTGCGATGAGAGTCGTTTCAACTGAGTTAATTGAAAATGCTGTTGAAAAACTATTTATTGAAGCAAATTACAAGCTTCCCGATTCATTGGAAAGCACAATTTCAAAAAGTATTGACAATGAAAGCAATCAGCTTGCTAAGGGTATTCTTAACAAAATGGTAGATAATTTGAAAGCTGCTGATGAAATTTCCGTTCCTATATGTCAGGATACGGGTATGGCGGTTGTGTTCGCTGAAATCGGTAACGAGGTTTATCTTGAAGGTAAGCCGTTTGAAAAGGCGGTAAATGACGGCGTTGCAAAGGCGTATACCAATGGATACTTGCGTAAGTCGATTGTTAGGGATCCGTTGTTTAACAGGCAAAACAGCGGCGACAATACCCCTGCTGTAATTCATACACAAATTGTAGAAGGAAACGAAATAAAGCTCACAGCAGCTCCTAAAGGCTTTGGAAGCGAAAACATGAGTGCCGTTAAGATGTTTACACCTTCTGCGACTGCTGATGACATTGTGGACTTCGTGGTTAATACCGTTAAATCAGCGGGTGGTAATCCGTGTCCGCCTATAGTTGTCGGTGTTGGAATCGGCGGCAACTTTGAATACTGTACACTTCTTTCCAAAAAAGCATTGACACGTGACGTTAATATAAGGAATGAAAACATTAATTATAGAATGCTTGAAGAAAAAATGTTGGACGAAATCAACAAGCTTGATATCGGGCCACAAGGGTTTGGCGGAAAAACTACGGCTCTTGCAGTGAACATTGAAACTTTTCCAACCCATATTGCAGGTCTTCCCGTAGCGGTTAATGTTGGCTGCCATGTTACAAGACACAAATCCTGCATAATTTAAAATTTATGTATTAAATACACAAAAACCTCTTTACAAATCTCTTTTTATATGTTAAAATATACATAGAGAAAGGGAATTCCTTTCAAAAACATTACAGGAGGATCAGTGTATGAAGATTACAATCGTAGGAAGAAAGTTCAATGTAACCGAAGATCTTAAGCAAAAGGTACAGTTAAAGCTGTCAAAGCTGGATAAGTTTTTTGATGATGAAGCTGTTGCCAACGTTACAATGCGTTCTGAGAGAAATAAAGAAATTCTTGAGATAACGATTTTCTTTAAAGGAACAATGTTCCGTTCAGAGGTTGCCGATGATGTAATCACAGCAGCACTTGACAAATCCGTTGACATTATCGAAAGACAAATCAGAAAGAATAAAACCAAGCTTGAAAAACGTTTCAAGGGCGGTGCTTCCTTTGATGCACTTCCTTTTGCTGCGGATGATTCCGAGGAAGAATTTAAAGTAACTCGAACCAAACAGTTCAAGCTTAGTCCCATGTCTGTTGAAGAAGCTATACTTCAGATGAACCTTTTGGGACATGAGTTTTTCCTGTTTCTTAATGAAGCGGATGATACAGTCAATCTTGTATATAAAAAGAAGAACAATGAGTACGGTGTAATTGAACCAATTGTATAATAACAAATCAGGGATGCATTGTTTGCATCCCTTTAGTTTTGTGTATTTAGAGAAAAGATGATAAAAGATTGGCGTTTGGTACAAGCTCTGAAACATCGCCTCTTTTTGACAAGAGTAATCTGACAAGTGAGGAGCTTACGTCCATATATTCTTTTGAACAGGGCATAAGCAGTGTTTGAAACTCATAGCTGTATAAGGTTTTTGAAAGTCTGAGATTACAATCTGCCATGTTCTGCTCATATTCAAAATCTGACAAATTTCGAATGCCTTTCACCGTTACATCAATATCATGCTGAACTGCGTATTCAACGAGTAATCCATCAAAGATATCAATTTTTACGTTCGGCAAGTCTTTTACGGCGTCCTGTGCAAGGACGGCACGTTTTTCGGAACACAGCAAATAGTTTTTTGACGGATTTTTGGAAATCAGCACGGTCACACTGTCAAAAAGCATACTGCAGCGTTTTATGATGTCAAGATGCCCGAGTGTTATCGGGTCATAGCTTCCCGGAAGTAATGCGTTACTCATTGACTTCACCTTCCTCTGATGAGTCAGTATTTGCTTTATTAAAAGTAAACATGGTTATAAAAACCTTGCCGTAACGGTATTTCTTTTTAAACGTAAGGTTGTACAAATTCTCACCATCGCAGAAATCAACATTGGTTTCACATACTATAATTGCGCCGTCATTAAGAATATCTGCACGTGTAATCTTTTTCAAAATCTCATTTTTCATATCCTTGGAATATGGCGGGTCAAGAAAAATCAAATCAAATCTTTCTTTTCCCGAAGCACCTTTTAAATACTCGCTGTAATCCATTCTTGAAATTCTGCACTGCTTCATAAGACCGGTATTCTTTGCATTCTGCTTGATGATGTCAACGGCTTCAACGCTTGAATCGATCATAACTGCGCTTTCAGCACCTCTGCTAAGTGCTTCAAGGGCAATCTGACCGCATCCGCTGAACAAATCCAGTACACGTCTGCCCTGAATATCAAACTGTATGGCACTGAATAAACCTTCTTTAACACGTTCAATGGTGGGTCTGGTTATTTCTTCGCCCGGTAGGGTAACAAGTGCTTTTCTGTTTGCTTTTCCTGCAATAATTCTCATTTGTGTTCTCCTTCTTTACTGAAGTGATTAATGATTTTGTCGGCTATATTTTCACTTATTCCGGATACTTTACATAGTTCTTCTTTAGACGCATGTCTTATTGAAGAGATTGTACCAAAATGCTTGAGTAGTATCTTTGCTTTCGCTTCTCCTATTCCTTGTATTGAAGATAGGGAAGAGGTTTTCACGTTCTTTCTGCGTGACGAATCCATTCGACTGAAGGTGTATCTGTGTACCTCCTCTTGAATTTTATAGAAGAAAGTAAACATTTCCTTGTTCAAAGCAATGCTGATTTCATTTTCGCCGTCGGTGAGAGTCCTTGTTTTGTGATGCTCATCCTTGATCATGCCGAATACGGGCACCGATAAGCCGAGGTTATACAATACATCTTTTACAGCATTAACTTGACCTGTGCCGCCATCGATGAGTAAGAGATCGGGAAGCACATTCATTGAGTCGTCATCCTCTTTGCCAACATGCATAAGTCTTCTTGTTAATGCTTCGCTCATTGCACCGTAGTCATCCTGACCATCTATACTTTTGATAGAAAACGAACGGTACATTTTTTTGTTGAATTTTCCGTTTTCAAGAACAATCATTCCTGCATACATATTTGTGTCACCTGAATTTGAAATATCATAGCTTTCTATGCGTTCAGGTATTACCTCAAGACTCAAAAGCGAAGCAACATTATATAAGAGCATTTCGTTGTTAGAAAGTATTGCGAGCTTTGTGTTGATTGCTTCTTTGGAGTTATCAACAGCAATTGTACATAACGCTTTTTTATCGCCTCGTTCGGGACAGTGAACGCTTACAGCGTGCCCCGAAAGCTCACCGAGTGTAGTTGCAAGTGAGCTTGTAGCTTCGTCATCGAGGCTGAAGGAAAGAAATATGCTTCTTGGTATCATATCAAAGTTATCATAAAATCTAAGAACAAGATCACACATGGCTTCGTTGTCGCATATTTCATCAGGTGTAAGAAAAATACACTCTTTGTCTGAAATAATCCCGCCTCTTACCTTCAAGACAGTTATACAAGAAAGTGCATCGGTTTCAAAATAACCAAAAACATCCTCCTCGTTTTTAGGTGTTGAAACAACTGCTTGCTTTTCACTGAGCTTTTTTAAATTTACGATTGCATCACGGTATTTTGCTGCTTCCTCAAATCTCATATCCTCGGATGCAGACATCATCTTGTCTTCAAGTGACTTTACTGCTGAATCACAATCGCCTTTGAGATAGTATTCAATTTCTTTTATTGTATCGAAATAGACGTCCTCTGAGACCTTCCCGGAGCAGGGTGCTGTACAATAATCCATATGATAATTAAGACAAGGACGGCAAATCTGCTTGCCAAAGGTAAAATTTTTACCGCAGTCGGGAATACGGAAATTTTTTCTAATTGTTTTTATAATGTCGTTAACAGTATACGATGATGAAAAGGGACCGAAGTATTTAGCATTTTTGTCATTTCGTCTTCTTGAAAGTTCAATGCTTGGAAATCCGTTTTTAATGGATAATTTGATATATGGATAGGTTTTTGCATCCTTGAGCTTTATATTATACTTTGGGTTATGTCTTTTAATAAGTTCATTTTCGAGAACAAGCGCTTCCTTTTCACTTCTTGTAACAATAATGTCAAAATCATGAATGTGAGATACAAGCTTTTCGGTTTTGGAATTAAGTCCTGACGAATGAAAGTAAGAGGAAACTCTGTTTTTCAAAAGTTTCGATTTTCCGACATAAATAATTTTTCCATTCTCGTTTTTCATAAGATAAACGCCCGGACTCATGGGTAGGGTAGCCAACTTATCTGAAAACTCTGAACTTCTTTGCAATTATATCACCACACATTTTTAATCATAATAAGAAAAAAGGAGCATTGCCGCACGGCATTACTCCTGTCAACTGATGATTGTGATGTTATTCGGCAAAGCCTGTTGCAATGAGAGCAGAAAGCTCTTCAACAGCTGCTTCTTCATCGCTGCCGTCAGCAATAATTGTTATTTTTGTGTCCTTTGCAATTCCAAGAGAAAGAACGCCGAGAAGGCTCTTTGCATTAGCACGTCTGTCTCCGTTTTCTACCCAAACAGAACTCTTGAATGTGTTTGCTTTATGGATAAAGAAAGTGGCAGGTCTTGCGTGTAAGCCTTCGGGATTTCTAACTTCAATTTCCTTAGAGAACATGTTATAAAAACCTCCAAATACATCGACATTATGAATATAAAAATATTTTAACAGAAATAGTTACAAAAATCAATAACAAATAGTGAATTTTACAAAAAATACAAAAAATCGCAATTTATACAAATAAGGCGTTGCTGTTATAGTACTAAGTGTGAAAAATAACAACTATTGTTCTTTGATTTTACTTACAGTTCCTTGAAAAACTGCGTTTTCTGTTTCAAATTCAAAAACAGAGCCTGCTGCAATATAAATATTTTCATCAGTAAACATACCGTTTTCATTCTTATAAATCACAGTGTCAAATTTAATTAAAACTCGATACAGGTCATTGGTATATACTATGTCAAATGCGTTCCCGTTTTGTATATACTTCTTGTTGTTTCGGTTTATTACACCAGAGACGATGCCGAGGCTTTCATTACTTCCCTTAATATAAATTTCATCCCCGATGCTGACAGCATCGGAAAGCTTTTTGCTTTTGTCTGTTACATCGAGAAAAACCGTGACATTCAGTTCCTGTGAGCCATCAATATTTGTTGATTTAATTTGTGCTCTGATTAGTGTGCCCAGTATTATGAAAACAATTACTATAAATATACACGCATCAAGTGTGTTGAATTTAAGCTTCTTCTTTTTCATCATTCTACCTCAATAGATTCAACTAAATCGTTGGCTGTGTTTTCGGATAAATCATTGATTGGATTTGCCGTGTCAAGTGCTCCGTGATATTGAGTGATATCAATTATTTCTGCTGAAAAAGCATATGATGGCACATTGAGCTTTGCGTATTGTCCGATTTTGTAATCAGTGCCGTTCTTTTCGCTAACGGTTGCACTTATGACAATCCTGATATCATATAAGTCGGGGTATTCTACTTTAGTCCATTGATTTTGGGCTTCATCAAATACTGTTTCATATGATTTTGTGTACACAGATGATTCAACAACGCCAACCAGCTTGCCGGTTTCGGTGTCATATACCGAATCACCTTCTTTTATTGAATGAAGAAAATCATTTTCCGCCTTACTGATGCCGGCGTGGATGTAAATGTTGAATTTTGGAGAAAAGTCGTATTCAGCAGTTTGGGAAAATAAATGTATTCCCAAGATAACTATGATAAATAAGCTGAACAGTACAAGTAGAATGTCCATTAAGCTGATTTTGTTGTTCATTTTCATATTAACCACCTATTGAAATCATAATAGCTTATAGTCTGATTTTGCTATTATCAATATAGTCGGATGTCATGCATTTTTCGCTGCTCTTAACAAGTGCACATATTATAGCAAAAAACACGGGGATTGTAGATGTGGATGTGATATACAAACACGTCGATGCAATGACGATACATAGTGCAGCGCCTATGAAGCCTGCGTTTGCAGCATCTGCTGTTTTGTTTATATTTCTTGTTGATATGGCAATTCTTAAATTGTTTGAAATTATTCGCATTATGACAATTGCTATAAATATAGCTGCAGGAATTCCAAAGTAAACAATAAAGCCTTGAAGTGTTGTTTGCGGATGAGCATAGCTGTCGATACTGGGCAGAGCATACGAGGTTATGCAGGATACAAAATTTTCTTTACCCAGTCCTATACCGAAAAGCGTGTTGCTTTTTATTGCGCCAGAAACCAACTGATTCATCGTGTTATCCAAGGACGGAGTTTTAATAATACTGTCGGTGAATGGTAACACACGAACGAGCTTTACAATTGCTGTAGAAATAAACGGTGAAAGCGGTAGTAAAACAATAGCTTTGGTTTTTTTGAAACATATTACAATCAAGCATGAGAATACGACAGCAGTTAAAAGAGGAATGTTGCCGTTTAGCAATACACAAATAAGCTGTGTTATAAAACTAATTCCGTGTTTTATGCGAATTTGCTTCTTTTCATGACCGATAAACAGCGAAAGATTAATTGGTGTCATTGCTGCCATAATAACCGTGAGAATTAAATTATTGGTAAAATAGGTATAAATGTAGTTTGCAAAATCCGCTTCAAGTATGCGTCCAATAAAGCTGTAATTCAAAAAACGATTTATAAAATGTACTGCGAGTGTTAATACAGAAGCTATGAGAGCAGAACCGGTAATGAGCCTGATACAGTTGTTGAAAAGCGAGAAGGACTTAATCAGATTCTTAATACATATATACACAAGTATGGCAGATATCAGTTGTAAAGCCTCGATTATTCCTGTTTTACCTGAGGCAGTTGCTAGACCTGAAGTTAAAAAAATTAGAGTGCATATCAATAATGAAAGCTCATCTCTGTCAAAGCTTATATGACGCTTTGACGATAAATATTTAAACAACAACGAAATAAAGGTAAAATAAACTAACAGTAAAGTAAAGCTGTCACTCAAAAAAGGATGAAGGAATACCGTCAGTAAAACTCCGCTTTCGGGTTTGTTCAAGATGATGACAGCGCAGACAATTAAAGTGATAAATAAAAACACGGAAAACGGTGCGAATAATACGGAAGTAATGCCTGCCAGCACTCCGATAAAGAATGCCGTTGAATATCCACTTGAAAAACTCATCCCCTTGCTGGTTGCGTACAGTATTTTTTTATCGTATGAAAACTCAAACAAAGAAAAGGATTTACTTTGAGACAGCAAGGTTGCAAGATCTTTTTTTACGGGCATAAATAAAAGAGAAACAAAAAACATTATGACCGGTATCCAATTGCGCGATTCAAGAAAGAAATCCGTCTTTGAATCGGAAATAAAAAACCTGAGAGAAAAAGAGACTACGCTGAATACCAGCAAAAATACAGCAACCGCCGAAAGCGGACATGATAGTAAACTACGGTATAAGTATTCAAAAAAATGTGCAACATGGGATTTTTCATAAACTGAAGAAAAAAGTGAACGACTTTTAAGAATGAAAGAAGAAATGACCGGGTTCTTATGCTGATATAAAGGATCGTCGTTAGCAATGTCAGATACATTTTGCTCAGTGGAATAATAGGAAACAATTTTTCCCGAAAACAACTTGTTCTTGCTCAAATACTCTTCCTCCAATCTTATTTAGATTTCAATACTTCCAAATATAAAATATCTTCCTTTGAAAGCTTTGAAGCGTCATCCAACAAGTCAGGACGGTGTTTGAGCGTTAATTCAAGCGACTTGTGACGCCTCCACAGATTAATGTCCTTGTGATTGCCGCCAAGCAAAACATCAGGAACCTTCAATCCGCAGTATTCAGCAGGCTTTGTATATTGAGGGTACTCCAAAAGACCGCCTGCTATACTTTCGTCTTCATAGCATACGGAATCGGCAAGTACTCCGGGAATAAGGCGAGAAACAGCGTCAATGATAATAGCGGCAGGCAATTCTCCACCTGTAAGAACAAAGTCTCCGATAGAAATCTGCTCGTCGACAATCAACTGCTCCGCACGTTCGTCGATACCCTCGTAATGACCGCATAAAAACACAAGATTATCATATTTTGAAAGCTCGACAGCTTTATCATGATTGAATTTCATTCCTTTAGGTGATAGATATATAACACGCTTGCTTCCATTCAATTCGTTTTTAAAGCTGTTGAAACAATCAACTATCGGCTGAACAGTCATAAGCATACCCATTCCGCCGCCGTAGGGGGTGTCGTCTACTTTCCTATGCTTATCGAGGGTGTGCTTTCGTATATCATGACTGTTTACGCTGATAAAACCGTTTTCTATAGCTCTGCCGAGAATGCTTGTTGACACTATATTATCTATAAGCTCGGGAAAAAGCGTCATTACATCAAAGCGCATTATTTTATTTCCTCCGCTTCATCAAACAAGCCCGGTATAGGCTTTACATAAACGCCGTTTTCGGTATCGATTTTTATAATAATATCTTTAACACAGGGAATCATGTAGGTGGAATTTTGGCTTTTTACTGTGTAAATATCTGATGCACCGTAGTTGGATACATCGGTTACTTTACCATAAACAGTACCATTGTCAACATCAATCACATCAAGACCGATGATGTCAGCGATAAATACACTGTCACTGCTTTTTTTAATATCATTTCTTGAAACATACAGCAGTACATTTCTCATCTCATCGGCTTTTTCTGCACTGTCTATACCTTCAAGCTTGATATATAAAAATCCTTTATAGTTTTTTATTGAAATAACATTATAGGGACTTTTTCCATTATCATCGGTATATAAAACCTTGGCAGAATCAATGGAGGAGGTGCTGTCACAATAGCATTCTACTTTAAGTTCGCCGCCGATACCACGCTTATTTATAATTTTTCCGCACTCAAGATATTCTTTCATAAAAACCTCGTAAATATTTATTTTGTATTATAACATATAATTAATATAAAGTCAAATTTTAGATTTAACATAAACATTGGTATCCCATGCAGGTAAATACTTAAAGTGCCTTATATACATTTCACACTCACCATACATATCCAAAAGTTTAAGTGGGATAGCAAATAAATCCTCGTTTCTGTGGTATAAAGCACATGAGATACACGGTTTGTATAGTTGAATTGTTTTCTCAAGACCGTCAAGCACAGCAGCATCCGAGCCTTCGGCATCAATATTAATGAAATCAACTTTTGAATCAATATAATTGTCTGCTTTATCGGCTTGCATCATTATCGGTTTTAGGTTTTTGTGCTCAGTTGTTCTTGCACTGTTACGACCGGAACGTGAATAGAAGGTCAATTCTTCACATTTGTCCCAAGCGGCAATATTATAAAAACTATCGGTGGGAATACTTTTATCACAAGCATAAGCACAAAGCTTTCTGAAGTTTTTTGCATCAGGTTCAAATGCAGTGATTTTTAAATAACCTCTTGCAAAAGATAAATATTCTCTGATTGTATCACCGTTATACGCACCTATATCAACATAGTGCCCATTGCAGGACGGCTTTATAATGTTGCGGTAAGCCTCCGAAACATCGGTTTCTGCATCAAACAAGTATTTGATGTTTCCTGTCATCTTACCCAAAATGAGGTTAACATAATTTTCCTTTGATTTATCATCGGTTAATGCTGAACAAACCTTTTGAAAGCTGTCAATATTGCTGAGTACAAAACTTTTATCAAACAAACCATTCCCGAAAACCGGAACATCAGGACAGTACAACTCATATTTTGATGCAATTTTTTTGATGTTGTCAAGCACATCGTCAAGACATGAAGCGAAAGATAAAAGCACAATTGGGTCAGGAAAACGTAACAAAGCCTCGGATAGGGGGGTGACTTCAAATCCACGGAATATTTTGTGCTTTGCAAAACCGTCGCTTGCAAAAACTCCGGATACTGTAATCCCCTTACTTTCACATACATTTAACACCTTATCTGCGCCGTCACCCATTCCGTACAGAAGGAGAGGCTTATTTGCACACTTTAAGTTGTCCCATAAATCTGAATGTGACTCGATAATTTGTTTCAGCTCCATTTTTCAACCTCTTATAATCGTTTTACAGCTATTATACACCGAGTTATTCAAAAAGTAAAGTGCATTTTGTGTTTATTGGGACAAGTTCAATTGGTAGCTGTTTTGTCAAAATTGCATAAATAGCAATAATTCAAATAAAATACCGTGAACAAGCTAAATTCAATGGCACGACATATTGACATTTCATCAAGCTCTGACCACATCATGTAGATTTACATAATGCGGTACATAAGTTAACATAATTGGGTCTACATAATCAGTGGTCAACTTTTACAAAAATTATCAAAAGTACAAAATGCCCTTGAAATTTTGTTAAAAAAGTATTATTATATATAGGCATCACAAAAGGTAGGTTAATACTATGAAATTTTCTTTCATCGGAGCCGGAAATATGGCATCCGCTATTATAAAGTCAATTACTTCTTCGGGCAGAGTAGCAGCAAGTGATATTTTTGTTTTCGATAAATTTTCTGAAAAAGCCGATGCGCTCTCTTGCCTTGGTGCAAAAAAATGTGATTCACTTTCCGATGCTTGTAATCTCGGAGATTGTATTTTTCTTGCTGTCAAGCCGCAGGACTATGAGTCACTTTTAACGGATGTAAAGGCATGTGCCGAAGACATCGGTAAAAAAATGTTTGTTTCCATTGCCGCAGCAATCAGTTGTGAATATGTATGCAAAATGCTTGAAGCGGATGTTCCTGTTGTCAGGGTAATGCCAAACACCCCTGTGCTTTTGGGGGTAGGTGCCACTGCAATTTCCCGCAACAGCTTTGTCACTGATAAGGAATATTCTAAAATTTGCGGAATTTTTGCTTCCACGGGATGTGTTGTTTCGCTTGATGAGTCTTTAATGAACTGCGTTATTTCAGTTAACTCTTCAAGTCCTGTTTATCTGTATATGCTTGCCAAAGCCATGATTGACGGTGCTCTGGAGCAAGGTCTTACTGAAAAAGCCGCAACCGAACTTGTATTTCAAACGCTCAAAGGTTCGTGTGAAATGCTTATGAAATCCGGTCTTTCTGCTGATGAGCTTATTAAAATGGTGGCATCCCCGGGCGGAACTACACTTGCGGCAATATCCTCGCTTGAATCGAACAATTTCTATAAAACTATAAACGAGGCAATGCATGCTTGTACAGATAGAGCAAACGAGCTTGCCCGATGATTTTGGAGTTTGTAATGACTGATGTAAAAATTATTGATGAATATATTACCTTTCTAAGCGATTCTAAAAAAACTGCTCAAAACACGTTAAGTGCTTATAAAAGAGATCTGACATCGTTTTGCGACTATCTTGCTGAAAAGAAGGTTTCGATTGTTAATGCTGATTCCGCGGCTGTTGCCGAGTTTAAACAAATTCTTGTTAAAAATGGAAAATCCGTTGCAACCGTTTCTCGCTGTATGTCCTCTCTTCGGTCTTTTTATAAATACCTTTCTGCAAATGATATAGTTACTGATAATCCTGCTCGGGAAATCAAAAACGATAAGTCTGAAAAGAAATTTTTTGAGGTTTTGACCGAGGATGAGATTGATGCTTTACTTGCCCAGCCCGACACTTCGGATTTCAAGGGGAGACGTGATAAAGCAATGCTTGAAACCTTGTACGCAACAGGAGTTAAGGTAAGTGAGCTTATTTCATTTGACTTGTCAGATGTAAATTTAAAAATGAACTACATCCGCTGTAGAACCAACAAGGGTGGCGGAAATGACAGAGTCATTCTACTGTATCCTACGGCTGTTAAAGAACTTGAAGAATATATGCGTCATTCAAGAAAGTATTTTGTCTCAGATCCTTCCGAAACTGCCTTATTTGTAAATGTAAACGGCGAAAGAATGACAAGACAGGGGTTTTGGAAAATTCTTAAAAGCTATGCAGAATCAGCTCATATAAGTAAAACCATAACACCTCACACACTCAGGCATTCCTTTGCAACACATCTTCTTGAAAACGGAGCCGATATTCACGATATTAAAAACATTTTAGGTCATGCCGACATTTCTTCTACTCAGATTTACTCCGAATTTATAAAGAGCAGACTCAACACCACATACCTGCGTTTCAACCATCGTTCAAGATAACTTTAAAATAGGTTACATTTATTTTTTACATTTTTCATTAACGGTTAATATAATGATTTTATAATAGATATGTTTAGGCATATCTATTTTATTTTTTCCGAAAAGGGTAGTGTTATGAAAAAATTCAGTTTGTTTAAAATCTTCTCGGGAGACGGCATTGGTGTTTCAAAGGATGATAAATATACTGAGATTCCGACTAGTTTTGCAGGATTCTTTGTTATGCTAAAGAGAAAATTCTGGAATTTATCTTCTTTAAATTTGTTATATGCTGTTTGTAATTTCCCTCTCTTTTTCTTTCTTTTTGTTTCAACAAATCAGCTTCATGATGCTGCTTATGTTGTGGCAAACCCTATGTTTCCTGCATTTCATGGAATGGAGCTTGCTTCAACCGAGCCGCATATCATTTCATACTTGTATCCTTTTGTCAGCTCATTCAAAACAGCATACATAAATACACCCGCAGTTTATGTTTTTCTTGCTATATCCGCTCTGTTTTTTATCACATTCGGATTAACAAACACGGGTGCAGCATACATTATCAGAGGCTATAACAGGGGAGATCCCATCTTTCTGTTTTCGGACTTTTTTAGCTGCATAAAACGCAATTTCAGACAAGCACTCGTTATCGGGTTTGCCGATATTCTGTTTGCTGTAGTTTTGTTTTGGGATTTGACATTCTGGTATTCTCAACCCGGCTTTATGAGTGCTGTGTTCATGTATATGTCTTTGTTCTTGTTTGTGATTTATTTCATGATGAGATTTTACGTGTACACCATTATGATTACTTTCAAGCTTTCTGTCTTCAAAATTTTGAAAAACTCATTTTTGTTGGCAATTTTGGGCTTCAAACGAAACATTCTCGCTTTTTTGGGAATATTCGCATTAATTTATCTCTCACTTTTTGTATTCTTCAATATTCCTTCTGTTGGTGTTATGCTGCCGATTATTATCACCTATTCCGTGGGTATGTTCATGGCAGGATATGCTTCTTATCCTGTAATAAAAAAATACATGATAGATCCGTTTTATAGCACTGATGATTCCTCCTCAGACGATGAAGGTGAAGAGCCTGTTTTCGTTGACAGAGGATAAAAAAACAAGCACCGTTTCAGGTGCTTGAAATTCTATTCTTCATCATTCGCTGTTTCTTTGAATTTTTTTGAACGTTTTACCTCACTGAGAGGATTGTCGCTCATTGCTTCACGCATCATATCATCGGATACATGTGTGTATATTTGTGTTGTGGACAGTTGCTCATGACCCAGTATATCTTTTAATACTCTCACATCGGTTTTTCCATGCTGGTACATAATGGTGGCAGCCGTATGACGCAGCTTATGTACCGACATGTTAAGATTTCCGAGTCCCGCACCCGAAAGATGCTTGTTTATTAACCATTGCACCGTCTGAACGCTGATGCGGTTGTGATTTCGTGAGATAAATAGGGCATCGCTGTGTTCGTGTTTAATACTTAGCTTGCTTCTGACTTCAAGATATTCAAGAATTGCAGTTTTACACGCTTTGTTGAGATAAAGTATGCGTTCCTTGTTGCCTTTACCAATCACGTTAACTTTTGTGAATTCCGGGTCGAAGCTTGATAGGTTAAGCCCTACAAGCTCGGAAACTCTCATTCCGCAGTTTAAAAATAGCGTGACGATGCAGTAATCTCTGATTTTATTGTTGCCGTCAACAGATTCTAAAAGTTGTCTTGATTCGTCTAATGTAAGGTGTTTTGGCAGTCTTTTCGGACGAGAAGGCGCTTCAATGCCGTCTGTTGGATTGATTTTTACTCGTTCATCCATCCTTATGTTTTTATGAAATTTATAAAAACCCTTTAAGCAGCTTAATTTTCTTTGTCGTGCGGAAATTCCGTTGTCAAGATCGTTCACGAGCGTGCTCATAAATTCAAATATATCATCCTTTTTTGCGGTAAGAAGCAGGTTGCTGTCAGCTTCGCTGAATGATATATCTTCATAATCATGCTGTTTGTAGATTTCGGGCATAGTTCTTTTAAGCATGAAGCGAGCAAAGGTTCTTAAATCATGATAATATTGAAATATGGTTTTCTTTGAACGGTTTTGAGTTCCGCTTTTATAGTTCAAGTACTGCCTTACACATTCCGGTGCATCACTGTAATCCATTACGTATTCACCTGCCATTCTTTTTTTAGTATTATATCATAAATTTTTAAACATTCCAAGTCTTTTTTACGGGAGGAAGTAAAATGTCGGAAATTATTAAATCCAAAATGCATATGATGGCAAAGCTTTTTGTTTTTCAGGTTGCAATGTCGCTTTTAGGTCTGTTTATCGTAAGTCCTTTTTCAGGTGTAATGCAAATTGCCGCCTCAATATTCGCAACTTTGTTTTTCTTTGCACTGGTTTGCTATGCAGTAATAGAGGACGGTCAAAAGGACTATGTATCCGTTAACGCCGGACGCAGCATCGGAAGTCCATATACGGGATTTATGTATTCGTTTGTAATATACATACCGACGATTGTACTTGTGCTTTTACAAATGATACTGCTTCTTACATCCGGTAACAGTGAGCTATCGGGAATTACTGCAATTCTTGCTATCGTTATAAGATTTTTCCTTATGGGAATGTATTTGGGAATTGAATCGGGGCTTGTTAACAGGCAATATGATGTAATTACAGAAAAAATGGTTTCCAATGCATCTGAAAATATTCAATTTTTGTGCGATAATTATATTCTTTTTGCAATTCTCCTTCTTGTATTTCCTCTTGTTTGCGGCATCACATATATGCTTGCTTATAAGGGCAAAATTCATGTAAATACTGAAGTTAAAAACAAGAAATAATTCCGCATTGTACGAATATAATCGTAGTGTACATCAAAATAAAGGTTTTTCAAAGATTATATCTATTATTATAGAGGTGTTAATTATGAAAAGAAAAACCTTTGTTCGATATTTTGGAGTATTATCTGTTTCTCTTGTGATTATGTCCGTGACGGCTGTTTTTTCCTTGATAGAATACTTTCTTACAGAAAAAAGAATTGATTCTGAAACCGCTGTTTCCGTTAATGCAGATTTCACCGTAATTATTGATCCGGGTCACGGCGGAGAAGACGGGGGAGCGGTCGGCAATCATCTCGGCACGCTTGAAAAGGATATTAATCTCATGATTGCACAGGAGCTGCACAATCTGTTGCTTTTAACTGATATTGATTCGGCAATGACAAGAACTGAGGATGTTATGCTGTATCGGGAAGGTCAGGAAAGCAATAAAAAAATGCATGATATACGTAATCGAGCTCTGTTTGTCAATCAATACAGCAATCCCGTGTTTGTCAGCATACACCAGAATAAGTTTCCTCTTGAAAAGTACAGCGGCTTACAGGTGTATTACTCAAAAAATCACGGTGACAGTAAAACGATTGCTGAGAATATACAGAATAAGACGATACAAACAATTCAAAATGGTAATAGTCGAAAAACAAAACAGGCGGGACGCAGTATTTATCTGATGCATAATTTAAAATGCCCTGCAGTCTTGGTTGAATGCGGTTTTTTATCAAATCGTAATGAGGAAGCACTTCTGAATGATGAAGAATACCGCAAAAAAATAGCATTTGTTATTTTTTCAAGCATAATAGATTATGCCTGCAAAGAAGTATAAAAGCAGGCGAAGGACGGTAAATAATGAAAAATAAACTTGAATATGTTTGCAGCGAATGCGGTAATGTGACTTCTAAATGGTTCGGAAAGTGCACTGCGTGCGGTGCATGGAACAGCGTTGAAGAACAGGCATCTGTTGTTTCAGAACCCGCATTCACACGTAAGAAGAACAACTCGTGCGTTGCTCATACTACGCCTATAGCTAGACCTATAAATGTAATAAGTTATGATGATAATGAACGAGTAAAGACGGGGATGAATGAATTTGACCGTGTTCTCGGCGGAGGTATTGTTGAAGGCTCCGTAACGCTTCTGTCGGGTGAACCGGGTGTTGGTAAATCGACTCTGCTTCTTCAGGTGTGCGGAATGCTCGGGGACAGCAAAAAGCTGTTGTACGTAACAGGGGAGGAGTCGCCTGCTCAGATTAAGCTTCGTGCTAAGAAACTTGGAGTTGAGAGCGAAAACATTCTTATATATTCCGAAACAGATATTGAAGAAATACTCAGTGAAGCTTCTTTGACAAATCCCGATATCGTTGTGATAGACTCTATACAAACACTTACTGATGAAACGTCATCATCTGCACCCGGAAGTATTACTCAGGTGAGAACAACCACTTCAAGGCTTATAAAGCTTGCCAAGTGCGAAGGAATATCCGTTATAATTGTTGGTCACGTCAATAAGGATGGAGGCATTGCCGGTCCTAAAATACTCGAACACATGGTTGACACTGTTTTATACTTTGACGGTGAAAAGCAGTACTCATACAGAACCCTTAGAGCGGTTAAAAACAGATTTGGCTCAACGAATGAAATTGGAATGTTCGAGATGGATTCCGAAGGCCTATGTGAAGTTGAAAACCCATCCGAATATTTACTGAGTCAAAGACCTGTGAATGTTTCGGGAAACTGCACGTTGTGCGTAATGGAAGGAACAAGACCTATTCTTGCGGAAATACAGGCGCTTGTTACTAAAACCGCATATCCTGTACCTAAAAGAGTAGCAACAGGGTTTGATTTTAATAGATTGACTCTTCTGACTGCAGTTCTTGAAAAGCGGTTAGGTCTGAATCTTTATACCTCGGATGTTTTTGTAAATATTGTTGGTGGTCTCAGAATTGATGAGCCGTCAAGTGACCTTGCAGCGTGCATTGCCATTATTTCAGGATTGCGGGACTTGGTAGTTGATGACAAGCTCCTTGCAATCGGAGAAATTGGACTTGCAGGGGAATGCCGAGCTGTCGGAAATATTGAACAAAGGGTCAGAGAAGCTGTAAGACTTGGTTTTAACACCATTGTCATTCCAATGCGAAATTATGAGCGTTCACATGTCAAGCTTGACCAAATAAAGGGAAAAGCCACTATTTTACCTGTCAGAAGTCTTATGGATTGTCTGAAAATATTTTCGAAAAACGATGAAAGAGCTTAATAAGATTTTGGCAGTGGACTCAAGAATGTCCGATACAAGCAAAAGAGAGCTCATTTCGTCGGGGTATAAGTTGTTGGAAATCCCTGAGAATCGCAGATTTGAACATCCGATTTGTGCTCATCCTGATTTGCACGTTTTGAAAATTGAAGAAAAATTATATGTTTTAAGCACTGTTAAAGAATTGTTCACAAATTTCAAAGCAATTGAAGTGGGCAGGGAACAGGAGCTGGAAAAATCAGCTAGAATTTTAACATATCCTGATAATGTATCGCTCAATTGTGCGGTTGTAGGCAAAAATCTGATATGTCATAAAAAATTCACTTCGGAAAAAGTAATTCAAAATGCATTAAATGACGGTTATAATATAATACACGTAAAGCAAGGATATGCAAAATGCTCAACCTGCATAGTGAGTGATAATGCAATTATAACAGAAGATAGTGGTATTGCATCGGCTTGTGAAAATGCAGGAATAGATGTTTTAAAAATAACAAAGGGATATGTAAAACTTTCTGGATACGACTATGGATTCATTGGCGGAGCAAGCGGCTTGATTGAAAGTAATGTTTTAGCAATTAATGGCGATATTAATTTGCATCCCGATGGAAAACGAATGGTTGAGTTTTGTGAAAAATACGGAGTTTCTGTTAAATGCCTGAATAAAGAGCCTATATACGATGTAGGGAGTATAATCAGATTACTGTAGCATCTCCCGAAAAGTGTTTGAGTCAATTATATAAAATAAAAATTTTATTCAATTCAGGGTAGCGAAGAATACTGTAAAACGCCTAAATGAATATATCTTGCTTTATAAAACAGTTTTTCACAAATATTGTATGTTATTATTCGAAAAGAAAGAAAGTGCAAAAATGAGTTTAATTATCAAATCCAGAATCGAAAGCTTTGATGTGCAGCCCAACGGCAATGTTAAAATTTCTTCCTTGCTTAAACTTTTTCAAAAAGCTGCCGGCGACGAATTACTTAATACACCGTTCAGTTTCTTTAATCTGGCAAGCCGTAATGTTGCATTTGTTTTAACCAAAATGACAGTAAAAATTTTAAAAGACATAAAAATTTATGATGAGCTTGAGATTGTTACACATCCGAGAAAAATCCGAGGTGCATCATATCCACGAGATTTTATTGTCAAAATTAATGGCGAAACCGCTGTAATCGCTCGTTCTGTTTGGGTTCTGCTTGACATTGAAAAGCGTCACGTCCTTCGTCCCTCTGCTATTGCCGATCTTGGCGAAATTCCAACAAGTGAAGCTGATAGCTTTGATATCGAAGATGTTCGTAGAATTGTTGATGTCAATTCCCTATCAAAAACAAATGTTCGTAAAGTAGAGTATTCTCATCTTGATATGAATAATCATCTGAATAACACATATTACTCTGACTTCATTTTTGACAGCATTGATAACAGCAGTCGTGTTTCCGACAAAGGAATGTATTTACAGATTAATTATAAAACTGAAGCAAGACTTGGCGATACTTTAAAAATATCAAGCTTGCACAACGATGACTGCAGTGAATACGATTTTGTTGCCACAAACAGCGACGGCGATAAAATTTGTTTTTCAACATACCTTAAATTTTAGTTTTGTTGGATAAATTTCACATAATAGAATAAATATATTGACTTCTTTTGTTAATTGTGCTATAATGTACTCAATATAACAAATACTTACAGGAGGTAGATGTATGAACTCTATTATCACCATCAGCCGTCAGTATGGCAGCGGCGGCAGATTTATCGCAAAAAAGCTTGCAGAAAAGCTCGGTATCCCCTATTATGACAACGAATTAATTACAATGGCTGCTAAAGAAAGCGGATATTCCGAAGCAATTTTTGAAAAAGCCGAACAGATTTCGACACACAGCTTTCTTTATTCACTTTCAATGTTTGGTTCTGCTGAAGGTTTATACGGTCTTCCTCTTGCAGATAAGGTTTACCTTGCTCAGTCAGAAGTTATTAAAAAGTGTGCCGATGAAGGACCTTGCGTTATTGTTGGACGCTGTTCCGATTACGTTCTTAAAGAGTACCCCAATGTGCTGAATTTCTTCATTTATTCCGATGAGGAGCATAAGGTTAAAAGAGCCACTTCTTATTACGGAATAAAGCCTGAAAAAGCAGCTCAGGAGTTAAAAAACAAGGACAAAAAACGTGCAAGCTACTACAATTATTACACAAGTCAACGTTGGGGCGAAGCGGAAAACTATCACCTATCCCTTAACAGCGATGCAGTCGGCATTGATGCTGCTGTTGATATTCTTGCTGCTTTTGTAAAGGCTCATGATGAAATTAATACAAAATAAAAATAACAGAGGTTGCGCTACGCAGCCTCTGTTTTGCTAAAAAAGTGTGCATTCGCAAGAACACACACTAAAATATTAATTATTTTGTACCGAAAATTCTGTCGCCCGCATCGCCGAGACCGGGAACAATGTAACCATGCTCATTAAGTTTTTCATCAAGGCATCCGCAGTAAAGCTGAATGTCAGGGTGATCTTCAGTAAGACGCTTAATACCTTCGGGTGCGGCTATAAGTGACATAAACTTAATGTTCTTACATCCCTTGTTTTTGATAAACTGAACCGCCGCAGAAGCTGAGCCGCCGGTAGCAAGCATCGGGTCAAGAACAACCACGAGTCTGTTAGCTATATCAGTAGGAAGCTTGCAGTAGTATTCCTGAGGTTCAAGAGTTTCTTCATCTCTGTAAAGACCGATGTGACCAACCTTTGCATAAGGAACGAGTGAAAGTATACCCTCAACCATTCCAAGACCTGCTCTGAGAATTGGTACAATTGCAAGCTTTTCACCTGCAAGCATCTTTACTTTTGTTGTGGTGATAGGAGTCTTCACTTCAACGTATTCCATGGGAAGATCTCTGAGAGCTTCATAACCCATAAGCATTGCGATTTCTTCAACAAGCTCTCTGAACTGCTTGCTGCCTGTGTTAACATCTCTGAGAATTGAAATTTTGTGTGTGATAAGCGGATGTTCAAAAATTGTAATTTGATTATCCATAGATTGCGCATCCTTTCAAATGATTTGTTTGTCATAATTTTACAGTATATTTTTTGAATTTGCAATAGTTATTGAAAATGTATTAAAAAATTAACATTTTCATTTTATAATTATCATACCATCATTTGGAGGTAAATATGAGAATTGATAATTTTCTATACATAAATAATTTTTGCTCCAGCCGCACCAAAGCTCAGAATTTAATTAAAGAAGGTCGTGTAACCGTAAATGGCATAGAAACCACTAAACCTTCCTTTGAAGTCAGTGACAGTGATAAGATTGAAATTATCAAAAGTGAAGTACACGATTATGTCGGCAGAGGCGGACTAAAGCTTGAGCATGCAATCAAAACCTTCAATATTTCTGTTAAAGACTGTGTCTGTGTTGATATTGGTGCTTCTACTGGTGGATTTACCGAATGCTTACTGCTTTGCGGTGCTTCAAAGGTTTACGCCGTTGACTCAGGCAAAGATCAGCTTGATTATAGGTTAAAAAAAGATGGCAGAGTTGTTTCAATTGAAGGCTTCAATGCGAGATATTTAACTTCCGCCGATATAAATGATGAAAAAGCTGATGCAGTTGTTATGGATGTTTCCTTTATTTCACAGACACTTCTCTACCCTGCTATACTCTCGGTTGCAAAGCATGATGCCGATGTAATTACTCTAATAAAACCTCAATTTGAAGCAGGAAAACAGGCGCTTGGTAAGCACGGAGTAATTAAAGATGAAAAAACACGCATTATGGTTGTGGAAAATATTATTAAAAAAGCAGAAGAAATAGGCTTTCATTATATAAGCCACTGCGTTTCTCCAATAAAGGGTGGCGAAGGTAACATTGAATATTTGCTGCATCTTAAAGTAAAATAACAAATTTATATTGCATAATTATTCATTATATGGTATTATATATTGAATAATCTGATTACGGAGAGATAACTATGCTCAAAATAATGATTAATGTTAATCCAAATAAGGACAAAGAACTTATTAATACAAAAAAACTTCTGTCGTTTTTACAGAACTATGATGTTAATATTATCATGTCGGATATTTTCAAGCGTCCTTATTTCGACAATCCGCCGTTGTCATCAACACTTCTCGGCGAATATGAAATTGAATATTTACCCGAATATGCAGCCTTCAAAAAAGCAGATATTTGCTTTGTTTTTGGCGGAGACGGAACTATAATAAAGGTTGCAAAAAAGATTGCTCAGGCAGGTGGATACATAATCGGCTTTAATATGGGCAGAGTCGGTTATCTTGCAGAGCTTGAAGTGGGTGAAATTGAACTTTTACATAACCTACTGTCTGTATCGGATGCAAAGAGCATTGAGCAGGTCGAGGGCGTTGCCATTGACAGACGAATGATGATAAAATGCGATATTATCAGAAACGGAAAGTCGGTGTTCACAACAAACGCCCTGAACGAAGTTGTTATTTCAAAGGGTGCTGTTTCCCGTATGGCGGGATTAAACCTCATGTGTAACGGAAAAAATATAATTTCTTACAGAGCAGACGGTATTATTATTTCAACCCCTACAGGCTCAACGGCTTATTGCATGTCGGCAGGCGGTCCAATCGTTGACCCTGAGCTTGACTGCATATGCGCTGTTCCCGTTTGTCCTTATTTGTGTCTTAACAGCGGTGCTGTTGTTTTCTCGGGAAATTCGGTTATTGATGTAAAATTTAAAGCTGACAAAATTAATGAGGCTTTTTGCACGGTAGACGGTAAAATTACAAAGAGTATATATGACGGTGATATTGTACGCATCACAAAATCAACCGGAGATGTTAAGCTGATACGCATAAAGGATATAGATTTTTATTCAAGATTAAACGACAAAATGAATCTTGCCAACAACATTTAAGCATTTGGAGGCAAAAATGAAAAATCAAAGACAAAAGAAAATACTTGAATTAATTACAAAATATGAAATTGAAACCCAGGACGAGCTTACACAGCTGTTATGCTCAAACGGATTTAACGCAACCCAGGCAACTGTTTCCCGTGACATAAAGGAACTAAGACTTGTAAAAGTCAGCACAGGCTCAAATGCCGCAAGCACTGTAAAGTATAAGTATGCCGAAAACAACCTTTCCGGCGAAATTGATTCTCGCCTTGGCGGAAGGTTTAAAAATATACTTTCCGATACCGTAATAAGTGTTAAATGTGCTTCAAATATTGTTGTCCTGAAAACTTATGCAGGTATGGCACAAGGCGCGGGTGCCGTTATAGATGCCCTTGACGTACCGACTCTTATCGGTTCGGTTGCCGGAGATGACACGGTTATTATTGTAATGGCTTCGGAAGCCGATGCCGTGGATTTTTCCAAAAAGCTTGCGAAAAGTATTAAATCATAA
>JAZNIM010000088.1:0-4678 GCA_045577475.1 Eubacteriales bacterium | reverse complement strand
TATAACGGTTGCTATTTCTCTTTACCGTCCTGGACCTATGGATAGTATTCCAAAGTACCTTGAATGTAGAAAAAATCCCCATTCCGTCAAATACCTGTCACCGCTGCTTGAGCCTATACTTAACGTAACAAACGGCTGTATTGTGTATCAGGAGCAGGTAATGCAGATATTCAGAAGCCTTGCGGGATACTCCTTCGGCAGAGCTGATATTGTACGGCGTGCCATGGCGAAAAAGAAAAAGGACGTCATGGAAAAAGAGCGTGAGTATTTTATCTACGGTAAAAAGAATGAGGACGGCAACATCGAGTGTATAGGTGCTGTCAATAACGGCGTATCACTTGAAGCGGCAGAGGCAATATATGATGATATGGCAACCTTTGCCCAGTATGCATTCAATAAATCTCACGCGGCGTGCTATGCTTATCTTGCGTACTATTCCGCGTATCTTAAATGCCACTATCCAAAGGAGTACATGGCATCACTTCTGACAAGCGTAATAAACAGTACACCAAAGGTTATGGAATACATCGGAACATGTAAAAAAATGGGAATTTCCGTTTGTAAACCCGATATAAATGACAGTGAGGTTTCCTTTGCACCCTCGGAAAACGGCATAAGCTTCGGTCTTATGGCAATAAAGAATGTGGGGGAAGGCTTTGTAAAGCAGATTATTTCCTGCCGCAGAAAAGACGGAAAGTATAAGAGCCTTGAGGATTTTCTTACACGCCTATCGGATAACGAAATAAATAAGCGTATGGTGGAAAGCCTGATAAAGGCAGGTGCACTTGACGGACTCGGAAAAAAACGAAGCCAGCTTCTCAGTGTGTACAGCGATGCCATAGATGCAATTCAAAGACGCAACCATAAGAATGTTGAAGGTCAGTTCGACCTATTTAGCACAGCATCTGTGCAGGAGGAAGAAACATCTTCGGCACTTGTGCTTGACTATCCGGATATTCCCGAAGTGTCAGGCTTTGAGATGCTTGCCATGGAAAAGGAAATGACGGGACTGTACCTGTCGGGACATCCTCTTGACAGATATAAGGACAATGCAAAACGCTTAAGATGCGATAAAATTGCAGATATCAATACTGCTGTTGAGGAAGGGACTTCGTCAAAATACCGTGACGGAAGAACGGTAACACTTTTAGGACTTGTGTCGGCAAAAACCGAAAAAATGACAAAGAACTCCACACGTATGGGCTTTGTAACCTTTGAAGACGAAACGGGCGAGATTGAGCTTGTTGTTTTTGCAAATGTTTATGAGCCGAATATTCAGAAAATACACCCCGGTGCGGTCTTTGGAATTGTGGGGGAAATATCCGTAAAGGAAAGCAGAGAAACAAACGACGGTGAACAGCAGAAGGACGAGCCAAAAATCCTTGTAAGAAGCCTGTTTGACCCCAATTCTGCTTCCGTAAGCGGAGGACGTGAAAAGCAAGCGGTAAAGCCGTCGGATAACCCGAATGCAAAAAAGGTTACTGTCAACCTGTCTGCTATGGCAAGAGGCGTGGTTCAGAATACACAAAATACACAGCCTTATCACACACCGACAACGCCTGCTGTTAATCGGACAAAACAGGACTTGTACCTGAAGGTGCCGTCAGAAAACAGCCGTGAATTTGAAATGACAAGAAGTATTCTTGATATTTTCAATTACGGAACAACCGAGGTATATATTTACTTTGACGACACCAAGAAGCTGTGTAAGGCACTTGATACCCATACCGAGATAACAGAAACTATGTTGAAGCGTCTGAAGGAAATTCTCGGAGAGAATAACGTGAAATTCAAGGATAAAAAGTAATGTAAAAGGGTTGCAATTATGAGTTGCAACCCTTGATTTTTTTATTTAAATTTCAGTATTTCAGCAAGCCGCATCCGCAAGACTTCTTGCAACGGTTGCCATGTACTTTTCAGCCTCGGGCATAAGCTCCTTGGGAGTGTTTCTCATGAAATTGTCAGCTTCAAGCGTGATTTCACCCTTGTAGCCGATTTCCTTGAGAGCCTGTGTGACTTCGTCCCAATGAATAATACCCTGATAGGGAAGTGTGTGGCTGTCCTCGTGTCCCGATACATCGTGAACATGAAGGGCGATGAGTCTGTCTGCACCCATTTTTCTGATAAAGCTTGCAGGATTCTGTCCCACAAGCACCGTGTGACCGATGTCAAGACAGCCTTTGAGGTAAGGACTGTTAACACCGTCAATGTACGCATTGAATTCTTCGGGCAGAGCACAGGTGGAAATCCAGATTTTCCTGTCGCCGTAATACTGCCACATGTTTTCGGTGCACATTATAATGTTAAATTCTTCGGCATAGGGAAGCAGCTTCTTGTAAAAGTCCATGTTAATTTCAAAGAGCTTTTCGGCGTTGTTGCCATGGTCATAACACAAGTGCTGACATGGGTGAACAACAATGTGTTTGATGCCGAGATATGAAGCGTTTCTCATGGCATTTACAATTTCATCAAAGCGAAGTGCAGTTTGTGCTTCGTCCTTGAAACTTGAAGCAAAGGGGGCGTGTGCCTGAGTAAAGTATATGCCCTTGTCCTCGGCGTATTTTCTCAGTTCCGTGAATCTCTTTTTGAACTCGTTCTTGTCCGCTTTAACATCGTAGTCACGCAATTCAAAAAATGAAAAGTCTATGTGGTCAAAGCCTGCGTTCTTTAAAATGTCAACCGTTTCGGTGTCGGAGTATTTTTTTCTCAAATAGTCGGTTTGTGTGTTGATTTTCATTGTAATTACCTCCCAAGCTGTTTATGATTCTATGATATCATATAAAAATACATTTTTCAATACAATTCCATATATTTTTTCGGTGAAAGTCCCGTATTTTTCTTAAAAAACCTGCTGAAATACAGTGCGTCCTCAAAACCGAGAGCCAAGGCAATTTCAGTTACGTTCATGTCGCTGTTTTCCATAAGCTCGGCAGCTTTTTCCGTAATAATCTTTGCTTTATATGCCGCAGGACTCGAACCTGTCAGTTTCTTGAATTTTCTGATAAAGTGGTATTCGCTGAGCCTTGCAATTTGTGCATATTCCTTTGAGCCAAGTCCCTTGAAACCTTCCGATTTCATTTGGTTAATTACCTTCATGATGCCGTCGTCGAAATTTTCTGATGCTTGCGACAGTTTTCCGAGAAGGGTTATAAAATGAGCACACAGCATATCCTCGGTGGTGCTTTGAAGCAAAGCTGTACATTCAAGCATTTTTTTGCATATTCCGTGAACTGCATCAACGCTTGGAACTTCAAAAAATGATTCTGTAATTCCCATTCTCTCCATCAAACCCTCAGCCTCATAGCCTGAAAAGTGTACCCAGAAAAAGCCGCAGTTTTTGCCTGAATATATCTGTGCTTCTCCCGGTCGGTAAAGCACTCCAAAGCCCTTCTTTACCCGTTTGCTTTCACCGTTAATTAAAAACATTGCTTCGCCGTCTGTCATAACGATAAGCTGATAGTCTGCACGTCCTTTTGTGCGGCTGACGGTGACGTCGCTGTTTTCGTAGTACCCGAAATTGTTGATGTGAAGATAGCATTCCCACTTTTTGTCGCTGTCGAATTTTCCTCTGCCAAATGCGCATTTCATAGCCTTCACCTCCGTAAATACTATATATCCGAAAATGCAGTTTGTCAAGCGAAAGAGCAATTTTGTCCATATATTTTGCTTTTGTTGAATTGCATTACCGTAAGACAGATGCTATAATAAACACAGAAAGGCGGTAAGAACAATGGAAAGAATACTGTTTGATAATAATTGGCTTTTTTACAGAGGCGATATAGAAATGCCCGAGCCTTGTGATAAAGGCTCAATGTATATGAGTGCCAAAACCGAAACAAAGCTTTGGGGACCTGCGGCAAGAAACTATTCTGCATCGGTGCAGAAATACTCACAAGGACAGGCAAGCTGTACCGATAACTGGAAGACGGTAACGCTTCCCCATGATTATGTTATACAGCAGGCTCCCGACAAGCAGTATAACGAAGCTCTCGGTTATTTCAAGTATGAAAATGCGTGGTACAGAAAAAGCTTCACTCTGCCTGAAGGTGATAAGAATAAGAGAATTGTCCTGTTTTTTGAAGGTGTGGCAACACATTGCACAGTGTATCTCAACGGCTGTGTCTTAAAGCATAATTATTGCGGCTATAACTCATTTGAGGTTGATATAACTGACTTTGTAAAATACGGTAGTGAACAGAACGTGCTTGCGGTATATGTTACCACCAAGGAGCATGAAAGCTGGTGGTATGAAGGCGGCGGAATATACAGACACGTGTGGCTTGAAAAAAGTGAACTTGTAAGTGCTGATAGATGGGGAGTGTACGTAAATCCCGAGAAAATAGGCGATGCACAGTGGCTTGTAAAGGTTCAGACCACCGTGAGAAACGATACATATGAAGATGTGACGGCGTTTTGCAAGAGCAGGGTATACGATAAAGAGCATAACATGGTTGCCGAGTGTTCGGGTGAGCTTAAAATAGCTTTAAGAGAGCTTGGTACCGTATCATACGGAACAACAGTGGATAATCCGCTTATCTGGGACATAGACTCACCGAATCTTTATTATATGGAAACGGAGATTTTTGTAAACGGCGAGCTTTGCGACATAAACAAAACACGCTTCGGTTTCAGAACCTTCGGACATGATAAGGATAAGGGCTTTATCCTCAACGGCAGA
>JAZNIM010000087.1:0-56644 GCA_045577475.1 Eubacteriales bacterium | reverse complement strand
AGATTATGGACAATTTCACACAAAGAATAGGCGAAAACGGACTTATTGAAAATCTTCCCAACCCTTATTGGAACTTCTTTGAATGGTCTGAAGGAAATTTCACAACGATCAAAGGTTTTACAAAGAACACTCACATCATTCTCAACTGTGCGTATATATATGCCGGAAGCCGTTACGACAAGCTCTGCGAAATGTATGGCACTGAAGGCGGAATAAAATTTGACGAGGTAAGAAAAGGAATTGTGTCAGGCTTCTTTGATGAAGAAACGGGGCTTTTCGGAACTTCATTTGTCGACAGAAAGCTTTACTCACAGCTTTGCAACGCTTTTGCACTGCTTGCAGGTGTGGGTGACGAAAGAACTGTTGATGCAGTTAAGAACAACAAAGAGCTTGTTCCCGCAACCCTTTCAATGCTGGGATACGTATACGATGCACTGCTTGAAAAGGACTTTGACGGCAACAAGGAGTTTGTGCTTTCGGACATCCGTGAAAAGTATGGCTATATGCTTGACAAGGGTGCAACCAGCTTCTGGGAAACCATAAACGGTGCTGATGACTTCAGTAAAGCAGGAAGTCTGTGCCACGGCTGGAGTGCTATGCCGATATACTATTACAATAAGTTTGGAATGTGCTAAAAAGAAGAACCGCCTTATGCGAAGTGTCCTGAAGGACAGTATTTAAAAAAGGCAGAAACAATTGATTTTGTTTCTGCCTTTTTTGTAGGTACGATGCTACATCGTACCGTTTAAGGTCTTAGGATATCCTAAATGTTTTGGAAAATGGTATACATTTTCCCTGCTTGTTAATTAAAGTACCGGACATAAAAAGATACTTATCTCACTTTGAGTTCTGATAAAATTCGAGCTGCCTCAGCGATGTTATTTGAGGTAAACATTTTGCACCCGTAATCAATTGCTGTTTTATAGTTCTCAATATTGTCCGGAATACAAATGCAAGGAATAATATCGTTTTTTGCACAGTAATCAAAATTCTCCTTAAACTCAATAGGATTGCGTCCAACTTCATTGGGATAGAGACAACACCAGTCAAAAAGCTCGGTTTCGTCAATTTCGGACAAGTCGCATGAACGTTTGCATTTGTATATGCCTTGTCCGTGAATTGGGAACTTGTTTCTGTACTTCTTATAGATATATTCCAGAACTTTTGCACTGAATGAATTCATCATAGATCTATCAACCATATCGTATTCATCAATCAGCTTAACAAGCTTATCCACAACTTCAAATGCAGTATCGGTATCAAAATCAGTCGGATAAACCTTAAATTCCCAGTTTACCATTATATTGGCATTTTTAATATACTCAAGAAATTCTCTTACAGTAGGTATTTTAGCTATAACAGGATTTTTAAAAGTACACCCTGCATTAAGGCTCCTGATTTCTAAAAGCGACATTTCATCAATATTTTTATCTATTCCTGTTGTGCGAAGTGCGCTTCTGTCGTGCATCAACACAAGTTCTCCATCTTTACTCATCCTGACGTCTGTTTCAATCATATCTACCCCAAGGCTGACTGCTGATTCAAAAGCCGGCATTGTATTTTCGGGATAATTAAATCTATCCCCTCGATGTGCTGCTAAAATAATTCTTGAACCATTCATTTGTTTTCCTCCCTAATTACTGTTCTGCGTAATCTCATAAGTGTCAGCCTATTGCGTACAAGTGGTGAATATTCCAAAAGCAAATTGCATTTTTCTTCCTGTACATCAATATCGCCAAGATCAGATTTTACTCCAAGCACTTCGTATTTTTCAATTAACTCTTTGTATGTGGGAACAGTATCTATTATACTACGGATTTTATCCCATTTTTCCTCTATAAGCTTTGCTGTTATACCCAAAGCGCAGTCATTTGAATTTTCTGCAATTATAGCATCACCTAATTTTTCTCCAAACATATCTTTAACATAATCGCTGCCTGCCTTACGATAATCTTTCCATTTTAAATTGCTGTTTTTAATTTGATGATATTCCCTGCAAGCAATTAATGTACCTACACCAACTTTTTCTCCGTGCAATGCATCAGATTTTATTCCCAACCCTTCAGGCTGCATTTCTATTAAGTGGGAAATGTGATGTTCTGCACCCGAAGCACAGCGTGAATTGCCAAGCATCTGCATTGCAAGTCCTGACATCAAGAGCCCGTATATAAGTTTTTCATAGGCAGTTATATCGCCATCTTTTATTGCTTTTGCACTTTCTGTAACAGCTTTCGTTGCATTCATAGTCATATCATATATGGTCTCGCAAAAATATTCATTTGTCAATATGTGTGCTATTTTCCAATCTGCCAATGCTATAAATTTTCCAATCATATCTCCAAAGCCAGAATTTGTGAGAAACATCGGCGCTTTTGATATAATGCCGAGGTCTGCTATAACAATTTTTGGGGCAACTGCTTGAAAGGTCTTTTTAAATCCGTCCCAGGTCATCGCGGCAACAGATGAACAAAATCCGTCAACGCTTGCGGCAGTTGGACAAGACACAAAAGGAATCCCTTTTTCATATGCACAGTAGCGTGTTATATCATGGATTGTTCCTGAACCTATTGCAATAAGGTAATCACAGCTTTCAGCCAACTGTTCCATTGCTAACATAACACCGTGGTTATCAGCATGTAACCCTTCAGAAGGTAGAATAATTTCTTCATCCACTTTCGGATGCATGCCATCGGTGGATTCGTATGTATTTTCATCATATATTGCAACCGAAAATCCTTTCAGCCCGCATTTTTTAATATACTTATCAGCATTTGCAAGACAACCGGCTTCAATTATACAAAACTCTGTTTCCATTTTATGTTCATTCCCACAAGAACATTTACCGTTATATTTTTTGCTGTCTATTATCATTATTTACACTCCTTCTGTCCATAATAAGCATTTTCTCCGTGTTTTCTGAGATAGTGTTTATCAAGAAGTTCTTTCTGGAATTTCATATCGGGTTTCATCATAATAGTATGCCATGCCATCATTGCTACCTCTTCCAAAATAATTGCGTTTTTCACAGAATCTTTCGCATCCTTTGCCCAGGTAAAAGGGCCGTGAGAATATACGAGAGCACCGGGAATGCTGCAAATAGTTTCTTTGGTGAAAAGTTCTGCAATAACTTTACCGGTTTCAAGTTCATATTCCCCTGTTATCTCGGCGGCAGTCATCTTTCGGGTGCAAGGAACAGCCCCGTAAAAAGCATCGGCATGCGTTGTACCAAGCACCGGAATATCCATTCCGCATTGCGAAAAAATTGTTGCCCATCTTGAGTGGGTATGGGTGATTCCACCAATTTCGGGGAAACTTCTGTATAATTCTAAATGAGTGGGGGTATCAGAAGAAGGATTCCATTTACCTTCAACCACTTTCCCGGAAAGGTCAACTACAACCATATCATCGACATTCATGTTTTCATAATCCACGCCTGACGGCTTTATTACAACATAGCCGGTTTCTCTGTCAAGTTCCGAAACATTTCCCCAGGTTAGCGTAATTAGCTTTTCATTCTTCAAAGTAAGATTTGCTTTAAGCACTCTTTCTTTTGTATTTTCCAGCATCATATCACCTCATATTGACTTATTATTTTTTTATGGTATAATTATACAATATGATTGTTTGTTTTCAATATTTGGCGATAAACCAGAAAAACAATCATATAAAATTATAAAATGAGCAAAAAAGGTGTTAAAATGAGCACTTCAAAAAGACAAGAACAAATTCTTGAATTACTGAACAAAAATGGATTTATGACGGTAAAGAAACTTTCCCAATTAACATATACTTCCGAATCAAGTATTCGCCGTGATTTAACCAAACTGCAAAATATGTATTTTATCAAGCGCACACACGGAGGAGCTAATATATTAAATGCTAATCAGGTAGCTCCGCTTCAAAATCGCCTGTCACAGAATACCGCTGCAAAACGTAAAATTGCAAAAAAAGCCGAACATCTCATTTGTGATGGGCAGATTATCATGTTAGATGGTTCAAGCACTGCCGGTTTCTTAATTCCATACATTGCAAAGCATAAAGATATAACTCTTTTTACAAACAACATGATTACGGCTCTCAATGCCATAAACTATGGTATTAAAACACATTGTGTCGGTGGTGGCAGTGTAAATAACTCCGCTGTATTATCAGGACCTCAGAGCTACAGAGTGATTTCAGAAATTCATCCGGATATTTTGTTTTTCTCATCTTATGCGCTGGATAAAAACGGGATTATTTCTGACCCTACAGAAGAAGAAAACTATCTTCGTTCTCTTATGCTGGGAAATACTAAACAAAGTGTTTTTTTATGTGACAGCGAAAAATTCAACAGAAAATCACTATACACACTCGCATCAATAAATGATATTGATATCGCCATATTTGATACAGTCTGGAAAGAATTAAATGCAAAATGTAAGATACTTTGAGAAGCGGTTCAATTTGTTTAAACAAAAAAGGAACAAGAATCAAAATTTGAATTCTTGTTCCTTCTTTTATAATATGAAATAACTGTCCCTAAGAACACTCCGCATACGGCGGTTCTTTTGTATATCAGCTTATCTGTTTTTGATTTCAAACCTGAACACCGAATCCTCCTCATACCACAGCGGATGATTTGTGTTCCATATGTTGTTGTAAAGATTAAAATACATGTCCTCCCATGCAGGATAAAGGTCGTATTCAAGAAGCCGTCTGCCGAAGGGACAAACAAGCGGTGCATCAAGACTTGTAATTTCCACATCCTTGTTGCGTACACCCTTGTCGATGCCGCATATAAGCGGACTTCCTGCAATATCTGTGCTGTCAATCCATCTGCCAAGCTTGTTTACCTGCCAATTTTCCCGTAAACCTTTGAATTTTACAAAGAAGGCGTTTGGCTGACGGTTTGCTTTCTGCCCGATAAGACGAAGCTCAACCTTGTTTCCTTCAAATATTTCGTAAATCACGGGAAGTCCTTCATATTCCGAAAGAGCTTTGTCAAATTCGTAAACGGTAACAGTTTTGCTTCCGTCGGTGTAAGTGCTCTGAGGCTTTGCAATATGAATTCCGCGGTTGTTTGCTTCGGGAAGATTTGATTTTATAAAGTCGGCGTTTGCCCAATATACATTGTGTAAGGCGGGGTTCATATAGGTCATTTTGTAACGCTCGTAATCTTCAGCACCGTAAAGCACCCAGCTTACTTCAATGCCGCCGTCACATACTTCACACTCGGTCATTGCCGAAAGGTCGGGTACGTCAACCGTGTAGTCTACCTTTACACCAAGCTCATCCTGCGCCTTGTCAAGATAAGCTCTCTGCTCTTTCCATGTTTCCTCGATGCTTATTCTGTCAGGGTCGTTTCTGAGCTTTTCAAACTCTGCAACAGTGTAGCCTTCCTCGTTCTTAAAGCGGCATTTTCTGTCAGCACCCCATGTGTGCTCGGGAACAAGCAGGAGGTTGTCCGAAAGGTCTGCATCGCCTATGCCGTTTTCCTCAATGTGACGAAGCAGGCTTCTGTAGATGCTGACCTTTTTCGGGTCTGTGCCGAGGCCATGAATCCATGTGTCGCCGATTTCCTTGGTGAAAACGGGAATATCCTTGATTTCACGCAGTTTAAGAGCAATATCGTCAAGGGTTGCCGCCTTGATAACGGCATCGGGGTACTTTTCACGCAGCTCTTTGTACTGATTTATAATAATGTCGGGATTCTGCGGACCGCAGTTGTCACCCGTAAATCCGAAGGTAATGGCAAAGTCGTCGAATTCCTCTGTTTTTCCGTAGTCACCCTGATACATTACGGTAAGAGTGTTTTCGCCGTCAAACCATTTGAAAAGGCGGGGGACTGGAGGAATGGGTGTTGCCGGATTTACGCCTAAATGGAGAAATTCAATTCCGTGGGCGGCTAAATGCTTGACCATACCTATGGTGTGGCCTGGAACGTCCGTCATCTTTGAGGCAATTGTCTTTTTACCAAAGCGTGCATTTAACTTGTCGGCAATTGAAAGACCGTATTCAAACAGCGTTTCGTTCATCATTTCGGTGTAGCCTGTAAAGGGCAGACCGTGCCATGAAATAATGCCGTCACGGATAGCCTTTTCTACCTTGCCGTCTGTGTCGTGCTTCAAAGCTTCATTTACAAGCCAAGAGCCGACGGTCCAGATAAATGGGGTGTCGGTGTTTTTAAGCTCGTTTCCCACTTTTATGGCGTTGGGGATAAACTCCTCAAGATAGCGTTTTATAACTACAGAAGCGTTGTTTGTAAAGCCTATGTCAAGATGTGTTTTGAATATCAGATATACTTCTTTAATCATGTGTAACATTCCTTTCAGGGTATATATAAATTGTACCATAAAACAAAAATTTGTCAATAAAATTATACGTTAACTTTAAATGTAACATAAGTATATTTTATTATATTATTTACAAATAAGTAAAGCCGTGTTATACTGAGCGTGAAATATATTACAGGAGGCTGTATTATGAAAAAGATTGCAGATATAAGCTACGGTACACATCCCATGCAGATGCTTGATATTTATCTTCCCGAAAAAGAGGAATTTGACGTATTTGTGTATTTCCATGGCGGCGGACTTGAAGCGGGCTCAAGAGGCTTTAAAACAGAAAATGCAAAGCAAATTACCGATGAAGGTGTTGCGCTTGTGTCTGTAGAATACAGAATGTACCCTGATGCAAAGTTTCCCGACTATGTTGAGGATGCTGCGGCAAGTGTTGCCTGGGTAAAAAATAATATGGGTAAATACGGCAAGATAAAAGGTATTTATGTCGGCGGCTCAAGTGCAGGCGGATACCTTTCAATGATGCTGTGCTTTGGTGAGAAGTTCCTTTCAGATGTGGGTGTATCAAACAAGGATATAGCAGGCTACTTCCACAATGCGGGACAGCCTACAACACATTTCAACATACTTAAAAGGGAAAGAGGAGTAAATCCCAACAGAACCCTTGTTGACGAAGCGGCACCGCTTTTCTATATTGACGGACCGGGTCATTATTATCCACCCATGCATTTTGTTGTGGCGGATAACGATATGAAAAACAGATATGAACAGACGATGCTCACACTTTCAAACCTTAGAAATTTTGACTACGATATGTCAAAAATCACTCTTTCCGTTATGGAAAACTGTACTCATTGCTCTTATGGTGTGACAGATATGATTACATCGTTTATAAAGAACACAAAGTAGTAAAATAAGGGGCTGTATCATGTTTGGTACAGTCCTTGAATTATGTAAGCTGCATTTATGTCGAAAACCCTGCCAAGCACAAAAGTAACTCTAAAAGAATCGGTCTTTTTCTTAACATAATATGATAAATTCTTTAAAAATTGTGAACAACACTTGCATTTTGCTTTTACTCATGATAGAATAGATTAACTTTATTATAGGAAAATAGGAGTGATATTTTAAATGGACGGTGCCGGGTGGCAGATAGCGGTACTTGCAATTCTTGTAGCGTTGTCTGCGTTTTTCTCAGCAACAGAAACCGCTTTTACGAGTTTCAACAGAAATCGTATGAAAACACTTGCACAGGACGGCAATAAACGTGCAAAATCCGTGCTTGATATTGATGAAACGTACGAAAAGTTTATTTCCACGATACTTGTGGGAAACAACATCGTAAACATCACCGCAACAACTGTTTCGGGTCTTTTGTTTCTCAATTTGCTGGAAGGCAATGCCGAGCTTGCGCCCACAGTATCAACAATAGTTATGACGGTTTTGATACTTCTTTTCGGTGAAATTACGCCAAAAACTCTTGCAAAAGACTTTGCCGAAAAGTATACCATGGCAACTTGCGGTATTGTCAAGTTTGTAATGGTAATTCTCACACCCATAACCTTCATCTTCTCCCTTTGGAAAAAGCTTATAAGCACAGTTTTCAAGGTACAGACTGTTGATGCAGTAACTGAAGATGAGATACTTACAATGGTTGAAGAAGCACAGAGCGACGGAAGCATCGATGAACACGAAAGCGAGCTTATCAAAAACGCCATAGAGTTTACCGATCTTGAAGTTTCTGCGGTTCTCACACCGAGAGTTGACATTGTTGCTATTTCAAGCGATGCAAGCCTTGAAGAAATTCAGGATGTGTACAGAACAAGCGGCTTTTCAAGACTCCCTGTTTACCGGGATACAATTGATAACATAATCGGCGTTATGCATGAGAAGGATTTCAACAAAATGCTTCACGACGGCGGTAAGGACATAAGCGACATTGTCAACGGAGTTATATGCATAGCAGGAAGCATGGAAATTTCCAAGCTTCTTCGTGAGTTCCAGGCAGCAAAGACGCACATGGCTGTAGTAGTTGACGAATACGGCGGAACGGCAGGTCTTGTTACCATGGAGGACGTCCTTGAAGGTCTTGTAGGCGAAATATGGGACGAGCATGACGAGGTTATCGAAAACATCAAGCAAATTGACGATATTACATACGTCATCAACTGTAGTGCTTCTCTTAGCGAGCTTTGTGAGCTGTACGACTTTTCCGATGAGGTACTTGAAGAAAATGCCACAGTCAACGGATTTGTTATGGACAACTTAGGTAAAGTTCCCGAGGTAGGCGATTCCTTCAGCTATGACAACTTAGATATTGAGGTTATCAAGGTTGACGGAAGACGAGCTGCAGAAATCAATCTTATCGTTAATCCCAAATCTGATGACGAGGAGGAAAACTCCAAGGATAAGGATAAGAATGACGATGATGAGGATGAGGACAATTCCAAGGAAAAATCCAAGGAAAAGTCAAAAGATTAATTCCGAAATTCTATACATCAAAACAAACAATAATTTCAAAATACATATAATAAAGTTAAACGGCAGAAGTAAAAGTCTGCCGTTATTTTTTGTTTTACATTATTGACAAATCCGATTTTCGGTAGTAGAATTATAAAAAAACAAAAGGAGTCTTTCCAATGAAAAAATATCTTATTTCAAATGAAGGAACATTTTATAAAGCCAACCTTCACTGCCATACAACCGTTTCAGACGGCAGAATGACACCCCAAGAAGTCAAGGATGCATATAAAGCAAAGGGCTACAGCATTGTTGCCTACACCGACCACGATGTATTTATTCCTCACCCCGAGCTTTGCGATGATACATTTCTGGCACTCAACGGCTTTGAGGTTGAAACAAATCACCACACCAGCAAGGTCTTTGAAGAAATACAGACCTGCCACATCTGTGCCGTTGCACTTGACCCCGAAACCGTGATTCAGCCCTGCTTCCACAGGACAGAATATGCTTGGGGCAATGCTCTTGAGTGGAGAAAGCAGGTAAAGTTCAACGAAAACGAACCTGACTTTGTAAGAGAATACACCGGCGAATGCATGACAAAAATGATGCAGACCTTCCGTGAAAGCGGCTTCTTTGTTACATACAATCACCCCGTATGGTCTTTGGAAACCCGTGACAACTACATGAGCTACAACGGTATGCATGCCATGGAAATGGTAAACTTCGGTTGTGTACATGCAGGCTACAACGACAGAAATGAAGTTCAGTACGACGACATGCTCAGAGGCGGCAAGAAGATTTACTGCATTGCAGCAGATGACAACCACGACCTTGGCTCTTCCTTCGGCGGTTATACCATGATTAAGGCCGAAAAGCTTGAATACAAGACCATCACCAAAGCACTTTTGGACGGCAACTTCTATTGCAGCGAATGCGGTCCCGACATTAAGGAATTATACATTGAGGACGGCAAAATTGTCATTAAGACAGATAACGCAAGAGAAATCTGCATTGCAAGAGGCATCAGACGCAGTGAAAAGAGAATTGACGAAAACTGCACTCTTACAGAAGCAACCTTCAATATCAACGACAACGACATTTACTTCAGACTTGTTGTTGTAGGTGCTGACGGAAGATGCTCTTACACCAACGCATACTTCCTTGACGAAATTAAGTAATAACACAATTTATAACACAAAGGTGGCTGTATCAAAATCGGATGATACAGCCATTTTTTTGGCTAACTTTTTCTTTTTCGGAAAGAGAAAGTCCGTGAGTCGTTGTTTGACTCACGGACGGGTAACCGAGCATCTAAGACGATGCATTTTTCAATACCTTGATTGGTGCTAATATCTTTTCTTTTTGCTTACTTTTTCTTTTTAGCAAAGAAAAAGTAAGTTAGGCTTTGTTTACGGAGCCGAAGAGTTCCATTTTTTCCTTAACGGTTGCCTTGATTGCTTCAACACCGGGAGCGAGGAGTTTTCTGGGGTCAAAGCCCTTGCCGATAAGATCCTTGCCTTCTTCAACGTACTTGCGTGTTGCAGCAGCGAAGGAAAGCTGGCACTCTGTATTTACGTTAATCTTGGAAACGCCAAGGCTGATAGCCTTCTTAATCATATCTTCGGGAATACCTGTACCGCCGTGAAGAACGAGGGGCATATCGCCAACTGCTTCGGAAACAGCAGCAAGAGTTTCAAAAGATAGACCTGCCCAGTTTCCGGGGTACTTGCCGTGGATGTTACCGATACCTGCAGCGAGCATTGTAACGCCCAGGTCTGCAATCATCTTACATTCAGCGGGATCGGCACATTCGCCTGCGCCTACAACGCCGTCTTCTTCACCGCCGATTGCACCAACCTCTGCTTCAAGAGAGAGTCCCTTTGCGTTGCAGATGCCAACAAGCTCTGTTGTCTTTGCGATGTTTTCTTCGATGGGATAGTGAGAACCGTCGAACATTACGGATGAGAAGCCTGCTTCAATGCACTTGAGAGCACCTTCATAAGAGCCGTGGTCGAGGTGGAGAGCTACGGGAACGGTGATGCCGAGTTCATTAATCATACCGTTTACCATGCCAACTACTGTTGTGTAGCCACACATATACTTTCCTGCACCTTCGGATACACCGAGGATTACGGGAGAGTTAAGCTCCTGTGCTGTCTGAAGGATGGCCTTTGTCCATTCAAGATTGTTGATGTTGAACTGACCTACAGCGTAGTGTCCTTCCTTTGCTTTTGTTAACATTTCCTTTGCAGATACTAACATTTTGTTTTCCTCCGTTGATTGAAAATAAAATAACAATAATTATAATAACCTATAAATGTCCGTACTTCAATACGTATTTGTTAAAAATTTATCTTTTTCGTCTTAAAGGAGTATAATTCCTTCCTTTGCAAGCTCTTTTTCCTTGCTTTCAGGCCATACGGATGCCTGAACCTCGCCGATGTGCATCTTTCTCAGATAGAACATGCACAGTCTTGACTGACCGATTCCGCCGCCGATGGTGTAGGGAAGACGGCACTCCAGTATTGCCTTGTGGAAGTCCATGCTTCTTCTGTCGTTGCAGCCTGAGATTGTAAGCTGTCTGTCAAGAGCTTCCTCGTCAACACGTATTCCCATGCTTGAAATTTCAAGGGAAATGTCAAGAACGGGATAGTAAAGCAGAATATCGCAGTTCATTGCCCAGTCGTCATAGTCGGGACTTCTGCCGTCATGCTTGTTGCCTGATTTGAGTACACCGCCTATCTGCATAAGACAAACCGCACCCTTTTCACGGGTGATGGTATGCTCTCTCTGCTTTGAAGAAAGGTCGGGATACATATCCTCAAGCTCTTGCGTTGTGATGAAGATGATTTCCTCGGGAAGAAGGTTTTGTGCATATTCCTTGGCAAGTGCAGGGAAATGGTAAGCCATGTGCTGCTCGGTGCTCTTGAGGACACGGTAGATTTTCTTAACCGTTCTTTTGAGGGTGTCAAGGGTTCTTTCGCTTTTTTCAATAACCTTTTCCCAGTCCCACTGGTCAACATACAGCGAGTGAATGGCATCTGTTTCCTCGTCACGTCTGATGGCGTTCATGTCCGTGTATAAACCTTCGCCAGGGTCAAAGCCGTACTTGCCAAGAGCAAATCTTTTCCACTTTGCAAGTGACTGAACTATCTGTACGTCCTTGCCTGTTTCAAGAATGTCAAACTGAACAGGTCTTTCAACTCCGTTGAGTGCATCGTTGAGTCCCGATTCGGGCGTGACAAAAAGAGGTGCGGATACACGTGTAAGATTTAAAGTCGCCGCCAGTTCTCTTTCAAAGTAGTCTTTGCAGCTTTTTATTGCTACCTGCGTTTCTTTAATACCCAAAACGGATTTATACATAAAGATGCTCCTTACTTAAATAAAATTCCTTATAAAGTGTACCACACAATAACATTTTTAGCAAGTGTTTTTTTATTATTCTTCAAAAAAACGGCATAATGCCGATAAATGCATGAAAATACGACAAAAAACTTGACATATTAATAAATTTGTAGTACAATGCATTTGGTAAATTTTGTGTATTGGTGCTTCTGCGGAGGTGATTGACATGAATACAAAGCCTTTATCTGAAATGTGCACGCATACTGTGGGAAAAAATGCCGGATTTTTTTCCAGCCTTGATTCCACCAACAGCCATGCAAAGAAAATCGCACATCTTCTGAGCGACGGACATGTGATTGTTGCAAGAGAGCAGTTGTCGGGCAGAGGACGTCAGGGAAAGAGCTTTTATTCTCCCGAAAACGGCGGACTGTACATGAGCATTGTTGTGAAAAACAAACAGGCGATTGAGGATAAGCTGTTTACGGTAAAGGCGTGCCTTGCGGTATGTATGGCAATTGACAGGCTGTGCGGAACCGGCGAAAAAGCAGGAGTTGGAATAAAATGGGTTAACGACATATTCTTCGGCGGCAAAAAGCTGTGCGGAATACTCTGCGAGCATTTTACGGATAAAAACGGCGAGGAATGTGTAGTGGCAGGCTTTGGAATAAACTTTAAGCTTGATAGTTCTAAGCTTCCGACGGAATTGAGAAGAACGGTTACATCTCTGTATGATATGACAAAGAAAAGATATGACCCCGTGACCTTGTGTGCATATATCTGCGAAGAGGCGGAAAAGCTGCTTTATGACAGCATTTTTTCAGAGGACGATGTTATTTCCATGTATAAAAGACGCTCGGTGGTTATCGGAAAGGAAATAAGTATTCTTACCGCTGACGAAGCACCCGTAAGGGCGGCAGCTCTTGATATATGCCCCGACGGAGCACTGCTTGTACGCACTCAGGACGGCTTTACAAAGAAGCTTTGCGGCGGAGAAATCAGTATTAAGCTGAAAAAATAAAGATATAGTTTAAAATATTGTAAATTTATTGGATTTGTGCTTGATTTTTGAATATTTTCTCTTGCGTTAAGGGAAAGTATATGTTATAATCACTTTGCAAATTTAGTTTGTTAAAAATTTAATTATATAAGAGAGGTAAAGAAAATGTTAAACAAGAAGACAGTTGAAGACATTAAGGTTGCAGGCAAAAAAGTACTTGTTCGCTGCGACTTCAATGTACCCCTTAAGGACGGCGTAATCACAAGCGATAAGAGAATCGTATCCGCACTTCCCACAATCAAGTACCTGCTTGAAAACGGTGCAAAGGTAATCCTCTGCTCACACATGGGCAAGCCTCATGCAATTTTTACAGAAGGCTTCGGTCTTGACAAGAAGGAAAAGAAAAAGGTTGAAGCACTTCCCGAAGCAGAACAGGCAGCAGCTAAGGCAGAGCTTCTTGAAAAGGCAAAGAAGAACGACCCTGTTAAGTTCACATTAAAGCCTGTTGCTGACAGACTCAATGAGCTTCTTGACGGCAAGGTTACATTTGCAAAGGATATCGTAGGCGAAGATGCAAAGGCTAAGATTGCGGCTCTCAAGGAAGGCGAAGCTGTTCTTCTTGAAAACGTACGCTTTGATGCAAGAGAAACAAAGAACGAAGAATCCTTCTCCAAGGAACTTGCTTCTCTTTGCGACCTTTACGTAAACGATGCATTCGGCAGTGCACACAGAGCACACTGCTCCACTGCAGGTGTTACTGCTTTTGTTGAAGAAGCAGCTTGCGGCTACCTCATTCAGAAGGAGCTTGAAGTTATGGGCGGTGCTCTTAACGATCCCAAGCGTCCCTTCGTTGCAATCCTCGGCGGTGCAAAGGTTTCCGATAAGATCGGCGTTATTGAAAACCTTATTGAAAAGGTTGACACACTCATCATCGGCGGCGGTATGGCATACACCTTCTTCAGAGCACTGGGCAACACAACAGGTACTTCTCTTTGCGAAGAAGACAAGCTTGAGCTTGCTGTTGAACTCATGAACAAGGCAAGAGCTAAGGGCGTTAGCTTCCTTCTCCCCGTTGATAACATGATTGGTAGAGAATACGATGAAAACACAGAATACATGAGAATTTACTCCGACTGCATTCCCGATGGCTGGATGGGTCTTGATATCGGTCCTACAACAGTAGAACTCTTCTCCAAGACAATCAAGGGCGCAGGTACTGTTGTTTGGAACGGTCCTATGGGTGTTTCCGAATGGAAGAACTTCGCTAACGGTACAGAATCCGTTGCTAAGGCTGTTGCTGAAAGCGGCGCAATTTCCATCATCGGCGGCGGTGACTCTGCAGCAGCAGTTGAAAAGCTCGGCTATGCTGATAAGATGACTCACATCTCCACAGGCGGCGGTGCATCCCTTGAATTCCTCGGAGGCAAGGAACTTCCCGGTATCTCTGCTCTCAACGATCGCTAAAATACTATAAAAAAACGGGCGGATAATATCCGCCCATACAAATAAATTTACGTGTTAAAAGGTAGGTAAACAAAATGAGAAGATTAGTAATTGCCGGCAACTGGAAGATGAACAAGACTCCTTCCGAAACAAAGGCATTTTTAGAAGCACTCAAGCCTGTAGTAGCAGGCAAGGATAATTGTGACATCGTTTGCTGCGTTCCTGCAACAAACCTTGCTGCAGCAGTTGAAACAGTAAAAGGCTCCAACATCAAGATTGGTGCACAGAACGTACATTTTGCAAAGAGCGGCGCATACACAGGCGAAACAAGTGCAGATATGCTCTGCGACCTTGGCGTTGAATACGTAATCATCGGTCACTCCGAAAGAAGACAGTACTTTGCAGAAACAGACGAAACGGTAAACGCAAGAGTTAAGGCTGCACTTGAAGCAGGTCTTAAGGTTATTCTTTGCGTAGGCGAGCTTGAAAAGGAAAGAGAGCAGGGCATTACTGCTGAAATTCTCGGCAAGCAGACAAAGGTTGACCTTCTCGACGTTACAGCAGAGCAGATGAAGAACGTTATCATCGCATACGAACCCGTTTGGGCAATCGGTACAGGCAAGACTGCAACTAACGAACAGGCTGACGAAGCTTGCGGCGTTGTAAGAGCAGTTGTTGCAGAGCTTTACGGAAAGGCTGTTGCAGACGAAACAATCGTTCAGTATGGCGGATCAATGAACGCAAAGAACTGTGCAGACCTTCTCAAGTGCGAAAACGTTGACGGCGGTCTTATCGGCGGTGCTTCTCTCAAGACAGAAGACTTCGGCATCATCGTAGACGCCGCTCAGTAACTTTCTCTTTGCTGAAAAGAGAAAGTTACCAAAGAGAAAAGCTGACGTGACCATACTATAGTGAAAAATTCAGGTCATCGATGCCCGAATGCAACCACGTTTGACCGCCATTAATCAAAGCGGTCAAACTCAGTGCTTCACCAACTAAACAATAAGATAAAATCCGAGCATCAAGTGCTCGGTTAGCCAAAACGTCAGCCAAACAACGGCTGACGTTTTTACTTTTGGGAACGCAGAAAAGTGGAGATTACATTTTATGTCCTTATTGCCTTGGATTTGATTGATGCACTTCCCAATACTCGCACTGCACCCCATCGAGCGTAAGCGAGCGATTTACCGAGCTTTACAGGCGGCATCCTCAGTTGTGGGGATTAGAGAGCCGCCACGGCTCAGGCACGACCTCAAAAGTCGTGCCGATGAGTGGAGCGTTTTTGCCTTCTTTTATCGCGGGATAAAAGAAGGTCGGAGTCCGCAGACTCCGAAAACCTTGTGATACATAAAGTTACTTTTCAGCAAAGAGAAAGCGAAAACCAAAATACAGAACCGTTTTCAGACGATGTTTCCACACCGTACCTTGCATTGTGCTTTTTGAGAATTTCCTTTACAATGGAGAGTCCAAGACCCGAACCGACGGTGCTTCTTTTGTGATTTTTGTCGGTTTTGTAGTACCTGTCCCAAATATAGGGAAGCTCCTCGGGAGGGATGCCTTCACCGTTGTCGGAAATTTCAACTCTGACGTATCCGTCTTGCGTTACAGTCTGGGTAAAGCCGATTTTTTTTGTATTTCCTGCATAATTTACCGCATTGTCCGCAAGATTGTGCAAAACCTGTGTCAGCTTTGTGGCATCGCCCATGACGTAAACAGGCTCATCGGGTGCACAAAGGCTTACCGAGCACTCATTTTCGGGAAGAAGCTTTGTATATCGCTCTGCGGTTTTTCTTACAAGACTTGTAATATCAATTTTTTCCATTTCAAGCTTTTCCATACCGCTTTGAAGCTTTGTAAGGTCAAGTACATTGTTTACAAAAGCCGAAAGTCTGTTTGCTTCATCAATGATAACCTGAACGTTCTCGGGAGTGTTTTCACCGGGAATGTCACGCATTGCCTCACTGTAGCCTACAATCATCGTCAACGGCGTTCTCATGTCGTGGGACACGTTTGCCATCAGCTCACGTCTGAGTGCTTCGGATTTGCCAAGCTCCCTTGAAGCAAAATTCAAGGTATCACTGAGTTGTTCAATTTCACGGTAGCCATTGCCCTCAAAGTGAACATCAAAATCTCCCGTTGCAAGTGTGCGTGCCGAGTTGTTGATGTTGATGATGGGCTTTGATACCTTTTTTGATATAAGAAAGGATAAAAGCAGTGAGAGTATGATGCTTATTATAGAGCATATTATTAACTGATATCTCAGCGTGCTTACCGTTGAGTCAAAAGGAGAGAGCATTGTGTCTGCAACAACCATGATTTCGGTTCCGTTGGAAAGGATGGCTGTTTTTGCATAGAGAAGCTGGTTTTTTTGACCGATATGACCGAAAAAGCCGGGAGTCGGAATTCTGTGAAAGCTGTCACGTCCAATTCCCGGGAAGTTTTTGGGAGTGTTGCCTTGGGGATCACGAAAATCGGACGATTTTGATATGTTTTTGTCGGTGTTCTCTTGTGTTGAAGAAGTGCTGTAATATCTTGAATATTCACCGCCGTTTTCAATAACATCCTCGTACAGCCTGAACATGCCGTATGACCCGAGACCCGATGAAACCGAGCTGTAGGCATCGCCCGTGGTGTAAAGACTGTCAAATGCCTTGGTGTCAATTACACTGATGTTTATATCTCCGTTTCCCGAAAGAAACATGATTGTGTTGCTGATATCGGATTTTTCAATATCACGTATTACCGTTTCCGTGGTTTTTTTCAGTTCCTCCGTCTTAACCTGTGCATAGAACAACCCGAAGAAAACCGTCTGAACCAGCCATAGAATTATCAACAGAAAAAATGTGGGAATAAGCATGAAGCCGAAAACCTTCCAGCGAATGCCGATGGAGGGTGCTTTATTGTGTTTCAAAACGGTAGCCAACTCCTCTCAGGGTTACAATAAGAGATGAATAGCTGCCGAGATTTTTTCTCAGAAGCTTTATGTGAGTATCAAGTGTTCTGTCATCGCCGAAAAAGTCGTAGCCCCATACGTTGCTTATAAGCTTTTCGCGGGTCAGAGCTATTCCTTTGTTCTTTATAAGGTAGAAAAGCAGGTCGTATTCCTTTGGTGTCAGCTCTGCTTTAGCACCGTCAACGTATACAATTCTGCCCGCAAAGTCCACCTTCAGTCCTTCATATTCAAAGCAGTCGCCGGAAACTGTGCTTGTACGCTTGAGAATTGCGGCAACTCTCATCATAAGCTCTTTTGGTGAAAAAGGCTTTACAACATAATCGTCAACGCCAACCTCAAAGCCGTGAAGCTTGTCGTATTCCTCGCCTCTTGCACTGAGCATTATAACAGGCGTGGAGGACTTTTTTCTCAGCTCTCTGCAAACCGTAAAGCCGTCAATATCAGGCATCATTATGTCAAGAATTATTAGGTCAAAATCTTTGTTCCGCAGTATTTCCATGGCACTCATGCCGTCGGGTGCTTCGGTTACTTCATAGCCTTCAAATACGGCGTATTTGCTGATAAGGGTGCGTATTTTTTCTTCATCGTCAACAATCAGAAGCTTGTACATGTAATACCTCCCTGGACTTTAATCTGAATTTAGTTTATTTTGCGAATGTGATATGCCTGTGATATTAATGTAAATATTTAAAACAGGAAAATATTTTTGTAGGTGTTGATTTTTAAAAAGATGTGTGATATACTATAATAGAACAGTTATAGAAAGAGGGTGCTTGCATATGGCAAACGAATCCCTGTTCAGAACAAGTCTTTCAGGCTTTAATAAGCAGGATGTTACAAATTATATCGAGGAGCTTAATGTTCGGTATAATAAGCAGACGCAGGAACTGGAAAATGAAATAAAGTCTTTGAATAAAGAGCTTGACAAAATGCCGTCATTGCTTGAAGCGAAAGAAAAGTACGATAAGCTGAAGGAAGAAAAGGAAAGCCTTGCCAAGGAGAAAAAAGACCTTGAGGATGCCATGAAGGAAATGGCAAAGACCCTTGAGGAAAAGGAACAGCTTCTTGATGAGGCACTTGAAGAAAATGCTTCTCTTTCCAAAAGAGTCAGAAGCGGTGAAAAGGATGCCTTTGCTGCTCCTAAAGCTGCTGTGAGCAGTATTGCCATGGACGACAGCCTTTCCGAGGAATTTGAAGCTATCCTTGATGAGGCACGCCGTGAGGCTCAGAGTGTTATAGCACAGGCACAGAGCCTTGCTGAGGAAATTGTAAACAATGCCAAGGAAAAGGCAAGATTGCATACCGAAGAAGCAAGAGCTAAAGCCGAGGAAGTAGTAAGACAAAGCGATGAGGCTGTAAGGGACAACCTTAAAAGAGTTAAGTATCTTAACCGCAAGAAGGACGAATTAAGCGGTATCTTCAAGAACCATAAAGACCAGATGGACTCATTCTTTACCTCTGTGTCACAGTCGTTAAAGGGTGAATAAAATGGCGGTTTTTCATGTTGATGTGTCAGAGCTGCCATGTGTTATACCGCAGATAAAATTCGGTGACGAGGTTTATCTTTCGGGAACTATTTACACGGCACGTGATGCGGCACACAAAAAGATATGTGCACTTCTTGAAAACAAGCAGCCGCTTCCCTTTGACTTAAACAACGCCTGTATATATTATGCAGGTCCCACCCCTGAGCCTCCGGGACGTCCCATAGGCTCATGCGGCCCTACGACCTCCTCAAGAATGGACGGCTTTACGCCGCTTCTGTTAGAAAACGGACTTGTGGCGATGATAGGAAAAGGACCGAGAAGCAAGAGTGTGGTTGATGCCATAGTAAAGCGTTCGGGTATATACTTTTGTGCCATCGGCGGAGCAGGTGCACTTGCGGCAATGAGCGTGAAAAGCTTTGAAGTAATAGCATTTCCCGAGCTTGGCTGTGAGTCGGTAAAAAGATTGGAAATAAAGGATTTTCCCGTACTGTGCGGTATAGACTGCCTGGGCGGAAACATATTCGATAAAGGAGCTGAATGATAATGAAGATTAAATCGGGATTCATACTCAGACAGATTGCAGATACATACATTGTTGTAGCTGTGGGTGAGGAAGCAAAAAAGGCAAATGTAATGATTACCCTTAACGAAACGGGCGGCTTTCTTTGGGAAAAGCTTGCAGAGGGTGCAACACAGCAAGAGCTTGTTGAGGCAATTCTCGGGAACTACGAGATTGACGAGGAAACTGCAAAGAATGATGTTGCGGCATTTGTAAAGAAGGTTCGTGAAAACGACCTTGTTGAGGAATAAAAGAAAGCATATAATTGCATGAGGATTGCTTCATAAGAGGCAGTCCTTTTTTGTTTGCTTTGGTATAAAACGGCAGAGTTTTGCAAAAAATAGCAAAAAAACTGCGGAGTTGGATAAAATGGATATGAATACCCTTGGCGATGTAATCGGAAAATACAAAAACAAGAAAACATACGGCAGAACTCTTGTTGAGGCGCTGAAGCATTGGCACATATTGCGAAAGCTGCGTGGATTTGTGAAAAAACTCAGTAGAGCAAAAGGCTTTTCCGATAACAGTATTAGGTATATTCAGGAGAATTTTCCAAAGCTTGAGCAAATCATGCTGGAGGATATAAAGCATTTTGCAAGACTGAAAAACGTCAAGACGGTACATGGCGAGTCGGTGTACTGCCTTGCTTTTTCGGAATATGTGAGAAGAATGAAAAGGGAATTTGACAGCAGTAAGCTGACTGAAGTCTTTGATGCGGTAAATTCCCTTGAAGACAGTACTCTGCTTCATGACAGCGAATGCTTTCCTTTGTATATCAGAGCAGATATATGCCGTGAAATATGCCGTTTTTATACAGATAAAAAGCTTGAGCCTTTTGCAAAAGGCGACGGGCGTCTTACAACGCTTTTTGTCAGCCTTGATGAGGTGCTTGGCTTTGATAGTGAGGATTGTGTAAAGACCAATAAAACCGAAATGCAGCTTCTTAAAGACAAGGTATATTCCTCATCAACGGTGTACACAAAGCAGAGTATAAGAAAAAATCTTGCTTCTGTTGCAAAAAAGCATAAAATCACAGAGCTTGAATACGTTCGTTCTATTGTAAGCAATAAGGATAATTTTACGGGAGTGCTGTGCGATAAGCCCTTTGGCGGACAGGTGTATATTGTGCTTCACATTTTTATGACGGTGCTGTTTACCTTTTTTCTTTGTATTCTTTCTCCCGTGTTTTTGCTTGCACTTGTACCTGTGTACAGATGCGTAAAGCTTGTGCTTGACAGGTTTTTTTCACGGTTTGTTGTTGAGAACTTTACGGAGCCTGCACTTGACCTTAAAAAAATCCCCGAGGACTGCTCTGTTTTGGTAACGGTGACAACACTTCTTACGGGAAAAGAAAATGATAATGCACTTTTTGAACGTCTTGAAAAAATGTTTTACTCAAATGGCGGCGAAAACGTGTACTTTTCCCTGCTTTGCGACCTTCCGGACAGTGACAGGGAAAAGACGGATAATGATGGGGCAATCGTTAAAAACGCGGTTGACAATATCCTGAGGCTCAGAAGAAAACACGGCAACTGCTTTTTCCTTTTCCTGCGTGACAGAGTATATTCAAAAAAGCAGGGGTGCTTTATGGCACATGAGAGAAAAAGAGGTGCGGTAAATGCACTGTGCAGTTTTTTGTGTAATAAAAGCGACGGCTTTTCTCGGGACAGCATCAAGCCTGATGAGGTGCTGTGCGGTAAAATAAAGTATGTATTTACACTTGACAGCGACACAAACCTTGCCTTTGACTGCGTGAGAAAAACAGCGGGAATAATGCTGCACCCAAATAACAGACCGCTGTATGATGAAAAAAAGAAACGGGTGATAAAGGGCTACGGTATTATTCAGCCTAAAATGGTTACAAGCCTTCAATCGGCAAATAAAACCGCTTTTACGGGCATAATGTGCGGCGCAGGCGGAGTTGACAGCTACAGCAGTGCAGGCTATGACCTTGCTTTTTCCCTTTTCGGAAAAGGTGTGTTTTGCGGAAAAGGCATGTTTGATAAGGAATGCTTTTATAAAGCTCTTTGCGGCAAAAACGAATTTCAAAAGGATATTGTTCTCAGCCACGATGCACCTGAAGGAGCAATTTTAAGATGTATTTCCACAAGCCGCATAACCCTCACCGACAGCTTTCCCCGAGAGCAGATGTCATATAATAAACGCCGTCACCGATGGGTGAGAGGGGATATTCAGAATATATGCTTTTTCGGAAAAGAAAGGAAAAATTCACATAACGAAAAAATAGTAAACGGCGTTGATTTTACGTCAAAATATCTCATGCTTGAAAATATAGCAGACGGCATGCTGCAGATTTTTTCTCTTGTTCTGATGCTTTTGTCCCTTGCGGTAAAAGAAAGGGCTGTAAGCACGATGCTTGTGACAGTATCTGTATCTCCATATTTGCTTCCGTTTGTTTATACCCTTGTTTCAAGCCTTCGCAAGGCGTTCTTATATAATCTGCGGCGTCTGTTTTATTCCAAAGGCGTATACAGCGGTATATGGGCAGAGCTGATGCGGACTTTTCTTGCTTTGTCATTTATTCCCCAAAGTGCATATGTGTGCTTTGATGCAATATTGCGCTCCCTTTACAGAATGTGTGTTTCGCATAAAAACACTCTTGAATGGATGACGGCGGCACAAAGCGACAGAGAAAGCAGGGACGGTATTCTCGGGTATGTAAAAAAGAACCTGTTCGGTGCTCTTTGCGGAGTTGTTCTTATCACATGTACCAATAATTCCTTTGTAAGGCTTGTGGGACTTGCATGGCTTTCTTCACCCTTTACGGCGTATTATTCGGGAAAAGAGAAAAAAATGGAACAGCCTGTTGTGACGGTGGAAGAAAAACAGCTTCTTCTTGAAAATATCGCCGATATGTGGCAGTATTTCGAGGATAACGTAAGCGAAAAAACAAATTACCTTCCGCCTGACAACATCTCCTTTTACCCCTGCGAAAAGGTGTCGTTTATGACCTCGCCTACGAATATAGGCTTGTATCTTGCCTCAGCATGTGTTGCACGTAAATCGGGACTTTTAAGCACAAAGCAGCTTGAAAAAATATGTAATGACACTCTTGACACACTCATTAAAATACCTAAATACAAGGGACTTTTGTATAACTGGTATGATGTGAGTTCGGCACAGCCCATGAAGCCGAAATTCGTTTCAAGCGTTGACGAGGGAAACTATATTGCCTGTTTGTTTGTTCTTTTGGGGGCGTTGGAAGAATATGAAAAAGAATGCGGTGATTATGAGGGACTTAGAAAAAAGGTACAAAGCCTAATTGATGAAGCGGATCTTTCACTTATGTACAACAAAAAGAGAAAGCTTTTTTATATAGGCTTTACGGTTGAGGATAACTCAGACATCACCTACAGCAAAAACTGCTATGACATGCTGATGAGCGAAACGAGAATACTCAGCTTTACGGCGGTTGCTCAAAGACAGGTGGAAAGCACACATTTTGGGAGCCTTTCACGGCAGCTTGCCGAGTCTGACAGATACGTGGGACTCGCAAGCTGGAGCGGAACGGTGTTTGAATACTTCATGCCTGCAATTTTTCTTCCCACGGTATACGGAAGCCTTAGCTTTGAAGCGTTGAGGTTCGCTCAGTGGATGAATGTCAGGTGCGGCAAGGAATATAACGAAAGGCGTATTTTCGGAATCTCCGAAAGCTGTTATAACAGCCTTGATGAGGCGGGTAACTACAGATATCATGCCTTTGGCAACGAAGAAATCGCTCTGTGTGTTTTCTCACGTCAGCAGGTTGTGTCGCCGTATTCTTCCTATCTCATGCTTGAAACGGATTATGAAAAAAGCCTTGAAAACCTGAAAAATCTGCGGGATTTGGGAATGTACGGAAAATACGGCTTTTATGAAAGCTGCGATTTTGAGCGGCATGATGCGGAAAATGGTTACGGCATTGTAAGATGCTTTATGTCCCATCATCTGGGGATGAGCATATGTGGGGCGGGAAATCTGATTTTTGACGGGTGTGTAAGAAAATTCTTCATGTCCGATGGTAAAAATTCAAGTGCCTTGGAGCTTCTTGAAGAAAGAATTCCCACAGAGGTGTATATCAAAAAGCGGGCGAGAAAGTATTATCCCATGCTGTCAAAGCCTGTTTTAAGACCTGAATATACTGCGGAAAACGATACTGAACAAGCAAAAGAGCCAAAGGAAATCACAGAAATTTGCGATAATAAAAATCGGATACAGGTGTTTGTCGGTGAAGAAATTGTATGCTGTGATTCATATGAAGGCAAATACTGCGGTAATAACACAGGCTTTGCGGCAGAGTGGTTTACCGCAAAAAGAGAGCCTGCAAAAATCATCACGGTAAATTGCACACAAGGCAGAAAAGTATACCTTGATGCGGTTATAAAACAAGCTGCACTTGTACAGACAGAGGCGGGCGGCGTGGTATTCTACCTTGACGGAAAAATGTGCTTTGCATTCGGATTTTGCATAGACGAATCGGGCAGAATAAACCAATGCGTTTGCAGTGCGGACGGCTTAAAAAAAAGCGGCAGATTGTTTTTTGATGAAGGTAATAAGGATGCAGGCAAAACACAGTATGTTTTTGCGGTGGGATATGCCAAGAGCTTTGAAGGTATTTATAACGTGAGAAAACGTATTCTTCGTGACAAAGAAAAAATCAAAGCCGATGCAATACTTTTCAGTGAAAGCCTTGAAATTGACCGTAATAAAATGCCTGACATTCCGGAATGTGACGGGAATAAAGCAAGCCTTGTGATTTTAACCCAAAAGAGCGATGTGTTGTCGGCGGCAAAGCAGGCGGTAAAGCTTGTATATACCGATAGCTCTCTTAAAGAATATACGGTTACAGGGCTGACACGGATGTTGATGGACAGAGAAAAAACAGATGAAAAGATACGGCTGTATATATGTGCGGCGTTTTGCGGATATTGCCTGTCCCTTGAAGAAAAAAGGCTGCGTTCATTTATCGGGGACAATACTGAAAGCTACAGGCTTGTGCTTTTGAGTCTTTTGAAAAATGCCGAGTGTAGAATAAGGCATGACGAACAAGGACGGCTGCAATATTATTGCCTCAAGCAGCTCTCGGATATATGCAAAAGTGCAGGTGACGAGGCGGCTTATTCAATTGTTGCTTCGGCACTTGAAAAGTGGAAAAAGCAAAACATGTAATGCTGTTAATTGTTTGTAAATTCATAAAAACATCGGTTTACAGCTTTGATGAAACGTTGTATAATATTATGAATACCTTTTATCGTTTTCAGTGATTTATGAAAGGACATGCAATATGCAGAGAATCAAAATATCGGATGGGATTCATTTTAATATGATTCCCCAGTCAAAATTCAAAACCAACTTTTTTCAGGTTGCATTTGTGATGAACCTCGAAAGAGAAAATACAACACCCATGTCACTTCTCACGGGAATTCTTTTCAGAGCCAGCGAAAAGTATCCCGATGTTGCGGCAATAAATAACAGACTTGATTATCTTTATGATACAAGCGCCTGCGTTCACACCTTCAAAAGAGGCGAGAGAATTATATTCTGCTATGAAAGCGAATTTCTCAAGAACGACTATGTGCCAAAGGGCAGCGAAAATCTTTTGTCTGAAGCGATAGAGATGTTCCGCCAGATTATTTTTAAGCCAAGACTTGTTGACGGCGGCTTTGACGGCGAGCTTTTGTCTTTGGAAAAAATACAGCTTGAAAAGGACATAAAATCCATTATCAACAACAAAAACGCATATGCCAAGAAAAAGTGCACCGAGCTTATGTGCGAGGGAGAAAAATACAGCATTGACACCGAGGGAGAGATTGAGGACATTCCTCATGTTACTGAAAAGAGCCTGTATGAGTTTTATCTCAATATGCTCAGAACCGCACAGGTGGAAATCTTCTTCAACGGCGATGGTGACGGCGAGGAAATTGCAAAGGAATTTGCAGCTGTTTTTGAGCTTGTCAAGGACAGAAAGCCTGCCCCTCTTTGCGAAACCTATGTGACAGGTAAGGCACGCTCCGAAACACTTGAGTGCACCGAGGAAATGCCCGTAAGTCAGGGCAAGCTTGCAATAGGCTTCAGGACAGGCGTTAAAGTCAATGACTGCGACAGTGCGGCAATGGCACTGTTTAATGAGATATTCGGCGGCTCGCCTGTAAGTAAGCTGTTTATGAATGTGCGTGAAAAGCTGAGTCTTTGCTATTACTGCAAGTCTGTACCCGATTCCTATAAGGGCGTAATGTTTGTGCTGTCGGGAATTGAGTCGGAAAACAGGGATAAATCACTTGAAGCTATACTTCATGAGCTAAATGAGATTAAGAAGGGCAACATTTCCGAGGATGAGCTTTCTGCGGCAAAGCTCAGTGTTATCAACAGCTATAAAACCCTTGACGATAACCCTGCGGCACTTTCCGCATGGTATCTTGCAAGAATTATATGCTCAAATTTTGCACAGCCCTATGAGGTTGCCGAAAGAATACAAAACACAACCGCAGAAGAAGTTGCCGCCGTTGCAAATAAAGTACAGCTTGATACCGTGTATTTTCTGAAAGGAACGGCACAGAACGAGGGTGCGGAGGAATAAACATGGACTTTAAAATTAAAGAGAATAAAGCGATAAACGAAAAATATTACTATAAAAAGCACAAAAGCGGTCTTGATGTGTATGTGTACCCCAAGGACTTCGGAATAAGCTATGCGGCGTTTGCAACCAAATTCGGCTCATGTGAGAGGGAGTTTGTAACGAACGGCAAGCATGTGGTGCTTCCCGACGGTGTTGCACATTTTCTTGAGCATAAGATGTTTGAAAATCCCGACGGCAGAGATACCTTTGAGCTTTATGCAAAAACAGGTGCGTCAGCAAATGCGTATACCTCCAATGAAAGAACGGTGTATCTGTTTTCTGCGGCGGATAATGTGTATGAGTCCCTTGAAATTCTGCTTTCCTTTGTAACAGAGCCTTATTTTACGGACAAAACCGTTGAAAAAGAGCAGGGAATTATCGGTCAGGAAATTAAAATGTACGATGACAATCCCGGCTGGCAGTTGTATTTCGGTATGCTTTCGGGACTTTATCACAACAATCCTGTTAGAATTGATATAGCAGGTACAACCGAAACAATCGCAAAGATTACCCCCGAAATTTTGTTTGATGCATACAATACATTCTATAACCTTGAAAATATGGTGCTTGTTGTGTGCGGCAGAGTGGAATGTGACAGGGTTGACGAAATCTGCGATAAAATACTCAAATTCAATCAGGCTCCAAAAACTCAAAGAATATATCCCGATGAGCCGAAAAACGTAAAGACGGCTGTTGTGACAAAGAAAATGCAGGTTGCAACACCCTTGTTCAGCGTGGGAATAAAAGACAATAAATGCCCCGTTTCGGGAAGGGCACTTGCGGTAAAGAAGGCACAGTATGAAATTCTTCTTGACCTGATGTTCAGCAAATCCGCCCCATTCTATACAAGGATGACAAAAGCGGGCGTTATCGACGATGACTTTTCAATTGCCTATGACGGTCATGAAACCTTCGGCTACTGTGAAATATCGGGTAGTGCAAAGGAGCCTGAAAAGGCTTTTGAGGCAATAAAAGCGGAAATTGCACATTATAAGGAAACAGGTTTTGATGACGAAAGCTTTGAGAGAATCAAGAGAGCAAGATACGCAAGCCTTCTTCATATGTTCAACAGCACCGAGGATATAGCAAACGAAATGCTTGTTGCGGTGTTTGACGGCTCGGATATACTGGATTATCCCGAAATATGCAACGAGGTAACAAAGCAGGATGTTGAAAAGCTCCTGAAAGACGGATTTTTTGAGGATAATTTCACCCTTTCACAAGTATATCCTCTTGACTGACGGAGGAAATAGTATGTCAAAAATAGCTTTTCCCGGACTTGGAATACCACAGTTCAGTCTTAACAGGGTGTTTTTACAAATAGGCTCATTTACGGTGTATTGGTACGGCGTAATTATATGCCTTGCAATAGTTCTCGGATTTGCAGTGGCGTATATGAGAATGAAAAAAATCGGAGTCACGTCAAATGACCTGTCCGATTTGATTCTCATTTGCGTACCGAGTGCGATAATAGGTGCAAGACTTTATTATGTTCTTGCAGAGCTTGACAGCTATAAGTCATTTTACGATGTGATAGCCGTGTGGGAAGGCGGACTTGCCATATACGGCGGAGTTATTGCGGGAGTCATTTCCTTCGGACTTGTATGTAAGTATAAGAAGAAGCCGCTGATGAAAATGTACGACTGTGCCGCACCCGGTCTTATTCTCGGTCAGATAATCGGCAGATGGGGAAACTTTTTCAATGCCGAGGCTTACGGAAGTGCAAGCGTGTACGAATTTCTCGGAAAAAAGCTTGATATATCCGAGTTCAGCCTGAATAATCCCCTGAGAATGACAATAGACGGTGCTGTTGTGCATCCCACATTTTTGTATGAATCGGTATGGAATTTGGGCGGTTTTGTGCTGATGAACCTTTTCTTTGGGAAAAAGGCATTTGACGGTGAGGTACTGGTGTGGTATCTTACATGGTATGGCCTTGGCAGATGCATCATTGAGGGACTCAGAACAGACAGCCTTACATCGGGCGATATCAGAATAAGCCAGCTTCTTGCGCTGTTGTGCTTTGTGGCAGGCCTTGGAATAATAATCGGCTTGAGAAGCAAAAAGTTAATTGAAAGGAAAAAAGATAATGGCAACAATAATTGACGGAAAAGCAGTAAGTGCTAAAATAAGAGAAGAAATCAAGGCGGAAAGTGCTGCATTTGAAAAGGAAACGGGAATAAAACCCGGTCTTGCGGTAATTATCGTTGGTGAAGACCCAGCATCCCAGATTTATGTAAGAAACAAGGGCAAGGCTTGCGAGGAGGTAGGATTTTATTCCGAAATCCACAGACTTCCCGAACAAACTACAAAGGAACAGCTTTTAGAGCTTGTACATAGCTTAAATAAAAACGATAAAATCCACGGTATTCTTGTTCAGTCACCTTTGCCAAAGCACCTTGATGAGGCACTTATCGTTAATAATATTGACTACAACAAGGATGTTGATGCTTTCCATCCCGTGAATGTGGGTAAGATTATGATAGGCGATTATAACTTCCTTCCTTGCACCCCTGCAGGCGTTATGGAGCTTTTAAAGGCGTATAACATAGACGTATGCGGCAAGGAGGTTGCGGTTGTAGGCAGAAGCAATATTGTAGGCAAGCCTCAGGCAATGCTTATGCTTCATGCAAATGCAACGGTGACTGTCTGCCACTCAAGAACAAAGAATCTTGCCGAGGTTTTAAGACGTGCAGATGTTGTTGTAATGGCAATAGGCAAGGCAAAGTTCTTGAAGGCTGACATGATAAAGGACGGCGCAGTTGTAATTGATGTGGGAATGGACAGAGATGAAAACGGAAAGCTTTGCGGCGATGTTGACTTTGAAGAATGCGAAAAGAAGGTTTCATACATAACACCCGTTCCCGGAGGCGTCGGTCCCATGACAATTACTATGCTTATGAAGAATACCCTTTCTTCTGCAAAGCTGAAGGCAGGCAAATAATGAAAAGTATTATCCTTGTGGGAATGCCCGGCTGCGGAAAAAGCACTCTCGGAGTTATACTTGCAAAGGAGCTGGGACTGGGGTTTGTGGATACGGATATTGTTATCCAGAACATGACAGGCTGTCTTTTGCAGGAAACACTTGAAAAAGAGGGCGTCGGGGGACTTCTTGATAAAGAGGAGCAGGCTATACTTTCACTTGATCTGAGTAAGCCTTGCGTTATTTCAACAGGCGGAAGTGCGGTGCTGAGGGAAAAATCCATGAAGCACCTGCTTGAAAACGGTGTGTGTGTATACATAAAGCTGCCTCTCGAAGAAATTAAAAAACGTATAAATAACCGTGACACAAGGGGAATTGCCGCAGAAAGCGGTGAAACTCTCGGCGACATATACGCATACAGAACTCCCTTTTACGAAAAGTATGCCGATGTTACCGTAAACTGCGAGAATGCGGGAGTATCACAAAACGTGGAAAAAATAAAAAACAGCGTTTTATCGCTGCTTAATTAAAAATGATGCTTGCAATTAACTGAATTGTGTGTTATACTACAATATATATTTGCAGGTTTGTGAGGAAATAATATGGATAAAAAGGAAATTGCACTTATAGATTTGTGTAAAATAGCAATCAAGCGGATATATTTGCTTGTTGCTGCAATGATAATATTTGGTGCGGCATTTTATATGTACAGCAAGAATGTCGAAAAGCCCCAATATGAGGCAAGCACGAAGTATTGTATTCAGACAAGAGGGCAGAGTGTTGAAAGTGATGTACTTGACAGCCAGCGGGATGTTGCGTATGCACAGCTTGTTCTCGGCACATACATAGATATCCTGAATACCCGTGATTTTTCGGAAGAGGTTGCTTTTTATATGAACGGCAACGAAAGACTGTCTGACTCTGCCGAAAAGAGAATGCTTCTTTCTGCGGTTGTGGATTATGTCAAAGACAACGGTAAAGAATATACAGCCGATGGCATAAAGCAAATGATAAAGTATGGGTCTGAGGAGGAAAAAATATCCTTTGATGTTTCTGTTCAGTCAGGCTCTCACGAGGAAGCCTATGCCATTGCAAAGTGCATAGAAATTATTGCTTCGGATTACATTGAAAAAAAGTACCCGGGCGTGGGTGTAGTAACCGTAATAGACAAGGCAATTCTTTCCGATAAACCCGTGAATAACAGAGTTGTGCTTATGACTCTTGCAGGCATTCTGTTTGGATTGATTTTGTCATTTGCAATTGTCTATATTATTGAAATTACAGACACAAGAGTAAAGGACGAAAAAACTCTTGCCGAAAAAACGGGAATTGCCGTTATCGGAGTAATTCCTGACATGAATTCGGAAGTTATACGTAAATAGAGCGGAAAGGAAGGTAGAATATATGTTGTTGAGCGCAAACGGCACAAAAAGCCGCAGAACCTTTGAAACAATAATAAAAAAGCCTGTTTTCCGTGTGGTTGAAGCGTATAAAACACTGAGAACCAACATTCTCTTCTCAATTCCCGCAGAAGAAAACAGAGCAAAAAGAATACTGTTTACCAGCGCAAATCCCGGTGACGGAAAGACAACCGTAAGTGTGAATACTGCCATCACCTTCGCACAGGCTGAAATGAGAGTGGTTATAGTTGATGCAGATCTCAGAAAGCCTACAACCCATAAGTATTTCGGCTTGAATGCAAAAAAAGGTCTTTCAAACATACTGTCGGGACAGAGCGGTGTGGAGGAATGTATACAGAAAGTACCCGATGTGGACAATCTGTATCTGATTCCTTCAGGCATACTTCCGCCAAACCCCTCAGAGCTTCTTTCGGGAAAACATGTTGATAAGCTTTTTGAAAAGCTTGATGAGCTGTTTGATGTGGTAATTGTAGACACGCCTCCCGTGACGGTTGTTTCGGATGCAATACCTCTTTGCAAGAAGATTGACGGTGTTGTGGTTGTGGCTTCTAATAACAGAACCTCATATCCTGAAATTCAGGAGGCTGTTAAAAACCTCAAGTTTGCCGAAGCGAAAATTCTCGGTATTGTTTTCAACCGAGCAAGAACCAAAATCAACGGACGCAACAAGAAATACAGCAATTATTACAGACATAAAGACGAGGAATAAAACAGTTGGACTGCCTTACAAAAGTAAGGCAGTCCTTTTGCATACATATAATTGTCAGCTTACGGTATCGTACATTTTTTTGACAAGCATTGAAGCATTTACACCTGTGATTGAAGCATCGGCTGCTACGTCACCTGTGAAGGTCACATTAAGGCTGACAGTTGTGTCTGTGGGAAGTGTTACCGCAAAGAGTCCTGAAAGCTCAAAGCTCTGAGCGGCTGCGGAGGAAGTGAAGGAGCGAGCAAATTCAGGGTGAAGAACTCCGCCGTATTCGGGAGTTACGGTTACTGTAATGCCTGCTTCGGGAGCAATACCGCTAAGAGAATATGCAATGCTGTATGTGCCACTGTCAAGGCTTACAGTACCGCCTGAGGTGTTCTTTGCAAGGCTGCCTGTTCCGAGGACGTATCTGAGGGGAACAATGCTGCCTGTGGTGAGGTTTGAACCGGTGGAATTAAGGAATGCAAAGGCACTGTCGACATTACCGTTGCAACCGCAAGCGTTGTTTCCGTTGCCGTTGCAGGTGTTGCAAGGACCTACATTCCAGTCAGGACGAAAAAAAGGGGGTCTGCAGGGACAGGGAAATGTGCCGGGAGGACAAATGGGACAAACCGAAGGTCTGTTGGGATAACAGGGGCGGTTGCATCCGCAAGTGTTCGTGTTACATCCGCCTACGCCGCTGTTGTTGCATCCACAAGTGTTTGTGTTGCATCCGCAAGAGCCTGTATTACATCCGCCTATGCCGTTTGAGCAGCTGCAATTGCCGTTGTTGTCGCAAACACAGCCTGCACCGGTGTTTGTATTATTGTTGCATCTGCAACCGTTATTTCTGCATGAACCGTTCCAATATGCCATAGTCAGGTTCCTTTCTGTAAGTTGGTATGGACGAATTACTTCGTCACTACATACTATGAAACCCGATTTGAGGGTGACACGGGGGAAAACGTATAGCTGTGCTGATAAAAAATACGATAGTTATAAAAAACTTTTCAAAACCTCTTGAATTGGGGCGTAAAGTGTATTATAATTAAAATACAAATATTTTTATGTGAGGTAATGACTATGTTTAAGAAATTAGGCTTTCAGCTTTACACAATCCGTGATTTTATAAAGGATAAGGAAATCGCAGATGCAGCCTTCAAGGCAGTTGCAGATATGGGATATTCCGAATGTCACACAGCTTGCATTGACGATACAGACGAATTCTGTGCCGACCTTATGGCAAAGCATGGCATCAGCATCATCGGTTCTCACTATGATTGGAACAAGATTGTAAACGACCCCGAAAAGACAATGGAAATCCACGACAAGTGGGGCACAAAGAATGTTGGTATCGGCGGTATGCCCGGCAATGCAAGAACAAACAAGGAAAGTCTTGATGAGTTCATCGCTCAGTTCAACAAGACAGCAGAAGTTTACGCAAAGAAGGGCTTTAAGCTTACATACCACAACCACAACTTTGAATTTGTTCGCATCGACGGCTACAAGACAATCATGGATAAGCTTTATGAAGGTCTTGACAAGGCTACAACAAGCTTTGTTCTCGACACATGCTGGGTTGCAGCAGGCGGCTCTGATGTAAGAGAATGGATGGAAAAGCTGGCAGGCAGAATTGATATTCTCCACCTCAAGGACATTATGATTGTAAACGAAGGCGGCAGACTTGTTCCCACAATGACAGAAGTAGGAAACGGATGTATTTACTGGGACGGCGTTCTTGAAACAGCAGAAAAAATCGGTGTTACCAACTACTGTGTAGAGCAGGACAGATGGCCCGGAAGTCCTCTTGCAAGCCTCAAGATGAGTGCAGACTTCCTCAAGAAGTACATGGCATAAATAAAAATTAAAGGATTGCCTGTAAAACAGGCTTTCCTTTTTTTAGTGAAAAACGGAGAAAACGAAAAAATGGACATCAGAAAAGAATCCCTTAAAAAGCACTACGAATGGAAGGGCAAAATTTCCATCAAAGCAAACGTAAAAGCAGACACCTCCGAGGCTCTTGCACTTGCGTATACTCCCGGTGTTGCCGAGCCTTGCCTTGAAATACAAAAGGATGTAAGCAAGTCCTTTGACCTTACACGCCGTTGGAATACCGTTGCGGTAATTACAGACGGTACGGCGGTTCTCGGACTTGGCGACATCGGTCCCGAGGCAGGGATGCCTGTTATGGAAGGAAAGTGCCTTCTTTTCAAGGAGTACGGCGATATAGATGCAATTCCGCTTTGTATCAGAAGCAAGGATGTAGACGAGATTGTAAGAACGGTAGAGCTTCTGTGCGGCTCATTCGGCGGCATAAACCTTGAGGATATCGGTGCACCCAGATGCTTTGAAATTGAAAGAAAGCTCAAGGAACGCTGTGATATTCCCATATTCCACGATGACCAGCACGGAACGGCGGTTATTGCGGTGGCGGCACTTATAAATTCCATGCGTCTGACAGGAAAGAAGATTGAGGAAATCAAGGTTGTAATCAACGGTTCAGGTGCGGCAGGCTGTGCAATCGGAAGGCTTATGCTTAAGGTGGGCGTTAAGAATCTTATCATGTGCGATAAGAACGGTGCAATTTGCGAAGGTGACGAGCAGATGAATTTTGAGCACGAGGCACTGTCAAGGATTACAAATCCCAACCATGAAAGAGGAACGCTTGCCGAAGTAATGAAGGGTGCGGATGTGTTCTTCGGACTGTCAAAGCCAAAGCTTGTTACTGCCGAAATGGTTAAGAGCATGAATAAGGATGCTGTTGTGTTTGCCATGGCAAATCCCACGCCTGAGATTATGCCCGATGAAGCAAAGGCTGCAGGAGCAAGAATTGTGGGTACGGGAAGAAGTGATTTTCCAAACCAGATTAACAATGTGCTTGCTTTTCCCGGTATTTTCAGAGGTGCGCTTGACGTAAGAGCAAAGGCAATTACGGAGGAAATGAAAATTGCGGCATCCTATGCACTTGCAAATCTTATTTCCGATGACGAGCTGAATGAGGATTATATTCTTCCAAAGGCTTTTGACGAGAGAGTCTGCAAAACGGTTGCAAAGGCGGTTGCCGAGGCTTATAAAGAATAAGTGTGACTGAGGACTGTGCAAAAAAGCACAGTTCTTTTGTTACTTCCCAATATACCGTTGACATGCAGTGATATGTATTATATAATCATAAAAAAGGAGGAAGCACCATGGATATCAGAAATATCAAAAACGGCAATACTATCCGCAGCGACGGCTACAGTGACCAGCCTTATATTGTGAAAACGGATGACGGTCACTGGCTTATGACAATAACGGTAGGCGGTCTTGAGGAAGGCTCGGCGGGACAGCATGTGGTTTCTCTGAGAAGCTGTGACAAGGGCAAAAGCTGGAAGGATATTACCGATGTTTCTCCTGAAAATCTGCCTGAATCCTCATATTCCGTTTTGTATAAGACAAAATACGGACGTATATACTGCTTTTATAACTTCAACGCCGATAATACAAGAAGCATAATTGCATCGCACCCCGATTATAAAGACGGTCTGTGTTACCGTGTTGATACGCAGGGGCACTTTGTGCTCCGTTACAGCGATGATAACGGACTGAGCTGGTCGGATAAGTGGTACGATATACCCCAGCGAACCTTTGAGGTTGACAGGCTAAACCCGTATAAGGGTGAAATAAAGTACTTCTGGAATGTGGGAAAGCCTTTTGAGATTGAGGACAGAGTGCTTGTTCCGCTGTATAAAATCCGTGAGTTCGGACGCACCTTTATGGAGCACAGCGAGGGCGTTTTGCTTGAATGTCCTAACATCAACACCGAAAAAAATCCCGAAAAGCTGGTATGGAACACGCTTCCCGACGGGGATATCGGCATACGTGCACCAAAGGATGTCAGCATTATTTCGGAGGAGCACAGCTTTGTACGTCTGTCCGATGGAACGGTTTTTTGCGTGTTCAGGACAATTTCGGGCAGTCCCTACTGTGCATACAGCCGTGACAATTGCCATAGCTTTTCACACCCTGAGCCGCTGAGGTTTGCTAACGGCAGACGTGTAAAACACCCGAGAGCTGCGAATTTTATATGGAAATGCGAAAACGGCAAGTATGTTTACTGGTTTCACAACCACGGCGGAAAAGGCTATGACGACAGAAATCCCGTCTGGCTGTGCGGTGCTGTGGAATGTATGACGGAAAATGGAATGGTTCTTAATTTCGGTCAGCCTCAGCCGTTTTTGTATGATGAGGATGCAAAGGTGAGAATAAGCTATCCCGACCTTGTTGAGGACGGGGGAGAGTATTACCTTACCGAAACTCAGAAAACAATTGCAAGAGTACATAAGCTTGACAAAAAGCAGGTGGAGAGCCTTTGGGGAAGTCCCTCTGAAACGGCAGACTGGAAAAACACAGACGGTGCGGCTTTGTCTGTTGGCAATGAAAAATCCTGCAGTATTCGCTTTGAAACAGGTGAGGAAAAGGGGATTTTGTACTCCTCGGATACACTTTGTATAACACGTGAGGAAAACGGCGACATAAAGCTCACCGTAAAAAAAGGTCAGGATAAACTTGAATTTATCAATGACGATAAAATTCTGTCCGACGGCAGAAATCACACCGTGACGGCGGTATTTGACGGCGGCGTGTGTGCTGTTTACTTTGTGACAGACGGTGTATTTTGCGACGGCGGAGAAAAAAGGCAGTTTGGCTTTACCCGTTTTGACAGGAATGTGAGCCTTGAAATGGGGTTTGATAAGCAGACTGAAAACAAGCTGTTAAATCTGCGTGTGTGTGAGGGAATTCATTTGTACGATTAACTGCTTTAAGAGAATATAATAAAAATCCGAGGCTTATGAACCTCGGATTTGCTTTTGTCTGTACTGCCTCGGCGTAAGTGAAGTGCTTTCTTTAAAAATTCTTGAAAAATAGTTTGTGTCGTTAATACCTGTCAATGCGGCAATGCTCGATATTGACTCAGAGGTTGATGTGAGCAGCTTTTTCGCTTTCTCAATTCTTTCATGCCTTATGTATTGGGTAATTCCCATGCCAAAGGCGGACAGCGAGGTCTTATAAAGCTTGGATTTTGAAACGTAAAACACGTTACATAATTGTTTTGTGTCAAGATTTTCGGCAATGTGGCTGATTATGTATTCCTTCAGTCGTCCTGCAAGAGCATCAGAGCTGTTTTTGATAATCTCATTGGTGTATAAATATCCTGCACACATGCTCATTATTTTAAGTGCAGAGGCAAGATAGGTTGTTGAGGCTGTGGTAAAGGTGTCAAGGGAGGCTAACAGCTCTTTTTCATTAACACCGAAATTTTTGGCTGTTTCCAGAGCACACCTTCTTGCTTTTTTTATGTCGTCCTCGCATAACACCTGACCGAACATGAGATATCCAAGCTTTGTGTCGCCTGCATAAATGGGTGCAATTGCCTCGGTGATGGACAGGTGGCATTTGTAAATATAAGGCTGTCCCGTTTTGTCGCACATATCGAAGCCGTGGTTGTCGCAGTCAAGACAGCGTTTTCTAAGACACTCCACACCTCTGACTTGCGTGCAGAATGGATTGAAAGCCTCGGGATATGTTACAAGCACGTTTCTTGTGTTGTCGTACAGCACGATTTTTATTCCCGTTACGTTGTAGAAATGCTCTAAGGTTTGCATAAGCTCATGCTTTACAATGGATAGCATACACACGCCTCCTTACAAGAAAATTGTAGCATCAAAACAGCACAAAGTCAACATAAAAGAACAAAAATGCTATTATTTGAAACAGTTGTTGATTTTTATGTGTGATGTAACCTGTTATAATTAAATAAAAACAGGAGGTTTTACTATGTCACTTGCTAAAAAGCTGCTTGAAGAAGGAAAAGGAATATTAAGACTTGCACCCACCTGGGTACCCCGTTCATTTTGCAGACCTGCAAAGCGGCTGACGGTATACCCCGGTCAGACGGCTGTTATAAAGGATGCGGCGGCATACGGCTTTATACTTATTCAGGGTAGGGGAAAATTCGGCGATTGGGACATTGAAACTCCCACTCTTATACGCTACGGTGAGCTGACAAACGACGAATTTTTTGTTACCGAAAAGGCGGCAAAGGAAGGGGTTACAATTGTAAACACCTCCGGGACTGAGCCTATAGTTATGCTCAAGCACTTTGCGGAAAATCCCGAGCTTGAAATCTGATTGGAAATATGGTATTATAGAAAAAACAGTATCAGGAGGAGAGAATATGTGGTTCAGTAAATCCTACAGACGTCATCTTTGCGACATGCATATTGAGGACTGGGACGACATGCTTTTGTCTGAGTTTTCACCTGAAAACTATGTTGAAAACCTGAAAAGGGCAAAAATTCAGTCAGCGATGATATACTTTCAGTCACACTGCGGTATTTGCTATTATCCCACCAAAAACGGCGACATGCATAAGGCTCTTATCGGCAGGGAGGACCTTATAAAAAGAACGGTTGACCTTTGCCACGAGAACGGCATTGATGTTATCGGCTATTACAGCCTTATATACAACACCCGTGAGCACGACAAGCATCCCGATTGGAAAATGGTGGACAAAAACGGAAAGTCAAGACGTGACTACGGGTTTGAAAATCCGAATCCCACCGTTAATGAGGCATTAAGTGCAAGATACGGTCACTGCTGTCCCAACAATCCCGATTACAGGCAGTTTGTGGTAGACCAGATTAAGGAAATGAGCGAGTATTTCACCGTTGAGGGTATGTTCTATGACATGCCCTTCTGGCCTTATGAATGTCATTGCGGACACTGCAAAAAGAGATTTGCAGATGAGGTGGGCGGAGAAATACCAAGTCCCAACCTCGGTGATGAAAGGTATCTGAAATTTCTCGATAAGCGCCGTGAGTGGATGGGAGAATTCACACATCTTACATATGACGCAACAAAGAAGTACTTTGGCAAGGACGTAAGCGTTGAGCAGAACTTTGTACAGGGAGCACTTCTTGTGAACTACGGCTGTGCCGAGGAAGTAAACAGCAATTGCGACTATGCAGGCGGCGACCTTTACGGCAGTCCCTACAATCATTCCTTTACCTGCAAGTTCTATAAGAATATTACGAGAAATCAGCCTTATGAATATATGTTTGCAAGATGCGAGACCTTACGAAAGCACACACTTACAAAATCCAAGGACGTTATGCTGTCCTCAGCTTTCAACACTCTTGCACACCACGGAGCAACGCTGGTTATTGATGCAATTGACCTTACAGGAACACTGGATGAAAGAGTGTATGCACAGCTTGGCGAGGTATTCAGCGAAACTGAGAAGTTTGAAGACAAAATGCATGGGGAAATGCTTGAGGACATAGGTCTGTACTTCTCTCACGTTGGTAAATACAAGCCTGTCAAGATGCCATATACCAATCATGAGGGCGCTGTAAATATTGCCGAAGCCTTTGTCAAGGAACACATACCTCACGGCATAACGGGGCATTTCCATGACCTTGACGGATACAAGGTGCTTATTGCATCAGCGCTCACATGCGAAGATAAAATCGACAACGAAAGAATTATAAAGTATGTTGAAAACGGCGGAAAGCTGTATTTCAGCTCCTGGGATAACAGAGAGCTTGTAAAAGCACTTCTTGGGGTTACTGTTGAAGGATTTACAAAGGAAATAGCAAATTACATTTCACCTACGGACAAGATGGGCAAATTCGGTATATTTACCGCAAAGTATCCTCTTGCATATGAGGGAGCTTGTCCCATACTTGAAGGCTATGAGAACTGTGATGTGCTTGCAACCCTGACAAAGCCTCTTACAGTACAGACAGAGCTTAAATATGCCTCCATTCATTCAAATCCGCCCGGTGTGTATACCCACATGCCTGTGATTCTCAGAAAAAAGGTTGGCAAGGGTGAGGTCATCTGGTCTGCACTTCCCTTTGAATGTCAGCAGGGTTATCATTATCAGGAGCTGTTCACGGAATTTATCTGTGATGCTTTCAGCTATTGTTCGCCTGTAAAGACGGATGCACCCGTAGACGTTGAGGTGGTTACCTTTAAGACAGAAAACGGCTATCAGCTTAACACCACACAGATTTTTGAGGTGGGCAGAGCAAGAAAGCTTTACGACTTTGATGTATCGTTAAGAACGGAAAGTAAGCCGAAAAAGGTAATAAGAGTATCTGACGGAGCACAAATGCCCGTGAAATTTGATGACGGCTTTGCCACAATCCATGTTGATAAAATGGATATATTCGAGATGTATGAAATCGTTATGTAAGTAAAACTAAACAGCGAAAAAAGGAGTCACCCAAAGGGATGACTCCTTGAATTTTGTCTTTAATTAGTCTTCAAGTCTTTCGTAAACTCCTGTAAATGCGTGTTCTACAACATCCTTGTCGGGTTTCTTTGAAATAAGTGAAACGATGGGGAAGATTACAAGACCTGCAAGCATTGCGAAAGCACCGCAGTTGATGGGTGACTGAAGAATTACGGGGAAACTGCTTCTGAACAGAAGATTTGCAATCATGATGCCTGCACCGAAAATCATACAAGTCCATGTAGCTGCCTTGGAAGCCCATTTTGCGTACAGACCGTAGAGGAAGGGAGCAAGGAATGCACCTGCAAGAGCACCCCAGGATACGCCCATGAGCTGTGCAATAAATGCAACCGCATCGCTCTTTGCCTTAACCTGGAAGATGGCAATTACTGCGGAAAGTACGACAAATACAACGATGAAAATACGCATAATAAGAAGCTGCTTCTTTTCCTTCATGTCCTTTACAAAGGTGCCCTTGATGAAGTCAAGAGTAAGTGTTGAGCTTGATGTAAGAACAAGGGAAGAGAGGGTTGACATTGATGCTGAAAGAACAAGTACGATAACAATGGCAACTAATAATGTGGGAAGACCTTCAAGCATCTTTGGAATAACTGCATCGTAGCCGCCTACGGGAACGTCTGTGCCGGGCTGCACTTCAACGCCTGAAATTCTTGCAAAGCCGCCGAGGAAGTAGCATCCGCCTGCAACGATAACAGCAAAGAATGTGGAAATGAGTGTGCCTCTCTTGATGGATTTTTCGCTCTTGATGGCGTAGAACTTCTGAACCATCTGAGGAAGTCCCCATGTACCGAGGGATGTGAGAATTACAACGCCGAGAAGGTTTACGGGGTCAGGACCGAACATTGAAGCGAATGTGCCTGCCTCAGTTATAGGACCTGCTGTTTCGGGAACGGCTACCTTTGTAAGCTCTGTGAGTGAGCCGATGAAGCCGCCGTGGCTGTTAAGAACAGCGCCGATTACCGCAACAATACCCACAAGCATTATAATACCCTGAATAAAGTCGTTGATTGCCGTTGCCATGTAACCGCCTGCGATTACATAGATACCTGTAAGAACGGACATTGCGATTACGCAGTAAGCATAGTCAATTCCGAATGCAGACTCAAAGAGTCTTGAAAGACCGTTGTAAAGAGATGCTGTGTAAGGAATAAGGAAAATAAATGTAATGGCAGAAGCAACAACCTTAAGAGGCTTTGAATTGTATCTCTTTTCAAAGAACTCGGGCATAGTTGCAGAGCCGAGGGTTTGTGTCATGATTCTTGTGCGGCGTCCGAGCACGTACCACGCAAGAAGTGAGCCGAGAACTGCATTTCCTATACCAATCCATGTGGAAGCAATACCGTACTTCCAACCGAACTGACCTGCATAGCCGATGAAAATAACTGCCGAGAAGTAGCTTGTGCCGTAAGCAAACGCCGTAAGCCAGGGACCTACGCTTCTTCCGCCGAGAACGAAGCCGTTAACGTCTGTGGCTGTTTTGCGGCAGTAAATACCTACACCAACCGTAACAGCAAAGAAAATAACAAGTAATAAAACCTTTAATACCATTTAAATCATTCCTTTCCTTTGGCGTTGGACAAATGGTATAAAAAAAGCCCTCTGCCAATTTAAATAGCAGAGGACGATATAAACCGTGGTACCACCTCAATTTGCTCTTGCCTTTCGGTAAAAGCCTTTGCAGGTCGGACAGTCACCAAAAGAAAACCACTCGAGTCGGATTTCTTCGTTTCAAGGCTCTGCCTTAACCCTTACACTGTAACGTGTGTGAAACGTCATAGCCTATTTCTGCCGTCGCAGAACTTCGGTATGCAGCTCTCGGAATGTATTCAGCATGCTTCCAATCTACCGCCTTTCACCAACCGACGGCTCTCTGAAGATGTGTGAAACAGACTTACTTGTTTCCGGTCATCGCCTTTATTGTTGACAAGATTTTAGCACAATAAAGCAGTAAAATCTACAGCATTTTGTGAACAATTTAAATAAAAAATTTAAATGAGATTGTTCTTTTCAAAGTAAGCATAGGTTTCGGTAATTGCCTTTTCAAAGTCCTTGTTGTCAACGCCTACGATGATGTTAAGCTCGCTTGAACCCTGGTCAATCATTCTGATGTTGATGTCGGCTGCTGCCAACGCACTGAAAAGACTTGCCGCAGTACCCTTGGCATTCTTCATGCCTCGTCCGACAACAGCGATAAGTGCGATGTTCTTTTCAACGCTGATGGTGTCGGGTGAACAGGTTTCAACAAGGTCTGCAATGATGTCGTCTTCCTTGCCTGCAAGCTCGTGGTCGTTGATAACAACGCTCATGGTGTCAATGCCGCTGGGAAGGTGCTCAAAGGAAAGGTCATGTCTTTCAAGAACCTGTAAAAGACGTCTGCCAAAGCCCTTTTCCTCGTTCATCATGTCCTTTTCAAGGGTGAGAACCGAGAAGTCCTTTTTGCCTGCGATACCCGTGATAACGGTTGTATCTTCTTCGGGGGTTGTGTGGGTAACAATCATTGTACCCTCGTCGTCGGGAGCGTTGGTGTTCTTGATGTGAATGGGAATACCGCTGGTCTTAACGGGGAAAATTGAGTCTGCGTGAAGAACGGTAGCACCCATGTAGGAAAGCTCGCGAAGCTCTTTGTATGTGATTACGGAGATGTACTTAGGATTTTCAACAATTCTGGGGTCGGCAATCATAAAGCCGGATACGTCTGTCCAGTTTTCGTATTCGTCCGCATGGGCAGCTCTTGCAACGATAGCACCTGTGATGTCGCTTCCTCCTCTTGAGAAGGTGCGGATGGTGTCGTTTGGCATTTTGCCGTAGAAGCCGGGAATTACGGCGTATTCGCTTTTTGCAAGACGCTCACTCATGACGTCGTTTGTCTTTTCGGAGTCGAATGTGCCGTCACCCTTGAAGAAGATAACGTCAGCCGCATCAATAAAGTCAAAGCCGAGGTATTTTGCAAGAATGATACCGTTAAGGTATTCACCGCGGCTTGCGGCATAGTCACGTCCTGCTCTGCCGATAAAGCTGAGTCTTAAAAGCTCAAACTCGTGGTCAAGGGAAAGGTCAAGACCAAGACCCTCAATTATGAGATTGTATCTTTCTTTAATCTGAACAAAAGCGGGGGAGTCCTCGCCTCTGCTGAATTCGTCATAGCACTGATAGAGAAGGTCTGTAACCTTTGTGTCACCCGAAAAACGCTTGCCGGGTGCGGAAGGAACTACATACTTTCTGTCACGGTCAGACAGAACTATGTCTGCAACCTTCTTGAACTGTTCGGCACTGGCAAGAGAGCTGCCGCCGAATTTTGTTACCTTGATGCTCATTTGTGAACCTCATTTCATGGTGTGTTTTTGTACACACTTGTTATACATTATTATATTTTAAATACAGAAATTCTGCCAAAACAAATTTTGACACAATTATACCTTATTATTATAGCTTTTTCGTGAGCATGTGTCAACAGATTTGGTGATTGTTTACAAAATTTGAGTCAATATTATGATAAATCACCGAAAAATCACTGAGAAATTGTATAAATTGTATCAAATAATAAAAAGAACTGCTCCGTAGAACAGTTCTTGTCAGCTTTGAATTTTTTAAGAAGAAATATTTGCGGCTGCGATTGCCTGTTATTTTACGGGAAGAACATAGATATACACGGCAAAGAACTGAAGAATGCTTCCTGCAAGTACAAAGAAGTGCCATACCGAGTGCATGTATCTCTTTTTCTTGAGTGCATAGAAAATAATACCAACGGTGTAAGCAATTCCGCCTAAAAGAAGGAACATAAGTCCGCCCCTGTCAAGCTTTGCAATAATGTCCTTTGCACCGATAACTATCGCCCAGCCCATGACAATATAGCTTACCATGGAAAACTTCTTGAATCGCTCAATGCTTATGGAGTTAAATACAATTCCCAGAACAGCAATGCCCCAGACGATGCCAAAGAGTGTCCAACCCATAGGACCTCTGAGGGTTACAAGGGTTATTGGAGTGTATGTTCCTGCAATGAGAAGATATATGGAGGTGTGGTCGAATACTCTGAAAACACGTCTTGCTGTTTGATTGGTAATAGCATGATATAAGGTTGACATGCAGTAAAGAATAACAAGCGTAGCACCGTAAATGGAAGCACCCACAACACCTGCGGCTGTGCTTTGATAAGCTGCACGAACAATGCATAAAACCAATGCTGCAACAGACAGTCCTGCACCGATGCCGTGGCTTATTGAATTCAGCAGTTCTTCACTGAGGGTGTATTTTGGCAGATTGAAACGTGTTTTTGTCATATCCTTACCTCCTGCATAAAGGAATGTATTTGAATGAAAACATAATACCATTTAACATGACTTATTATATCCATACTTGTTTACTCAGTCAATAACATTTGTTGAATATTTACAATAATAAAATGTAAAATTTGCTCAAATGAAGCAAATGTTAAGAAAATTAAAAAATACTATTGACAAATTGAATTATTGGTGGTATAACATATTTGTAAACAAAAGATTATGAAATCTCGGATATGATGTATTCAATCTGTAAAGGGATGATTTATAAATGTTAAAGAAAATATCAATGGAAATAAAGCTTGTGTTTGTGGCGGCGTTGGTGATGCTTGTGTTACTTACGGTAAACGTTCTCTCTGCGGTTTGTGAAGAAAGAGCTGACTCAGAAGTGAAAAAATTCATAGTTTCTGAGGAAGTAATTGTTGAAGAAGTTTGATTTTTATTAATATTTGTTGGAACCGCTCAGGCGGTTCTTTTTTGTTACCGTGGGATGATGTGACCGTTGTTCCATACATTTTATTATGGAAAAACAAAAAGACAGCCGCTATTTGGCTGTCTTTTTGGCTAACTGTGCATCATTAACACAAATTAATTCTTATGTTCCGTTGGTGAAGCATCGAGTTTGACCGCTGGCGTTTATGGCGGTCAAACGGAACACAGTTCGGGCATCGGTGACAGGATTATTTGCTACGATGTGGTCACGTATTCGCTGTCGGGCGTTCCCGACTCACGTCACCGCTGTCGGGCGTACCCGACTAAGCACCGAGGTAGGCTTTTTTTACTCTGGGGTCGCCGAGGAGGTCGCTTGCGTTGCCTTCCATGACGATTTTACCTGTTTCAAGAACGTAAGCACGGTCTGCAATTGAGAGTGCCATTTTTGCGTTCTGTTCAACCAAAAGAATGGTTATACCCGACTCGTGCATCTGCTTTATGATATTGAATACTTCTTTAACAAGCAGGGGGGAAAGACCCATTGAAGGCTCGTCCATAACAACAAGCTTGGGGCTTGACATTATGGCTCTGCCCATGGCAAGCATCTGCTGCTCACCGCCCGAGAGAGTTCCTGCAAGCTGCTTGGAACGCTCTTTAAGTCTGGGGAAAAAGGTGAAAACCTTTTCAAGGTCTGTGGCAATCTTCTTTTTGTCTTTTCTGAAGTAAGCACCCATAGCAAGGTTTTCCGAAACTGTCATACCTGTAAATACATGACGTCCTTCGGGAACGTGTGCAAGTCCCTCGGTTACAATCTTGTATGCGGGATGCTTTCTTAAATCAATGCCGTCATAGGTGATTGAACCGCTTGCGGCAGGCGTAAGACCTGTAATGGTGTGAAGAATGGTGGTTTTGCCAGCTCCGTTTGCACCGATGAGTGAAACAAGCTCTCCGTCGTTAACGGTTATGCTTACATCCTTGATTGCCTGAATGGCACCGTAGGAAACAAATACATTATCAAGTTTTAACATTGTTATTTACCTCCTACTCAGCCGTTTCTTCTTCTTCGTCCTTGCCGAGGTATGCTTCAATAACACGCTTGTTGGAAGCAATTTCCTCGGGAGTACCGTAAGCGATTGTCTGACCGTAGTCAATAACCATAATCTTTTCGCATATGTTCATGACAAGGCTCATGTCGTGTTCGATTACAAGAATTGCAATGCCGAACTTTTCTCTGATAATCTTGATACATTCAAGAAGCTCTGCCGTTTCCGTGGGATTCATACCTGCTGCAGGCTCGTCAAGAAGAAGAAGCTTAGGATTTGTGGCAAGTGCTCTTGCGATTTCAAGTTTTCTCTGCTTACCGTAAGGAAGGTTGCAGGCAAGTACGTTTCTTTCATCAAGAAGACCGAAAATTTCAAGAAGCTCCTTTGCACGCTCTCTCATTTTTCTTTCGTTGGAAAAATGTCTTGGAAGTCTGAACATGCTGGTAAAGGGGGTGCATCTGAATTCGGGAAGATTGTGAAGACCTACCATAACATTGCTGATAACAGTCATATTGTTGAAAAGTCTGATGTTCTGGAAAGTACGTGCGATACCCTTGCGGTTGATTATTTCCTGCTTTTTGCCTGCAAGCTCAACGCCGTCAAGGTTGAATGAACCTGTGGTGGGCTTGTAAACACCCGTAAGAAGGTTGAATACCGTGGTTTTACCTGCACCGTTAGGACCGATAAGACCGCAAAGCTCTTTTTTGTTGATTGTAAGGTTGATATCCTGTACGGCTTTAAGACCTCCGAAGGAGATGCCGAGATTCTTGGTTTGAAGTAAAACTTCACTCATTTTATTTGCCCTCCTTGCCGCTGGTGTTGTTTGCACCGAAAGAGTTGGGATCGGTGTTTAAATCGGTTGAAAGGATGGCATCCATTTTGATTTTGGTGGGAACTCTTGCCCACTTTGCTTCGTCATCCTTTTTCTTGGAGGGATCTGATACTTTGTTTTTCCTGAAGCGTGCAATAAGTGCACCAAAGCTGTACTTTTCTCTGAAGCTCTTGAGAGCGGGGGCGTTTCCGAATACCACAACCACAATAAGAATGATTGCATATACAACGTTTCTTAATGAAGCAAGGTCGCCTGAAAGCTGGCTCTGAAGCACAAAGTTCATGCCTGTGATAAAGATTGCTGCAAGTATCGAACCCGAAATGCTGCCCATTCCGCCGAGAACTACCATAACGAGTATTTCAATGGAGTAGTTGTAGGAGAAGAAGGTGTAGAGTACGGGAGTTGTTGTGTGGGAGTAAATAACACCCGCACAGCCTGCAAAGAATGCGGCAATGATAAATACAAACAGCTTGTAGAAGGTAACGTTGATACCCATTGCTTTTGCAGCAATTTCATTGTCACGGATGGCGGTTATAGCTCTGCCGTGCTTGCTCTTTACAAGGTTCTGAACGACGATGAGCATAATGAGCGCAACAATAAAGGTGACGATGAAAAGGGTGGGGGATTGTCTTGTATCATAGGTGAGGCTGCCGGTTGTAAGACCTCTTGCCCCGCCGAATATTTCTTGGTTTTTGAAGATGTTTCTTACAATCTCACCGAACGCAAGCGTTACGATTGCAAGATAGTCGCCCTTGAGTCTGAGTGAGGGCAGACCGATGATAAAGCCGAACAATGCGGCAACAGCGCCGCCGATAAGCATTGCGATTATAATAACGGGAAGCTTCATGCCGGGCAATACGTTTTGCTTTAAGAGTATTGCACAGAAGCCGCCGATGTAAGAGCCGACGCACATAAATCCTGCGTGGCCGAGGCTTAACTCGCCGAGAAAGCCTACAACAAGGTTAAGGGATACTGCAAGAATGATGCTGTAACCCATCTGGGCAAGAAGCTGTGCCGTTGAAGAACGCAGCCTTCCTGTCATAAGCATAGCTACACCGAAAATTAACAGTGCAAGCACAATGCCGTAGTTTATAAAATCTTTAACTTTAAAATCGAATTTTTTGTTTTTCATTCTTACACCTTCTCTCTGGTTATCTTACCAAGAAGACCCGTGGGTTTAACAAGAAGAATGATTATGAGTAAGCTGAACTTAACAGCTACGGTATAAGGTGCAAGAGGAGAAGCAAGGCAAAGCTTCTCGATTACTCCGAGTAAAATACCGCCAATCATTGCCCCGGGAATAGAACCGATACCGCCGATAACTGCTGCCGTAAAGGCTGTGATACCGGGCATTGCGCCGAGGGTTGGCTCTGCGTTGGGAATTTGTAAAAGATAGAACATACCTGCAAAAGCCGCAAGTGCCGATCCTATTGCAAAGGTAGTCGAAATGATTTTGTTTACGTTGATACCCATGAGAATTGCCGCACTCTTGTCCTCGGAAACGGCAACCATGGCACAACCTGTTTTTGTGTATTTGATGAATGCCGTAAGAGCAACCATGATTATAACACCGCAGATAAGTGTCACAACAGCTGAGGTTGTGATGCCGATCTTGTTGAAAAAGGGAATTGCGGGAAGCTTCCAGGAGGAATCAACAGGAATAGGCTGAGAGCCGAAAATCAACTGTGCGATACCCTGAAGGAAATAGCTTACGCCGATTGCCGTAATAAGCACTGCAAGAGGAGAAGAACCTCTTAAAGGCTTGTAGGCAACTTTTTCTATGACAATTCCGAGAACGGTACAAAGGACAACCGATACAATTATTGCCGCAAGGGGAGAAACGGTGTAGGAAAGTGTAAGCATAATAGCATAGGCACCAACCATAATTACGTCACCGTGGGCAAAATTAAGCATCTTTGCGATACCGTATACCATCGTATAGCCAAGGGCAATAAGTGCATATATACTGCCAAGGCTAAGTCCGTCTATCAGTGTTATTAACATAAATGCTGCTCCTAACTTTACCACCTTTTGGGGCGGGAAAAACGATTTTTGGGGCAAAAAGCCCAATGTTTAAAATGCAAAGTTTGGTTGGACACGAAAACATCATGCCCAACCAAAGCGTTCAAGTAAAAACTGAATTATTTGCCGAGTTCAACGATGATAGGTGCCTTTGTAGCTGCACCAGACTTATCCCAAGTCATTTCGCCTGTTACGCCTTCGTAAACGAAACCTTCGGATGTGATTGTTTCCTTAACGATTTCGCAAAGAGCATCGGGAGCGATTGTAACATCGTTAACGCCTGCTTCAGTCATTGCCTGGAAGATAGCCATAATAACATCGTAGCCGTCAGCTGCGAACTGGTCGGGAGCTGTGCCGTACTTTTCTGTGTAGGAAGCTACGAATGAAGCAACCTTTTCGTTGTCGCTGTTAACGTCGAAGGGCGTGATGTACTTGATTGTGTTTGTAACAGTTTCATCAACCTGACCTGCGATACCGTCAAGACCGTCGCAGCCGAAGAGAACTGCTTCACAGCCCTTAGCTACTGCAGCCTTAGCAACAAGACCTGCTTCTGTGTAGTAGAAGGGAAGGAAGATAACGTCGCAATCCTTGAGAGCTTCAACCTGTGTGGAGAAGTCCTTCTTGTTTTCAGCGTCGAAGGTCTGAGTCTTGAACTCAACGCCAAGCTCTGCCATTTCAGCCTTGAATGCATCGTAGATACCTGCGGAGTATGTATCGCTTGTATCGTAGATAGCACCGATGTTTTCAAACTCTGCTGTGAGCTGCTGTGCAGCAAGGATACCCTGGTCGGGGTCGCCGAAGCATACACGGAAAGCGTTGTCTTCTGCAATACAGATGTCAGCGGAAGCTGAAGGTGTCATGAAGAAGAGGTTGTCAGCAGCAGCCTTTGCAGCAAATGCTTCGCAAGAACCGCTTGTTACGGAACCGAAGGAAATCTGCATACCTGCTTCAAAGAGCTGGTCGTAAGCTGTGGAAGCCTTATCAGCTGCAGCCTGGTCGTCCTTGATGTCGAACTTGAAGTTAACACCGTTAAGACCGCCGTTTGCGTTGATTTCTTCAATAGCAAGCATAGCACCGTTCTGAACGGAAATGCCGTAGCTTGAAGCACTGCCTGTGAGAGGACCTGTACCGCCGATGAAGTATTCTGTGTTTTTGGATGTGTAGCCTGCTGATGCGGATTCGCCGCCGCAAGAAACGAGGCAAAGTGCAACCATCATGATTGCGAGAACAACTGTGAGAAGCTTTTTCATTGTTCTTACTCCTTTAAAAAAGATTTGATTAAACAAAAAGGTTCACGGTATTATATTGTCGTGAACCCTTTTAGCTCATAACATTATACAATATATTACGCTTTTTTACAAGAGGTATTTTGCACAAATTTAATGTCTTCCAATATGCGTTTTTAGCGATATTTATGTAAATTTGCACAAACATCCGTGAGTCGAAAAAAGGCTGTCCGTTTTAAAAGCGGACAGCCTGAATAAGTATTGGTTTGCGGATTAGAGATACCATTCCTTGGGTGAGAACAAAGGAGCAAATGACAGTGAATCAATTGCTGAAATCTTAACACGGTAGGCTGATCTCAGATTGTCGAAGGAAACGTCAAATTCATTTGCTTCTTCGGATGCGGTAAGTTTTGTTCTCTTGGAAGCAACCAGTCTGTTTCTTTCGTCGTATACTGCCACGATAACGGTATAATTGGAGGATCTTGCGTAAGCGGTTACGCTTGCATTGAGTGTTCCGTCCTCGTATTCAACGTTGTTTAAACGAAGCAGAGGCTTGTCAGAATACATGGTTTTAAGCACGGGATACTTTCCGCTGCCCACATATGTCCATGTGTTAACAAAATCAAAGCCGACGTTTGAGCTGATAAAGTTCTTGGTTTCAAGGGTTGCAGCCGAAGCGGAGGTGCCGTGATAGTTGACTGTTCCCGAAGAAATTACGGCAAGACCTCTCTGATAGAACACTTTGTTAATGCCTGCATACTGTGAAATTTCACCTGAAACCGCACTTGCGTATGCCGCAGATTTGGATTCTGTTTTTGCAGTAGCACTTACGGAAGCGGCAGCAAAGCAGTTTTCAAGCATAATATCAAAGTCTGATGCTTCATTTGAAAGCGAGCCATCTGTGGGTACGCTGGGAGAATATGCACTTCCGTAAGAGTAAATTGCACCTGTAAGACCGCCTGCACAGCTCTTAATTGTGCCGTAGCTTGCAATTGAACCCACATAATAGCAGGTGGAAGCCTTTGAAAGGGTGCTTGCATATGTATACATATAACCTGCAATACCGCCTGCATAGGTTGTTCCGACAGAGGAATTGTTGGATGCGGTAATATCACTTGTAGCGTAGCTGTTGGAGATTAATGAGCGTCCTGCTTCTTTGGAGTTAACGTAGCCCGCAATGTTGCCGACATACAGTGCGTTTACCTCTGCGTTGACTTCAAACCGGGAGGCACTTACGTAAACGCTGTCAATTACTGTAGTGCTTCTGTAGCTGTCGACGTATCCTGCAAGGCCGCCCACATACATTTTTTCGCTGCTTGTATAGCCGTCTGAATCAATTTCAAAATCGGAAAGATAAAGGTTTTCAATAGTTGCGTTTTTAACATAACCGAAAAGACCCATATATTTTCCTGTTCTTATCTTGAAGCGGTTGACGGAATAGCCGTTGCCGTCAAAATGAGCATTGAAGGGATATTCTTCGGTTCCCACAGGTGTCCAGTTGTTGTAACCCAGATTAATGTCTGCACCTAAAGCAAAGTATGAACCGATGTATGCTGAATTTCCTTGGTTCACAAGCTCAGCCATAAGTGCAAATTCTTCGGCTGAGGAAATAATGTAGGGCATTGATGCCGAACCGAGACCTTCCTTAAAGGAGTCTGCAACTGCACCGTTCCAGGCGGTTTTATCTATTTCCGTAAATACTGCATGGAAGGTTGTATTGCCTGTTACGGTAAATGTATCAAAGTCAACCTCCGAGCCGTTTTCGGAAAGTGACCAGTAATCAAATTCATAGCGGTATCTTTGGGTTTCGGGTTTCTTTGGATTGGAAGCGGGAACAGTAACGGTGCTTCCGTATTCGATTTTTTCTGTGTCAACAAAATTCTTTCCGTTGGAAATAAAGCTTATATCATATTTTTGCTTTTCCGAGCCGAATACGGCATAAAGAACGGTGTTCTGAGTAATAAGTGTGTTTTCAAGGTCAAAGGCTTCGCCGTCTTCTGTAAGTGACCAGTGGGAGAAGAAATAATCCAACTCCACGGTATCTTCCTTTTCGGGTTCAAGCTCAGGTGCGTATGCTTTTCCGTCTTCGCCGAAATAGGTTTCGTCAAAGTATTTTCCTTCGCTGTAGAAAACTACAACGCCCAGTATTGGTCTGAGTGTGGGGTAAGGATAATCAGCCGCAGCATCCATCTGCCATACGTTATCAAAATCAAAGGCGGGATATCCTTCCGGAGTTAAGGAGGCTTCGTTGCTTATTATCACAAGACCTTTGGCTTCGTCTGTGTTTTCAAAAATTTCCTTACCTGAAACAAACTGGCTTTCAAGAATATAGCAGTCCTTGAAAATGGGAGCAAAGCTGTAACCTACAAAGCCGCCTGCGTAGGATTCAAGGCTCTTTCCCGATGCAAGAAGGGTGTCTACCGCATCGCCTGAGGCGTAGTTTGAAGAAAATGGCTTGCCCATTGAATCCGAGTAGCTGTCAAAATCTATCTGACCCACAAAGCCGCCGGGTGCACAGTACTTGAATTTACTTGAGGAAGAAACATCACCCGAAGCATAGCAGTCGGATATAAACATGTTTTTGGTTGCGCCTGCATTTCCTGCAAAGCCGCCTGCAAAAACGCTGAGCTGTCCGTCAACCTTTACATTTCCCGAGGCGTGGCAGGATGAGATGTAAGCAACACCGCCCACTTGTTTTGCGATTCTTGTTGCAGTCTGAGCGATAAGACCGCCGCCGAATGCGTTAACATGGGCTGAGGAAGAACAGTCAACGGTGACATTGCCGCTGCTGTGTGCGTTTCTCAAGGACATAGTGCCGTTGGTGAGAGCACCGAAGTAAGCAATAAGACCTGCACCTTCTGCTGAGTAATAGGAAGTATCCGATACCTTGTCTTCAGTTGCCTTGTTTACAACGTTTACATCAGAGGTGGAACTTACGTTGAATATGTTAATTTCCGAATATGCACCCGCAAGGGAAAAACCGATAAAACCGCCCGCAAAGGTGTCCGTGTTGCAGGCAAGACTTACGGAGGAATTTGTTACATGACAGTTTTCAATTGTGCTTTTTCCGCCGATACCTTCAGAAACAATACGTCCCGCAAGCACGCCTGCGTATGCAGCAGCGTCCTCAGAGGCTGTTCTGTCGGCGTTGATGGTTACATTGTCAAGAGTAAGGTTTTTGATTTGGGCATTGTAGGTCTGACCGAAGAAACCCATGTATCTTGTTTCACTGTCCGAAACGGTAAAGTTTGAGATAGTATGACCGTCACCGTCAAAGCTTCCCTGAAATGCACAGGAAAATTCCAAATCCTTTGTATAAAAGCCTATGGGGGTCCAGGTTGTACCGCCAAGGTCAATGTCGGCAACCAACTTGTAATGACAGGCGATGTAATCAGCATCACCGCTGTTTATCATCTTGGAAAAATACTCCAGTTGTGTTACTGTTGCTATTTCATAGGGTGCTTCTTCGCTGCCGTCACCGCCCTCGAAAATATCAAACATCAGAAAAGCATCGTCGTCAGAATGGTTTGACGGCTTTTCATGGCTGTCCTCCTCTGCAATGCCGTCTATAACGGGTGCAAGGGAGGGCTTGGAAGCCTCTGTGTTGACGGTGCTTTCCACGCTGTCCCGGGACGCTTCAACATCTGATTCCGCAATGCTGTCAAAGCTGGGCATCATTGTGGGAGCAGAGAATACGGCACTTGTCAGAATGGAAGCTGCTAAAAGAATACTGAATAAATTCTTCATATGGGTGCGTATGCGTAAAAGTGCATACTCCTCCTTTGTAAATTGATACACAATAATTATACAATATAACAACGGTTTTGTCAATCGTGGTAAAAGAATGTTTACATACGAAGTTGTTGTTGGCTGCGGAATAAAATATTTGAAAAAAGTGTTGAAAAATGCGGTAAAGTGTGATATAATAATCAAATATTACGTATTAATTGTAAAAGGACAGTATTTTTGATGAAAGGAGGAAAGAATTTTTTGTCATTTTTCTCATTTTTGAAAAAGAGCAAGGGAAAGAGAAAAGCGGCGGTATTTATAGATTTTGAGCACTGGTATATAGCACTTGACAAGAATTTTAATACAAGACCCGACATAAAGGGCTTTACCCTGGAGCTTGAACAGCATTACAGCATAGCCGAAATGACGTTTTTCGGTGATTTTTCAAACCCGTCACTCAATGCAGAGATGCACAGAATACGGGGATTTACCAATAAAATAGTTGAAACAAACAACGGCGGCGGTTATTTTAAAAAAGATTTTACTGATTTTATAATGCTTGACCACATTTACAGAAGCGCATGCCTTGATAAAGACATTGATACCTACGTAATATTTACAGGCGACGGACATTTTTCGTCGGTGGTGCTGTTTTTAAAGAACTCCTGCGGTAAGGAGGTTGTCCTTTACGGAATTAAAAACGCTTTTTCGGGACAGCTCAAGCAGGCAGCAAGCAGATTTGTTGAAATCGGAGAAAAAGAAGATCCGCTGAAGAAATGCTATTCTCTTATTTTGCTCAACCTTTACGGCTTGGAAAAGGAGCATAAAAACTCACGTCCCACTTTTTCCAAAACCGTTTCTGCGGTTTCGCAGAAGAACAACATACCCGAGGACACCGTAAGACAAGCCATGGAAAAGCTTATCGAAAAGGGATATATAACACAATACGAAACTCTTATCGGCAAAAGAAAGGTAAGACTTATAAAAGCACATTTTTCCGCTGCCGTGAAGGATGGAGTGTTTAATCTTCCAAAGGATTAATATTATTACAAAACATAAAGGATGAAGACTATGAAGAAAATTATGCTTGGCAACGAGGCTGTTGCCAGAGGTCTGTATGAGGCAGACTGTAAATTTATTTCAAGCTACCCCGGAACTCCTTCAACGGAGATTACCGAATGTGCCGCAGAGTATGACGAGCTTTACGCAGAATGGGCACCTAACGAAAAGGTTGCAATGGAGGGAGCACTGGGTGCATCCATTTCCGGAGCACGTTCCTTCTGTGCAATGAAGCATGTTGGTCTTAACGTTGCAGGCGACCCGCTGTTTATCTGCTCATATGTGGGAACAGAGGGCGGTATGGTTATTGCGGTTGCAGACGACCCCGGCATGCACTCCTCCCAGAACGAACAGGATTCAAGACATTATGCGGTTGCTGCAAAGCTTCCCATGCTTGAGCCCTCCGATTCAAACGACTGCCTTGTGTTCACAAGAGAAGCCTTTGAGCTTTCCGAAAAGTTTGACACACCCTTTATCATCAGAACCAGTACAAGGGTTGCTCATTCCCAGAGTGCCGTAGAGCCCCACGAACGCAAAGAAAGCGTTATCAAGCCTTACGAAAAGAATATCGCAAAGCACGTAATGGCTCCCGCAAACGCAATTAAACGCCACGTTGTTGTTGAAGAAAGACTCAAAGCAATTGCAGAGTGGGCAAACACCTGTGCTTTCAATAGAGCAGAATATAACGATACAAAAATCGGTATCATCTGTGCAGGCTCTACATACGTTTACTCAAGAGAAGTGTTCGGTGAAACAGCATCCTACTTAAAACTCGGACTTGTAAATCCGCTTCCTGAAAAGCTCATACGCGAATTTGCTTCAAAGGTTGACAAGGTAATCGTTGTTGAAGAGCTTGACCCTGTTATTGAACAGCAGGTTAAGGCAATGGGCATTGAATGTGACGGCAAGAACAAGCTTCCCATATTAGGCGAGTTCTCACAGGAAATTATTGCAAAGTGCTTACTCGGAAAAGAGCCTGAATTTGCAAAGCTTGAGGATGAAATCCCGGGACGTCCTCCCGTGCTTTGTCCCGGATGTCCTCACAGAGGTCTGTTCTTTGTTCTCAAAAAGCTGGGTGTTACCGTAAGCGGCGACATCGGCTGTTATACCCTCGGCTCTGCCGCTCCTCTTTGTGCCGTTGACACAACCCTTTGTATGGGTGCCTCCATTGCAGGTCTTCACGGCATGAACAAGTCAGGCGGACTTGACCCCAGGAAGTCTGTTGCGGTAATCGGCGACTCAACCTTCTGCCATTCGGGTCTTACAGGCATTATGAATATGGTTTATAACAAGGCTCATTCCACCGTTATTATCTGTGATAACAGTATTACGGGTATGACAGGTCACCAGCAGAATCCCGCAACAGGCATGACACTCAAAAACGAGCCTACACACCAGATGTGTATTGAAAAGGTTGTTGAGGCTCTCGGTGTTAATGACATTAAGATAGTTGACCCCAACGAGGTTAAAGAGCTTGAAGCAGCAATAAAAGATTCTCTTGGCAGAGAAGAAGTTTCGGTTATCATCACACGCCGTCCCTGCGTACTGTTGAAGTCCGTTAAGAAGGATACATACTTCACGGTGAACTCCGACAAGTGCCGCAGCTGCAAGGCATGCATGAAGATAGGTTGTCCTGCGGTAAGCTTCAAGGACGGTAAGGCTGTAATTGACACCACGCTTTGTACAGGCTGCGGACTTTGTGCAAAGATGTGTGCATTCGGCGCAATCGAAGAACATAAGAGATAAGGAGAGGTAAAAATGAGTAAGACAGTTAATATTATGATTTGCGGCGTAGGCGGACAGGGAAGCCTGCTTGCCAGCAGAATTCTCGGAACAACCTTCCTTTCTCAGGGCTACGACGTAAAGGTATCCGAGGTTCACGGCATGAGCCAGAGAGGCGGCTCGGTTGTTACATACGTAAAATACGGCGAAAGAGTTGACAGTCCCGTTATTTGCAGAGGCGAGGCGGACTTCCTTCTCTCTTTTGAGCTTTGCGAGGCTGCACGCTGGCTTCCTTATCTCAAAAAGGACGGCATTGTTGTTACAAGCACACAGCAGATTATGCCTATGCCCGTTATTATAGGTGCTGCCGAGTATCCTACGGATATTGAAGAAAAAATCAAGGCTCAGGGTGTTAAGCTTATGAGTGCGGATGCTTTGACTCTTGCTGAAGAATGCGGCACATCAAAGGCTGCAAACGTTGTGCTTATAGGTATGTTTGCAAAGCACTCGGATATTGCCAAAGAGGAATATGTAAAGGCAATCAAGGCTTGCGTTCCCGCAAAGTTCCTTGAGCTTAACCTTCAGGCATTTGAAAAGGGATATGCTTTGGATTAAAGGCTGAATAGAGAATATGAGAAAAGAGGCTGTATCGTACTTTGGATACAGTCTCTGTTTTTGTGTAAGATAGTTTTATGTATCGAAGGAGTTTTGACCTCTGCGGACAGAAAGTTACTTTTATGTATCGCAGGAGTTTCGACCTCTGCGGAGGTCGAGTCATACTTTTCCCTCTGGAAAAGTATCAAAACAGCCCGCTCATCGGAAGA